>JBOGZC010000091.1:0-12937 GCA_050697075.1 Solirubrobacterales bacterium | reverse complement strand
GCGTGAGCGATGCTCACGCCGACCATCCTGTAGCGAAATCATCTGGCATTCGCTCGAGGCCCCGCTCGCCACGAAGGAGCGCCGCAGTGGGAGACTGGGCGACGAGCGCGACGGGCGATCGGATGAGGAAAGCGATGGCGGCAGCTGGCACCGAGACACAGTTCGGCTCCTATGAGGCCGCTTGCGCTGCCCATAGCTGGAGCGTCCCAGACCGCTACAACATCGCTGCGGACGTCTGCGACAGGCACCCCCGCAACAAGCTGGCGATGGTTTGGGAGGACTTTCACGGCAACCAGCGCCGCGTGAGCTGGGGCGAGTTGCAGTCGCTATCCGCGCGCGCGGCGAACATGCTGAGCGCTCACGGCGTGGAGCGCGGCGACCGAGTCGCGGTTGTCGCCCCTGCGACGCCGGAAACGGCAGCGATCTTCTTCGGCACCTGGAAGCTTGGGGCCATCCTGCTCTCGATGTCCGTGCTCTACGGGGACGAGGGAATCCGCCACCGGATCTCCGACTCCCAGGCGAAGCTCATTGTCTGCTCGCCGGACCAGGCGGAGCGCATGCCCGGCGACCTGGTTCAGGAGGTGCTGCTGCTGGATGAAAACCTTCTGGCCGGCACCGACGACAGGGCGGACACCATCGACACCGCAGCGGATGACCCGGCGCAGCTGTACTACTCATCGGGCACCACCGGGCTCGCGAAGGGCATCCTCCACGCCCACCGCTACATCCTTGCCCATCAAGAGTTCATCTACTGCCACGACGTCCGCGACGGCGAACTCTTCCACGGGATGGGAGAGTGGGCGTGGGCGGCGGGCATCGCCCCACTCCTGGGTCCCTGGCGCCTCGGCGCCACCCAGTTCGTCTACGTGCGCGAGGGCGGCTTCGATCCGGCCAAGCAGCTCGAGGTACTGTCGAGGCACGGGGTCACGAACGTGTTCACCACCCCTACCGCGATGCGGGCGATGATGGCCATGGGCGATGCCGGTGAGCGCTATCCACAGAGGTTTCGCGTCGTCTGTTCCGCCGGAGAGCCGCTCAATCCCGAGGCGATTCGCTGGTTTCGCGAGCAGTACGGAATCACGGTGCTCGACTACTACGGGCTCACCGAGTCATATCCGCTGTGCGCCAACTACCCGTTCATGGAAGTTCGCGAGGGCTCGATGGGCAAGCCGGTGCCCGGTTGGGATGTGCGGATCCTGGACGAGGACGAGCAGCCGGTCACCCAGGGCGAGCGCGGCGAGATCTGCCTGCGGGCGAGATCGAACCCGCACTACCCACTCGGCTACTGGAACAACCCGGAGGCTTCGGAGGAGACCTTTGCCGGCGATTGGTTCCACACCAAGGACGCCGCCAAGGAGGACAAGGACGGCTATTTCTGGTACGCCGGTCGCGCGGACGACGTGATCATCTCCGCGGGCTACCGAATCGGACCGTTCGAGGTGGAGTCGGCATGCATCGAGCACGCCGCTGTCCGCGAGGCCGCGGCGGTCGCCTCGCCAGACCCCGGGCGTGGTCACGTGGTGAAGGCGTTCGTCGTTCTGGTCGAGGGCTACGAGCCCTCTGACGAGCTCGCGGGCGAGATCAAGAACTTCGTCCGGGCCCACCTATCCGCGTACGCCTATCCGCGCAAGATCGAGTTCGTCGACGACCTGCCGAAGACCCTCACCGGCAAGATCCGCCGGATTGAGCTGCGCGAGAAGGAGCTCGAGCGCGGCTAGCGGCGGCGGCGCTCGCGTGGTACGCGGCAGCCGTGATCCAACGATGCCCGGGAGCGAGAATGACTCTTGCGGGTCTCGCGTTGGACAATATGAGCGTGCACAACTGAGATGGAGGCCAGCGTGGTTGAGGAAGAGGTCAAATCGTTGCAACGCATCTATCAGGCCGTACAGCGCGGCGATCTCGACGAGCTCAGCGAGGCGCTGACCCACGACATCGAGTGGACTCTTCCGGGTGCGCTGCCATGGGGAGGCACGCACCACGGGCATCTCGGTGTCAAGGCCGTCGTGGAGATCTATCAGGAGCACGTGGAGGGCCCGTGGTCCGATCCAGAGGAATTCCTCGAGGCGGGCGACACGATCGTCGTCCTGGGGCGCGTCCGGGGCCGCACCCGATCAGCCGATCGGCGTTTTGAGGTCCCGTTTGCACACGTCTGGCGGCTGACTGACGGCATGCCCTCGTCCTTTTATGGGTACCTCGACACCGAGCCGATCATCACCGCCCTGGAGGCCGGCTAGATGTCCGGGGCGCCTTTGGAGCGGCTGGTCCTCGTCGCCAGACTCAAGGCCGACGCTTACGAACGCGCCAGAGAGCTGGCCGCGGCCGAGCCGGCCGAGGATTTCGGCGAAGCCCGGATCCGACGATCGATCTTCCTGTCGCCTAGCGAGGTCGTCTTCGTGATCGAGGGCGATGACGTGGGGGCTCAGGCCAGAGAGTGGTTCGACGACCCCCGTGCGCTCGGCCGCCCTCAGCTCGTGGCTCCCGCTCTTCGATGGCCCGCTGCACGTGGCGCGCGAGGTCGGAGTAGGGGACCCGCACCTATGATTTATCGCTCGGGCGGACCGGGCGGGTCGTCCTCGCCCCCCTCGAGCCTGCGAATCAGGCGTTGCCGCGCGGTGACATTACCCGGGTCAAGAAGGCCGGACCCTGCGGCCCGCGAGATGGCGCTGCCCCCGCGACCACGAAGAATCGCCGCACAGCCAACCGCGATCAGCGCCCCGGCGATCGGCCCCGCCACGTAGACCCAATAGCTGGCGAAATCGCCACTCACGAGAGCCGGACCGAACGAACGGGCCGGATTCATCGAAACGCCGCTCACAGGTGCCGCCCACAGGCCGGCGAGCGCGATGTAGCCGCCGACGCCGAGCGCGGCGATCGCGCCCACGTTCTGTGCCGCGGAAGCGGTTCCCAAGATCACGCTTACGAGGCCGGCGGTCAAAGCTGCTTCCATCAGCAGGGCCTGCCACTTCTGGTATCCGGCACCTGGCAGCGTCGCCCCGAGGTGCTCGATGTTGCCGAACACTGCCAGCAGGAACAGGCAGGCGAGCGTTGCCCCAATGAGCTGGATCACGATGTAGCCGGGTAGGCGCTTCCAGGGGAAGTCGCCGCGCATCCCAAAGGCGAGGGAGACCACTGGATTCAAGTGCGCTCCGGAGACGGCCCCCATGAACAAGATGATCGCCATCACCATGAGGCCGGGCGCGACAACCGCGGCCGCGAGGCTGATCTGGCCCTTCGCGTGGAGCAGCCCGCCGCCGGCCGCGACGAGCACCAGGAAGAATGTCCCCAGCATCTCGGAGAACAGCCGCCGCCATTCGAGCCGCGGATCGTCGAAGTCCTTGCGATCCCCGAATTCGAGCGCGAGGAGATGACGCGTGCGGGGGGCGAGGGGAAGCCCCGCCAGACCGACGTCGGTGGCCTCCTCCGGATCCTCAGGCTCTTCGCTGCGACCCTCGCTCATGTCACGACCGTAAGGCTTATCGCGGCAGGTGACAAGGGCTGGCGAGCAGACCATAGAGCGAGCCTCATCGCTCAGGGCCGAGCTAAGTGAGGTCAGTCGTGTTCGCTCTATTTCGTGCAGGGTCCGTGGCGCGATGGATCGAGAAGCCGAGGACGGCCACGACTGCAAGCGGCAGGACCCACCACGCTGAGACACCGGCCCCGGCCACCACGGCCGTCAGCCCGAGCGCGACCACTACCGCCATCGCGATCCGCGGATCGTCGCCAACGACGAAGTCGTACAGGAACACGGCGAGCCTTCGGAGTGGGCCCATCAAGTCGTCGGGACCGCGGTCGTAGCCGCAGCGGGTAGTCGGGCGTGCCGCCTTCGCGTCGCCGCGAGGAGCGCCACCGAAGTAACAAAAGCGAGGCCGATCAAGACGAGGATCGCCGCGTCGCCGCCGGGCCAGTCTGCTCCAGCACCCTCAGCTCCCCAGAAGGTGCCGTAGGCGGTGAGCATCACGCCGACCGCGAACTTGAGCGTGTTCTCGGGCACTCGACTCAGAGGTGCGCGCACGGCGACGCCCGCAAAGATGACCAGCAGGGCCGCGGCACAAGCCGCAAGCGCGGCGAGCGGGATGTTGTCCTGGTTGGAGCCGAAGGTGACGACTATGAACGCCACTTCAAGGCCTTCGAGCAGAACGCCCTTGAAGCTGACCGTGAAGCCGTAGCCGTCGATGCCTCGCGGCTCGCGGCCCACCGCCCTGGCGGCGGCGAGCTCGGCGGCGAAGATCGCCTCCTCATCGTGGACGGCCACAAAGCCGCCCGCGCGGAGGATCGCCTTGCGCAGCCATTGCAGCCCGAAGATCAGCAGCAGGGCGCCGACGACTAGCCGCAGGACGTTGATCGGCAGCGCAGTCAGCGCCGGACCGAGCACGGCGACGGTCGCCGCCAGCGCGACCGAGGCGACGGCGGCCCCCGCCAGGGCTGAACGCCAGCCTCGCGTCAGCCCGGCCGCAAGGACGATGGTCACTGCCTCGACGCCCTCAACGAGAGAGGCGACAAAAACGGCGAGAAAGAGGAAGAAGTCACGACTCACAGCGTCAGGCTCCACGCGTCTGTTCGACTAGAGGTAGAGGCCATCAGCGCCGGAGCGCGGTTATAGAGCGAGCCTCATCGCTCGGGCAATGAGCTTACCGGGCTCTCTATGCAGCAAATCGGCGCCGTTCCACCTTCGCTTCAGGACGCGCACCTCCCCGCCATGCGGTATTCGGTCCCAAAAAAAGCGGTAAGTCGGGAGCCGGAGAAGCTCTACGACGCTCCAAATACTTAGTACAAGTCCATAGTTTGCGCTAGACAGCCTAGGTAGTTTCGCCTCAGGAACAGGAGTCACGGACGAGTCCTCCTGAGGTCACTCTCAGGCGCTTGCTTCGGCAACAGGTGCTTGGCCACTGGGCTCCTTGACACGGATGACCAAGGAGGTCAGTGGATGTTCAAGCACATGTTCACCAAGAGGCGGGCGCTGGTCGCGTCGGGTGTCATCGGCGCAGTTACGGCCGGCGCCCTCGCCTTCGCTTTCTGGACCACGTCCGGATCGGGCTCGGGCTCCGCGACCGCGGGCACCGACGCCGGGGTCACAGTTTCCGGCGATCCGGCAAATGGGATCTACCCCGGAGGCAGCGTCCCCGTGACGACCACGGTGACTAACTCGAGCTCGACACAGAGTCAGCATGTCCAGAACCTGCACGTGGCGATCTCGATCGACTCGGCGCACGCTACCGATGGTTGCTCGGCGAGTTGGTTCACGTACAAGGCGGACAGTGAGGGGTCCGGAGACTCGAACCCGCACAGCGTCACCTTGGACACCGATCTGGCCGCTTCTGGTACGCACTCTGTCGACGGTCACGTGTTCATGTCGAACCCGAACACGAATCAGGATGCGTGCAAGGGCGCAACGATCAACCTCGCGTACACGGTCGACAGCAACTCCTAGCGAGGCAGGGAAGGCAGGGAAGGAAGGAGCACGAACGGGGCGGTCTCGACCGGCCGCCCCTCCGCTCCCCTTCGATCCACACGAACGGATCCGAGAGCAACGAAGACATGACAACCCCATGGAACAGGACAAGGATGCGGCTTAGGCTCGGTCTCGCGATGACCGGGGTCCTGGCCGGGCTCGGATTTGGCGCCTACGCGGTCTTCGGGGCCTCTGGATCGCCCGACTTCTCGATCACACGGACACCCGTCACGCAGACAGTGAACCGAGGCCAGACGGCGACCTACACCGTGACCGTGAAGAGGCTGAATGGATTCAACGGATCCGTGAGCTTGAAGGCAAGCCAGCTGCCCAGCGGGGCGTCCGCCAGCTGGCAGCTGAGCGACGGGACGAAGTCGAACGTTCTTCCCCCGCGGATCAGCCGCGCGCGGCTCGCCATCAAGATTGGGTCGAATACGCCCACCGGCACATCACACCCCCTGATCACGGCGACCAGCGGGAGCCTCTCGCACACCGCGACCGTCACCTTGGTGGTCCAGGAGTCGTCGCACCCGAACTTCAACCTCATGGCCTCACCTTGGAGCCGGTCAGTGCTGCAGGGGGATCAGACCAGCTACCGCGTCAACGTGACTCGGACCGCCGGCTTCACGGGGCCGGTCAAACTGTCGGTGAGTGGGCTCCCAGGCGGCGCCACCGCCTCGTGGAACCCGAGCGCAACCGTCGCAGCCTCCGGTTCGGGGACCTCGCTTCAGATCGGGACCGTGCGGAGCATCGCGGTTGGTAGCTATGACCTCACGATCACCGGCACGGGGAGCATCGCGGGCAAGTCGGCCTCTCGATCCACCGCCGCGACGCTGGTCGTCCAGCCGACCCAGGACTTCCGGATCGCGGGGAATCCGACGGCGCCCTTGGCGCCCGGGAGCCGGGTGCCGCTCGACCTGGCGTTGACTAACCCGTACGGCTTCAACCTGCGGATCACGGGCCTCGGTGTCGGGCTCGCGGGGACGAACAGGGCGGGCTGCAGCGCGGCACAGAACTTCGCGGTCGCCCAGATCCCAGCTGCTCGCTACCCGATCACCCTCCCGGCAGGACAGACGAGGACTCTCGGGCAGCTCGGCATCTCCGACACCGCCAAGCCCCAGGTCGAGATGCTCAATCAGCCCTGGAACCAGGATGCGTGCAAGAACGCAACGATCACCTTCAGCTACAGCGGGAGCGCCGGCAAGTGAGCTTGCGCGGCCTGTCGAAGATCTGCTTGCCGGCGGTGGCGCTCCTGATCGCCGCGGCGGGCGCATGGGGGTTCTGGACCACACAGGGGGCCGGGACCGCATCAGCGACGGTCGGGACCCTGAACCCGCCGACGAACGTGTCGGTGCCCTCGAACGCGTCCGCAGGGACGGTCCACGTCAACTGGAGCGGGTCCGGGCTCGGGAACGGCGGGGCCTCTCCGACGGGCTACTACGTCACACGAGTCGATAACAGCGACTCCTCGACCTCGACCGCCTGCGGAACGAATCCATCGTCCCTGACGTCGTCGACCTCGTGCGACGACACCGCCGTTCCTGACGGCACCTACCACTACGCGGTCACGGCGGTGTATCGGACGTGGACGGCAACGGGCACGAGCAGCGACGTGGCTGTGGCGGCAACGCTCGATCACTTCACGGTGGCGACACCTACAGACGCGACGGCGGGTGTGCCCTTTGACGTCACGGTCACCGCGAAGGACGCCTCGAACAACACGATGACGGGTTACGGGGGGACGGTTCACTTCACGAGCTCGGACTCCAGCGCTCCCGATCTTCCGAACAACTACACCTTCGCGGCCGGGGACCTTGGGAGCCATACGTTCGACCAAGGTACGAGGCTGACGACAGCCGGCAGCCAGACCGTGACCGTGAACGACACGACACAGACCTCGAAGACCGGCACGGCGACGATCTCGGTCAACTCGGCGGCAGCGGACCACTTCAAGGTCACGGCGCCAGCCACCGCCACGGCCGGCACGGCCTTCAATACGGTCACGGTTACAGCCCAGGACGCCTACAACAACACGGCCACCGGCTACGCGAACGGCAACCACACGATCGCCTGGAGCGGCGCTTCCACCAGTCCGGGCGGAAACGCCCCGAACTACCCGACCAGCACCGTCTCGTTCACCAACGGGGTCAGCACGACAACGCTGTCGGCGACCCTGTTCGCCGCCGGCTCCAACAACCTGACCGCCAGCGCGAGCTCTCCCAGCCTCACCGGCACGGCGACGATCTCGGTCAACTCGGCGGCAGCGGACCACTTCAAGGTCACGGCGCCAGCCACCGCCACGGCCGGCACGGCCTTCAATACGGTCACGGTTACAGCCCAGGACGCCTACAACAACACGGCCACCGGCTACGCGAACGGCAACCACACGATCGCCTGGAGCGGCGCTTCCACCAGTCCGGGCGGAAACGCCCCGAACTACCCGACCAGCACCGTCTCGTTCACCAACGGGGTCAGCACGACAACGCTGTCGGCGACCCTGTTCGCCGCCGGCTCCAACAACCTGACCGCCAGCGCGAGCTCTCCCAGCCTCACCGGCACGGCGACGATCTCGGTCAACTCGGCGGGCGTCACCCTCTCATACAACCGCACCTGCCCAGTCTCGGTCGCGAAGAACTCCTCTACCGGCTTCACGATCATCGTTCCCAACGACGCGTACGGCAACTCATTCCGGAGCACCTCCAGCATCGGGGTCGGGCTCACGCTGAGCAACACCACCAACTTCGGCTTCAGTGCTGTGGGGACGGGCACCACGACGGTCAACATCACCACCGGACCGGCGAACAACACGTTCACGGTCGTGGAGAGCGGGGCCAACAAGACAGCGACTATCACTGCGACCGCTCCGAGCGGATTCACCGCGCCGCCATCCTGCACGATCAACGCGGGTGCCTGACCTCTGGGCCCCGGGTCAGGGAGCTCAGTGGGAACCCTCGAAGACGCAGCCAGGTGACTTAGGTTTGGCGCAGCGGACTAGGTGAGGAGCTCGATCACACCACGAGCGACCAGGAACGCGCCGATGCCCGCGGCACCGATGATCGCCATCCGCCGGCCGCTTCGGCTGAGCCAGGCCCTAAAGCGCTGTACCTCCACCACGGTCCTCTCGGGCGCGAGCGCGTAGCCGAGCAGCGGAATCTCCAGCAAGATCAGCAGCATGACGTTGAAGCCGAGGATGATCAGGACCGTCGGCACCGCTCCGTAGTTCATCTCGTCGAGGTCACGGAGCGCGGCGAGGTAGGCGACGCCGGGAAGCGTGAGCGCGACGCCGACCGCAAAGGTGACGCGAGCAGAGCCTCTGCCCAGGAGTTGCTCGACCTTCGAGGGAGACTTCTCCGCCCCCTCATCCTTCTTCTTGCGCCGACGCTTCAGCCGCTCATCGTGACCGCCCTGGAGCACGTAGGCGACCAGCAGGGCGATCAGCCCCAGGGTGATGTCCATGGACGGGCTGAGGCTGTTCTGCGCCGTGCTGGTCGCGCTCGAGTTGTGCACGGCAAAGACGATCACGAAGCCCGTCGTCAGGCTGATCAGCAGAGCACCCACGAGGTAGCCAAGCAGCAGCCGCTTGGGGCTCGGCAGGAAGAGCATCACCGTCACCGCGGCGAGCAGGCTCGCGTTGGCCGCGGCGACAAGGGAGAGAAGGAAGATGTGGCCCATCGAATCGAGAGAGCTCTCTGCGGGAAAGCCTGGTCGGCGGCCAGGCCCCCGCGGCTCCGGCTAGGCCACCCTACCTGCGCCCGCCTTCGCGGCGGTCCTGGGTGAACAGGACCGAGGGCCAGGCTCAAACGACCCGGACTAGGTCGGCGCTGGCCACACCGGGGGGTGGGACCGCAACCTTGGCGGATCGGTCGATAGCTTGCGCCCGTGGCTCGGCGCGCGGCGCGAACCCTGCTCGCAGCGTGCGTGGCGACGGCATGCCTCTGGGCTGCCGCGCACGCGCTGCTTCAGCGCGGCACGTCGGACGCGTCCGTGGCCGAGGCACGAGGCGTCGGCCACCCCATATGGTCGGACGAGTTCAACGGGCGGGCCGGGTCCGGCCCGAATCGAACCAAGTGGCGCTACGACGTCGGCGGACACGGATGGGGCAATCACGAGCTCGAGCGCTACACCCGGCGACTGAAGAACGCGCGCCTCGACGGCAGGGGTCACCTAGTGATCACAGCCCGTGACGAGCGTCGCCGCGGCCACCACCGGCGTCGTTACACGTCAGCGCGGCTGAAGACGTTCGGTCACTTCTCCTTTCGGTACGGGCGCATAGCCGCGCGGATGCGCGTGCCGCGAGGGCGTGGCCTCTGGCCCGCCCTCTGGATGATGGGTGCGAACATCCACCGGGTCGGGTATCCGCGTTGCGGAGAGATCGACGTCATGGAGCTGCTCGGACAGCACCCGAGGACGGTATACGGGACTGTTCATGGCCCTGGTCCCCGCAGCAAACGCGGTATCGGCGGCAAGCTCACCTCCCGCCGCTCGCTGTCTCGCGGATTTCACCTGTACGCCGCGAGCTGGGGGCCGCACCGGATCCGCTTCAGCGTCGACGGTCGCGCCTATAAGACGGTATGGCGCAGCCGCTACCCCAAGCGCGACACGTGGGCTTTTCGCCATCGGATGTTCCTCATCCTCAACCTCGCCGTGGGAGGACGATGGCCGGGCCCCCCCTCGTCGAGGACGCGTTTCCCGGCCCAGCTGAAGGTCGATTGGGTACGCGTCTGGCACCAGACCGCATCCGGGGCTCGATAGCTCCCGCGCGTGGTGGCAGTTCCCCCTTCTGCGGTGCGTTCGCAGGCCACATGTAGCTGGGAACGGTCACGGGCGTTCCGGTGCTTTGAATGACCGGGTTACCTTGCGTCCTTGGTGACCCTCAACAGCGACAGCTGGGTCGCCGGCAGTGGCGCGGGCCGGGCCACCGCGAATCCCGTTGGCCTCGTGTCGATCTCGTTCGCGGGGACCGGCGTGATCGCCTGGGTGGTGGCGTTGGTCGCCAGGGGAGCTGCGTCGTTCAGCTTGAAGCTTGACCTCGGCGCGCTTTGGAGGAGTATTAAGGGGCACCGAGCGATTTTGGAGACCGAGGACTGGCCGAAGACTCGTTCAAACACCTTCGTGCTATCCAACCAAGGAGGCAGAACATGATGAAAGCCCTCCCAGTGCTTTCCGCCAGCCTCATCGCCCTCGTTGCGCTGGCTGGTTGCGGTGGTAGCAGCAGCTCGAGCACCAGCACAAGCACCGCTGCCACGACGGCTGGGGGCGCGACGACGATCGAGGTCGCCAAGAACGCGCAACTCGGCCAGATCCTCACCGATAGCAAGGGCGACACCGTCTACGTGTTCGCCAAGGACACCAACGGGAAGTCCGCATGCAGCGGCTCGTGCGCCGGTGTGTGGCCTCCCGTGACGACGAGCGGGAGCCCGAAGGCCGGCACGGGCGTCGTTGCCTCGAAGCTGGGAACGACCAACCGCAGCGACGGATCGACCCAGGTCACCTACGACGGACGCCCGCTTTACACCTACACCGCCGACACGAGTCCCGGCGCCACGACCGGCAACGGCGTCAACTCGTTCGGGGCGCTGTGGTACGCCGTCCAACCGAATGGCTCAAACGCTCCAGCAGGCGGCTCGAGCGGCAGCGGCTCGAGCGGCAGCGGCTCCACGACGAGCGGCTCCTCGGGCGGAGGCTACGGCTACTGAGCGGCAGCAGAGGATCATTGGCATCTTGACGGGCGGGGTCGCCGGCGGCGACCTATGAGTGCTCGTGCCTAGCTCGCGCTCCCGTATGTGACCATCCGCATGCCCCGGCCGAGGGCAACCATCCCGAAGCCGTTAAGGATGAAGCCGATGCCGACCAGGATCGCCAACGTCGCGAAGCCGATGTTCGGATTGGCGACGATCACGATCCCCGCCACCAGTTCCAACGCTCCGGCCAAGGCGTACCACCCGCGGTTCTCGTACTCCTCGAAGGCGGTTGCCAGGCGAATCACGCCGATGGTGATCAGCCAGAGCCCGATCAGGAGTGCGACCGCGGCGACGCCGCCAATCGGGTGGCGGATCAAGAGGACCCCGACAATGGCGCTGAGGACGCCGAACAGTGCGACCAGTCCCCGATTGCGAGTGCTCCGCACGAACGAGCTCAGGAGCTCGAGGATTCCGTCTGCGAGCAGGAAGATGCCGGCGATCACGGCGAGCGTCGCGAGACTGTCGCCGGGCTTGACCAGAATGATCACGCCCGCCACTACGCTGAGCAACCCCACCAGCACCAGAAGCCACCAACCCCAGCTGAGCTCCGTCGCTTCCGCTTCTTGAATGGTCTAGGTCATTGCTTGACCTCCTGGGTCGAGATGGACGAAAGCGGACCGACCCCACCGCGAGAGCGACAGTTGCGGATCGAGGTTGATCGACATCGAAGGAGGCTCTCAGTCAGCAGGCTCATCCCCGGCATGCGACCAGCCGCCGCTGTTAGCAGGCACTCTGCGAATGGGCGCGGCCGGTTTCAGACGGGCCGCTCATATCCAGTGCTCGATGAGGTCCTCGTCGGGCACCCAACCAACCTGACGTGCAGGTACACCCATAACCACGGCGCGAGGCGGGACGTCCCTAACGATCACCGCCCCCGCGGCGATGAACGCCTCCTCACCAACCTCGATCCCCGGACACAGCACCGCTCCCCCGCCGACGCGGCAGGCGCGGTGCAAACGGGGGGCGGGGAGCGGCGTCTCAGGAGCCAAGCGGGCCATCGTGTTGTCGTTAGTGGTGACGACGCCGGGTCCGATGAACACCTCGTCCTCGACGATCGAGTGCCCGGTGATGTAGGAGCCGGTCTCGATGCGCACGTCCCGGCCGATCGCGACGTCGTTGTCGATCGCGCAGCCCCTCCCGACGACGCTGTTCTCGCCGACGACGCTGCGCTCCCGCACCTGGCACTGGTCGCCGGCGATCGCCCCCTCGGCGAGCCGCGCGCCCGCGAAGACGATCGCCCCACAGAGGACCGCCGCGCCCGGCCCGATGATCGCCCCGGCGGTCGCCTCCCGAGGCGCGCTCGACCGTGGTCCGACGAGGGCGGCCTTGCCGATCACTGCATTGTCCTGGATCGTGGCCTCGGGCCCGATCGCGCTGCCGGCGTGGATGACGACGTTCGCGCCGATTGCGACGCCCTGTTCTAGCTCGACGTCCTCCCCCAAAAGCAGGCCGGGAGCGAGTTCGGATGGCTGCAGCGCGCTGGCCACTGTGAGGGGATCCTACGCATGACCATGGGGCTCTCGAAGGCCGACGCTACGACTTTAGCGCCACCAAACGACCGTCCAGGGCCCCTCACGCCGTCAGACCGGAATGTCGAATAGATGGGTATGCGCGGTAGTGCTCGACTGATAGCTAACGAACAACCGACTTGAGGAAGGCCCTCTCCGGGGATCGGGGAGGGTCTTTTCCTTTCTCAATCGAGAGGGAGGTTGTTCAGTGGACCTGGTGAGCGCAGAGCTTCCTGCAA
>JBOGZC010000090.1:0-13046 GCA_050697075.1 Solirubrobacterales bacterium | reverse complement strand
GGGCCCCTTTGCCGGGGCCCCGTCGCCGCTCGTCGGTTCCTCGCCTGACCGTTACTTGTAGACGGCCTGGAGCAGCAGCCAGCAGCCGTCGGTGTAGTCGAGGGTCTGGAACGGACCCCCGACCGGCAGCGCGGGCTGGAAGAGGAACTGGTTGGGGCCGCCGGAGCTGCACCGCAACATGCTCGTCCTGCGCGACTTGGTCGCCAGGTATTCGCCCTTCTCGACCTGGACGTTCACGTGGAACGACTCGACCTCATAGGGCTCGTCGCCGACCTGACCGTCGTAGTGGAGCTTTGGCCCCTGCTCGACGATCTTGGCCTTGTCCTTGTTCGGCTTGGCCTTGGCGATCTGGAACCGGAAGCTGCCCGGTCCACCGGCGATCACCTTGATCTTGCCGATCACGCCGTCCTTCGGCGCCTGCTCGTGGCCGGCGTGGTTGTAGGCGTCCATCTCGACGCGGGTGCAAGGCTCGGCCGGCATGCCGAAGACGCACTTCTGCGCCGGCAGCGAGTTCGAGGGCTGGATCGTGCCGTTCAGCTTGGCGCCGAACGAGGAAGCCGCCATGCCCGTGGCGGGAGCGACCATCAGGGCCGCCACGCCCAGGGCGAGGACGAGACCGATCCGCCTCGTGAGCCTGCGATTGACGTTGATCTTGCTGGTGTTTGTCATCGGGTCTCTCCTTCTTGATCGTTTTCTTCCCGACACTCCGAGTTTCGGGGCGTGGGGGAGATGCGACCAGGGAGCCAAGGTCTGGACCCGTGGACCGCCGGGGGTGGTTTGAATGACCCCCTGGGGTTGCTATGCCCCGGTTGGCTAGAGATCGCGGTCGGTGATCAGCCCGGTCTGGAGGGCCCGCTGGACGAGCGCCAGGCGCTTGCGGTTTTGGGGCAGGTCCTGGACGCCGAACTTGTCGAAGAGCGCCCGCATATGGGTCTTCACGGCGTCGACGCTCAGATGCAGCGCGTCCGCGACCTGCTGGTTCGTGGGCGGAGCGGCGAACGCCGCCTCCTCCTTGAACGGGCGGCACACCTCCACCAGCACCCGCCGCTGCGCCGGGGAGACGTCGGCGGCGGTCAACGCGTCGCTGGCGATCACCGTCGACTTCGCCTCCGCTGCCGCGGGAGCGCGATACAGCACCGCGGTGCGGCCGAAGCGCAGCATGTCCCCGTCCCGGAGTCGGTGTCGACCGCTCACGCGCTCGCCGTTCACATAGGAGCCGTTTCGCGACAGCCCCTCGTCGACCAGCGTGCACTCGTCGCCGACGATCTCGAGCTGGGCGTGGAGCGCGGATACCTCCTCGTCCCACGACAGCCGAACATCTGCAGACGAGCTTCGGCCAACCCACAGCTCCTCCGCGCTCTCGCCCAGCGCAACCAGCCGCTGCTCGCCGGCCTCGTCGCGATAGATGAGGAACGGACGGCCGAGCCGCTCGGTCTCGATCTGGGCCTTGAGCTCTGACGCGGTGAACGCGTGCGGGCCGTGCTCGGCGGCAGTCATCAGCTCACGACCTGGACGATGACGGTCCGCTCGCGAGGGCGATCGTCGAAGTCGATCAGCACCAGCTGCTGCCAGGTGCCGAGAGCGAGCCCGCCGCCCTCGATGGGGACGACCTCGGACGGCCCGACGATCGACGCGCGCTGGTGCGCGTGGGAGTTTGTGTCGTGGTTGAGCCGGTTGTGCTCGTAGTCGCCGTCGGCGGGAATCAGCCGGTCGAGGAGCAGCTGCAGGTCGCGCACGCCGCCCGGCTCGTATTCCATCGTCGTTATCGCGGCAGTCGAACCGCGCACGAATGCCGCTGCCTGTCCCTCGCTCGCGCCGGACTCGGCCACCGCGGCGCGAACGCGATCGGTGATGTCGACGATCTCGGAATCGCCTCGCGTCGATAGTCGAAACTCGGAGGTGCGAACCGGCACGCGGGCAACGTAACAAGAGCGAGCCGGGCTGGGCCCGGCTCGCTCGGCTTCCCCAGCCTCCCAACCGGGGGCCACTTGGGGGGCTCCCGCTTTACGCGCCCCGGGGGTGGGGGCCGCGCCCGATGTGGAACGCGTCCATCAGCCTCGGCAGGAAAACGAGGCCCGACACGCCCACGATCACGTAGACCACGTTCAAGAGCGTCCCGCTCCCGAAGATGGACGAGAGCACGTTGGTGTCGCCGTCAGTCACCCCCACGATGCCCCAGTTGAGGGCACCGCAGATGACCAGGAGCAACGCCACCGGCTCCAGCCGCTTCAGCATCTCCACTTGTCTGTACCTCCTGGGTCCGGATTCGCTCGATCGTGCGAATCATCACAACCTAAGTACCCTCAAGACACCACCCGGTTACGAATGGCGGCGCTGTTTCCTGCCAGCGCCGGGTGGGGCCCGCCGACGCCTACCAGTCCCAGGGTGCGGTTGCGAGACTCTCGGAGTCGAGGTAGCGCTTCAGCTCGTCTACCTCGGCGGGGTCCACCGAATAGACATGGTCGGCATCGGGGAACCGGCGGGCCCGGACCTCGCTCGCGTAGGCGCTCACACCCTCAACCATCTGATCGTGGATCGCCGCGTAGCGCTTGACGAACCGCGGATTGTGCGGGCCGGTTGTGATGCCGAGCAGATCGTGGAACACGAGCACCTGGCCGTCGGTTCCGAGCCCGGCGCCGATCCCGATCACCGGCACGTCGATCCGCGGCATCAACGCCTCGGTCACCGCCGCGGGGACCGCCTCGAAGACGATCGCGAAGCAGCCCGCAGCCTGAAGGGCGAACGCGTCCCGCGCGATCTGCGCCGCCGACTCGGCGGTGCGCCCCTGGGTCTTGAAGCCGCCCAGGGCGCTGGCGGTCTGGGGCGTCAGGCCCACGTGTCCCATGACCGGGATCCCGGAGCGCACGATGGCCCTCGCCCGTTCCACGGACGGCCCCCCGCGCTCGAGCTTCACGGCGTCGCATCCCGCCTCCCTGACGAACCGCTGCGCATTGTCGATTGCGTGCTCGTTGGAGCGCTCATACGAGCCGAAGGGCAGGTCGCCGATCAAGAGCGGCCTCCGCAGCCCACGCCGAACCGCGGCCGCCATCGTGGCCATCTCGTCCATGCCGACGGGCGTCGTAGCGTCGTAACCGAGCACCACCATGGCGGCGGTGTCGCCGACCAGCACCACGTCGACGCCGGCCTCCTCGGCCACCTGGGCGGAGGGGAAGTCGTACGCCGTAACCATCACGATCGGCTCGCCACGGGCCTTCATCTCGGCCAGGGCGGGGATCGTGACCCGGCCTCGCTCCGGTTCTGTGCTCATCCCGCCTAGCCTCCGATCACGAGGTTGTCGATCAGGCGGGCCCCTCGGAACTGCGCCGCCACGGCCACGAGAACGGGCCGTCCGTTCAAGCTCTCCGCCGGAGCGAGGCTCTCGGCATCGCGCGCCTCCAGGTACTCCGGCTCCACGCCTGCCCGCTCGAGCTCAGCGCTCGCGGCGGCGAGCACTGGCTCGATCCGCGTCTCGCCCGCCTCGGCGGCCGCCTGGGCGGCGCGGAGGGCGCGGCTCAACGACGCCGCCCGGCGACGCTCGTCCGGCTCCAGGTATGCGTTTCGCGAGCTCATCGCCAGCCCATCCGCTTCACGAACGGTGGGCAGGACCTCGATCTTCACCGGGAAGTCGAGGTCGTCGACCATGCGGCGAATCACCACCGCTTGCTGGGCGTCCTTCTGGCCGAAGAGGGCAACGTCGGGCCCGACCGAGTTCAACAGCTTGGCGACCACCGTGGTGACCCCTTGGAAATGGCCGGGGCCGCGTTGGCTCGCCGCCCCCTCGAGCACCTCCGTCAGGGGTCCGCCAACCTCGACCCGGGTCGAGAAGCCCTCCGGGTAGATCTCATCGATGCCCGGGGCGTAGAGGACGTCGACCCCCGCCTCCTCGGCCAGCGCCGCGTCGCGGGCGTCGTCGCGCGGGTAGGCATCCAGATCCTCGCCCGGCTTGAACTGTGCCGGGTTAACAAATGAGCTCATCACCACGACATCGCAGCGCTTGCGAGCCGCCTGAATCAGCGAGAGGTGGCCGTCGTGGAGGTACCCCATGGTGGGCACGAGGCCGACTGTGCCCCCTGCGCGGCGGGCCGCATCGAGCACGTTCCGAAGCTCGGCCTTGGTGCGCACGACCTTCACGCTGACGCCCCCGCGTCGCGTGCGGCCTCGTCGGGAAGATCCCGTTCCAGTTCCCTCATCGAGATACCAGACGGCGTTGCATGTCCTCGTTGGTCCTGTGCTGTTGAAACCAGCCGGTCCACGCCCATCGGGTCGCGGCCAACGCGGATTATAGGTCGGGAGCTCGACACGGCTGGCGGCGCGGCTACCATCGGGCTCGTGCCGATCTACGAGTTCCGGTGCGAGCGTTGCGGAGGCCGCTTCGAGGAGCTGGTCGAGGTAGGGACGGAGACGGTCGCGTGCAGGAGCTGTGGCGCGGAGCGGACGACGAGGGTGTACTCCGCCCAGGGCGCGCCGTTCAAGCTGGTCAAGACCGGAAGCGAGCTGCGAAAGCAGGAGCGCAGCAACTCCAAGCTTCGCGAGCGGACCAAGGGCCGGCTCGCGGGGCGGCGCGGGCGTAGCGGGAACTCGAGCGGGGGAAGCCGGTGAGCGAGCCTCAGGAGCTGCGGCGGGAGCACCTGGTCGAGGTCTACCACGAGGCCTCCGAGTGCACGAAGTGCCCGCTCTCCGAGACGCGCACCAACGTCGTCTTCGGCGCCGGCAGCGCGGACGCCGGGCTGATGTTCGTCGGCGAGGCCCCGGGCGCCGAGGAGGACCGCCAGGGGCTCCCGTTCGTTGGGCGCGCAGGGGCGCTGCTGACCGAGCTCCTCGCGGGGATCGGGATGGAGCGCAAGGACGTGTGGATCTGCAACGTGCTCAAGTGCCGCCCGCCGGGCAACCGCGACCCGCAGCCGATCGAGATCGAGTCCTGCGAGCCGTACCTGTTTCGCCAGGTGGAGCTGATCGAGCCACGGGTCGTGGCGACGCTCGGAAACTTCGCCACCAAGCTCCTGACCGGCAGCCGCGTCGGGATCACCCGCGTACGCGGCACGCCCCAGGTGCGGGAGGTCGGCGACCGAACGGTGTTCCTGCTGCCGCTCCTGCATCCTGCCGCCGCCCTGCGGACGCCGTCGCTAGTCGACACCCTTCGCGAGGACTTCGCCAAGCTCCCCGAGCTGATCGAGCGGCCACTCCCCGAGGACGTTCGAGCGCCGACCGTCGCAGAGCTCACCGCAAGCGGGGCCGAGCCGCCGGCGGACCAGCTCGACCTGTTCGGTTGACGCTCGAGCGAAGCTCCTCTCCTGAGGAGACTGAGGCGGTCGGAGCCCGGCTCGCCGCCGTCCTTCGCCCGGGTGACGTGGTGCTCGTCAGCGGGGAGCTCGGCACCGGCAAGACGACCCTGATCCGGGGGGCGTGCCGCGAGCTCGGCGTCAGCGACCCCGTGACCTCGCCCACGTTCACGATCGGGCACAGGTACCGGGGGCGGGTGCCGATCTCCCACCTCGACCTGTTTCGGCTCGACGACCTGGGTGGCGAGGACCCGGGGCTCCTGGACGACTACCTGACGCCGGACGCGATCGCGTTCGTCGAGTGGCCGGCCGCCGCCGACCCGCTCGACGAGTCCCCGGCGTTGCGCGTGGAGCTGACGCACGAGGGCGGTGACCGCCGCCAGATCGCGGTGACCGGCCCGAGGGCGACGTCGTGACCACCGTTGTCGGCTGGGACACGGCCACGGACGACCTGGCCGTGGCGGCGACGCGGGGTGCCGAGACGCTCAGCGATCGCTTGCTGGCGGCGCGGGAGGGCGAGCGCCCTCGCCACGCCAATGAGCTGCTGGCCGAGGTCGAGTCGGCGGCCGAGCGGGCCGGCGGGTGGCGGGAGGTGGACGCGATTGCGGTCGGGATCGGCCCCGGGTCCTTCACGGGCCTGCGGATCGGCCTGGCGACGGCGCGCGCGTTCGCGCAGGCGCTGGCCACGCCCCTGGTCCCGGTTGGCACCCTGGCCGCGCTCGGCCGCGGCATCCTCGAGCGGGCCGGCGATCGCCAGGCGCTGGCGGTCATCGACGCGCGCCGAGGACAGGTCTTCGCCGCTCTCTACGGGCTGGCCGGCGAGGAGGTCCTGCCGCCGCTGGTCGCCACCCCCGACGGGCTCGCCGGGCGGGTCCGCTCGCTGCCTGCACCGCCGGTTGCAGCGGGATCGGGGGCTGTACGATTTCGTCCTGAGCTGGAGGCGGCGGGTGCCGAGATTCCCCCCGAATCAAACTCGGCGCATCGCGTCTCGGGGCGACACCTCTGTTTGCTCGCCGAGGCCGGGAGCCCGTCACCGCCAGAGTCGATTCGACCGATCTATCTGAGACCACCCGACGCGGAGCTTTGGCGTGAGCGAGATGCAGGTTAGGCGACTTGTCTACAGCGACCTGCCCGCGGTGCTCGCGGTCGAGCGTCGCGCGTTCGACACTCCCTGGTCGCTGGCGATGTTCGTGCTCGAGCTCTCGAAGCCCTCGGGGATCTGTCTGGCGTTCACGGACGAGGGCGGCCTCGCCGGCTACCTGGTCTGCTCCCGGTATGCGGACGTCTGGCACCTGATGAACATCGCCGTGATGCCGGAGCGGCGACGCCAGGGGGTCGCGCGCCGGTTGCTCGAGCAGCTCTTCGACGAGGCCGGGCCGGACGCGCGGTACACGCTGGAGGTCCGCACGTCGAATCACGGGGCGATCGCCATGTACGAGCAGCTCGGCTTTCGCCGCGCCGGACACCGTCGTCGCTACTACCACGACAACGGTGAGGACGCGCTGATCATGTGGCTCGAGGTCTCCGCGGCCGTCGAGGCTTGATTCTCGCGATCGAAACTTCCTGCGACGACACCTGCGCCGCGGTCACGGACGGGGGTCGGGTCCGCTCCAACGTGATCTCGTCGCAGGCCGCTGCCCACGCGCGCTACGGCGGGGTGGTCCCGGAGGTTGCGTCGCGCCATCACCTCGAGCTGGTCAACCCGGTGGTCGACGCGGCGCTCGCCGAGGCCGAGGTGGAGCTCGGGGACCTCGAGTCCCTTGCCGTCACTCGCGGTCCGGGCCTGATCGGCGCGCTCCTGGTCGGCGTCGCCACCGCGAAGTCGCTGGCGGCGGCAACGCGCAAGCCCCTGGCCGGTGTCGACCACCTGCAGGGGCACGTCGCCGCGAACTTCCTCGAGCCCGAGCCGCTTGACCCGCCGTTCCTGTGCCTGATCGCAAGCGGCGGCCACACGCTGCTTGCGGGGGTGCGCGCGCGTGACGGCTTCGAGATCCTCGGGCAGACTCTCGACGATGCGGCCGGAGAGGCGCTGGACAAGGGCGCGCGGCTGCTGAACCTGGGCTACCCAGGCGGACCGGCGATCGAGCGGGCGGCCGCCGACGGCGATCCGGGAGCGTTCCCGTTCCCGGTCGGGATGGCCCGCGACCCCGGCCTGGACTTCAGCTTCAGCGGGTTGAAGACCGCGCTCCTCTACGCGACCCGCGAGCTCGACCCGGGTGAGGTGCAGCGGCGCCGCGCCGATCTGGCCGCGAGCTACCAGGCTGCGGTTGTCGGCCAGTTGACGGCCAAGCTGGAGCGGGCCCTGGGCGGCGGGGAATGGCGCGCCGTGGCGCTCGGCGGTGGCGTCGCCGCGAACTCAGTCCTGCGAGACAGGACCGCCGCCATCTGCGAGGAGCGCGAGCTGCGCCTCAAGCTCGTGTCCCGCGAGCTGTGTACGGACAACGCGGCGATGATCGCCTCGGCGGCGCGCTTCCTCGAGCCCGCTCCATACCCCGAGTACCTCACCTGGGACGCGCTAGCGTGAGGGCGGTGACCCTATACACGAGGCCCGGCTGCCACCTGTGCGACGAGGCCAGGGACGCGATCGTCCGGCTCCGCTCCGAGCTGCCGCCGTTCGCGCTCCGGGAGGTCGACATCGACACCGACGACGCCCTCCACGCACGCTACCTGGAGCGAATCCCGGTGGTGGAGGTGGACGGTGCGGTGGTCTCTGAGCTGTTCTTCGAGCCGAGCCGGTTGCGCGCGAGTCTCGATACTGTCCGGCCATGATCACCCCCGTGCGGGCCGCCGCCCGATGACCGACGAATCAGCTTTGGCGGAGGAGGCACTCCTCTCGCTGGCCGAGGGGGACCGCCTCTCGCTGGGCGTCGCGGCACGCCTTTCCCGTTACCTGCAGGTCCTGATCCAGGCTCGCAAGATGGGCAAGGAGACGATCTCCTCGCAGGAGCTCGCCGAGTACACCCACATCAACTCGACCCAGATCCGCCGCGACCTCTCGGGCTTCGGCAAGTTCGGAAAGCGGGGAGTCGGCTACCGCGTCGACTCGCTGGTCGACCAGATCCGCAAGATCCTGCGCAGCTCCGGCCAGCACAACATCGTCCTGTTCGGCGCCGGGAACCTCGGGCAGGCGATCGCCAGCTCGGACGTGTTTGCGGACCACGGGTTCCAGATCGTCGCCATCTTCGACGTCGACCCGAAGCTGGTCGGTAAGCAGCTCGGGGACGTCACGGTCCACGGTGTGGACGACCTCGAAGCGGTGGTCGCCGATCAGGACGTGGTCGTCGGCGTGCTTGCGGTGCCGTCGTCGGCCGCCCAGGAGGCCGCGGACCGCCTGGTGAGCGCGGGCGTTCGGATCATCTTCAACTACTCGGAGCAGCTCCTCCAGGTCCCGCCCGACGTCACCGTCCACACCTCGAGCCCCGCGGTCGACCTGCTCTACGCGCTCTACTTCTATTTGACCTGACCGCCCCAGTGGATGGCGGCGGCGAGCGCCAAGAGAGGGCTCTGATCCCCGGCGAGGTGCGAGCATCACGGTGATGGACAGCGGAGGCCGCAGCGACTCCAGGGCCGCCGGCCATCTCGACCTCGCGCGCACCCGCGAGGTCTTCGCCGAGTCGACCGACTTCACGATCGGGCTCGAGGAGGAGTTCGCGATGGTCGACCCGGAGTCGCTCGAGCTTCAGCACCGGTTCGAGGACCTCTACACCGCTTGTCTCGATGACGAGCTGCTCGCCGATTCAGCGGCAGGCGAGCTGATCGACACGGAGATTGAGATCCGCTCCGGCAAGGCGGCCACGTTCGACCAGGCGATGGGGCGCCAGCGCGAGCATCGGGTGCGGCTGTTCGGGCTCGCGGAGGACATGGGCCTGGCGCTGGCGGCCACGGGCACCCATCCGTGGGCGGACTACCTGGACCAGCGGATCATCGACACGCCCCACTACGCGCGGCTTCGAGAGGAGCTGCGGTGGGTGGCGCAGCGGAACAACACCTGGAGCCTTCACGTACACGTCGGCCTGCGCGACGTGGATCGGGCGATCCCTGTCTGCGATCACCTCCGCGGCCTCCTGCCCGCCCTGCTCGCCGTCTCGGCGAACTCGCCGTTCCTCGATCGCCGCGACACCGGCCTGCACTCGGTGCGCACCGAGATATTCACCCGTGTCTTCCCCCGCTGCGGCGTGCACGAGCCGTTCTCGACCTGGGACGCCTACGCGGACTTCGTGGAGCTCCTGGTCCGAACGGGCTCGATCGTCGAGGCGACGCAGCTCTGGTGGAGCGTTCGCCCCCACCACGAGTTCGGCACCGTCGAGTTGCGCATCTGCGACGCTCAGACCCGGGGCGAGGAGTCATTCGGGCTCGCCGCGTTGATCGTGGCCTGCATCGCTCAGAGCGCGCTCGACTACGACGAGGGGCGGCTCGGCGAGCCGATGCGCCAGCGCGAGATCGAGGAGAACCTCTGGCGCGCCATTCGCCACGGCATGGACGGCAAGCTGATCGACTTCGACCGGGGCGAGGAGGTGCCGACGGCCGCCGCGGTGGAGCGCATCGTGGAGTGGACGGCGCCGGCGCGCCACGCCCTCGGCCTGGAGGTTGCGGTCCCCGAGGCGAACGGGGCCCAGCGAGCGCGGGCGGCGCTCGAGGGGGGAGCCACGATCGAGGAGATCTATCGCGGGGCTGTCGAGGAGACCAAGCGCACGTATGCTCCAGAGCGAGTGAACTACTAGCGCCGACGATGTCCGAAGCCGAGAGCCCAACCCCACCGCCCGAGGGCCAGCCGCCGCAGAGCGAGGAGGAGCTTCGGGCGCGGATCGAGGAGCAGCTCCGCACCGTCCGCGTCCAGGACCTGCTCCTCGAGAGCGTCGTCAGCGTGCTCAACCTGACGGCCAGGCGGATCGCCAAGGAGGACGAGCGCGACCTCGAGCAGGCGAGGGTGGGAATCGAGGCCGTGCGGGCGATGGTCGGCCTGCTGGATGGCGAGCAGGCAGAGCAGGTTCGGAGCGCCCTCTCCCAGGTGCAGGTGCTCTACGCGAAGCACGCGGGCGACGGTGAGCCCGACGCCGGCGAGGAAGAGGCGACGGGTGCCGAGCAGCCCCCGGCCCCCGAGAGGCCGGCGCCCAGCGCCGCTCAGCGGGCCCCTTCGAAGCTCTGGACGCCGCCGGGTACGTGAGCGGCGGCATCATCTAGACTCCGCGCGCTTTCGCCGGCCCACAACACGGGCCCACAAAATCCAAGGCCGCTACCGGAGGATTGAGACTTGACGAAGTTCCTGACCGATTACGGCGTGGTGATCGCACTCGCCTGCGCCGGGGCCGCCGTCGTCTACGGCGCCGTCATCACCCAGCGGTTGCTCGCCCGATCTCCCGGCAATGAGCGAATGCAGGAGATCTCGAGCGCCGTCCAGGAGGGCGCTCGCGCCTACCTGACACGCCAGTACACGATCATCGCCGGCGTTGCGATCGTGCTCGCTGTGTTGCTGATCGTGCTTCGGAACGTGGACACCGCGATCGGGTTCGTGATCGGGGGCACGTTCTCCGCGGCAGCCGGGTTCATCGGCATGAACCTCTCGGTGCGGGCCAACTCGCGAGTCGCGGAGGCGGCGCGTGGAGGCGTCCCGCCGGCGCTCGACGTCGCCTTCAAGGGCGGCTCGGTGACCGGGCTGCTCGTCGTCGGCCTCGCCCTGCTGGGTGTCGCGGGCTACTTCGGCATCCTGATCCTCGCCAACAAGACGGACAAGGAGGCGGTCGACGCGCTCGTCGGGCTCGGGTTCGGCGGCTCGCTGATCTCGGTCTTCGCCCGGCTGGGGGGCGGGATCTTCACCAAGGCCGCCGACGTCGGCGCGGACCTGGTCGGCAAGGTCGAGGCGGGGATCCCCGAGGACGACCCCCGCAACCCGGCTGTGATCGCCGACAACGTCGGCGACAATGTCGGGGACTGCGCCGGGATGGCGGCTGACCTGTTCGAGACCTACGCCGTGACCTCGGTGGCGGTGATGCTGCTCGGCGTGCTGACGTTCTCCGAGTCGCGAGAGGTGGCCATCTACCCACTGGTGATGGGCGCCGTCGCGATCATCGCATCGATCATCGGGGCGCTCTCGGTGCGTACCAGGACCGGCAACGTGGAGGCGGCGCTCTACCGGGGGCTGGCGGTCTCGGCGGCGCTCTCGGCGGCCGCGTTTTACCCGATCACCAAGTGGCTGATGGACGACATCAGCTTCAAGGCAGCGAGCCTCAGCAACACCCCGAGCGTGACCGACCTGTGGCTCTGCGGCCTGATCGGTGTGGGCGTGACGGCGGGGCTGTTCGTGATCACCGACTACTACACGTCGACGCGGTTCCGACCGGTGAAGACGATCAGCCGCGCGTCGGTGACCGGGCACGCGACCAACATCATTCAGGGGCTCGCGCAGGGCTTTCAATCGACCGCCGCGCCGGCGCTCCTGATCGCGCTCGCGATCCTCGGCGCCGACCAGCTCGCGGGCGTCTACGGGATCGGGATCGCGGTGATGGCGCAGCTGTCGCTGACCGGCCTGATCGTCGCCCTCGACGCGTTCGGGCCGATTACGGACAACGCCGGCGGGATCGCCGAGATGGCGGACCTTCCGGAGGACGTCCGCAACGTCACCGACCCGCTGGACGCGGTGGGCAACACGACCAAGGCGGTGACCAAGGGGTACGCGATCGGCTCCGCCGCGCTGGCCGCGCTGGTCCTGTTCAGCGCCTTCAAGATCGAGCTCGCGGACGAGGCCCCGACGGGCTTCAACCTCGACGGGCTCTTCCACCTGACGACGCCGGCGGTGCTGATCGGCCTGCTGATCGGCGGAATGATGGTCTACCTGTTCGCGGCGCTCGCGATCGAGGCGGTCGGGCGGGCGGGCGGCCAGGTGGTCGAGGAGGTCCGCCGCCAGTTTCGGGAGCACCCGGGGATCATGGAGGGCACCGAGAAACCCGAGTACGGGGGCACGGTGAGGATCGTGACGGCGGCGGCGCAGCGGGAGATGATCGTGCCATCGCTGATCCCGATCCTGGTGCCGCTCGTGGTGGGCCTGATCAGCGTCGACGCGCTGGGTGGCCTCTTGATCGGGGTGATCGTCGTGGGCCTGTTCGCAGCTCTCTCGATGACCGCGGGTGGCGGCGCGTGGGACAACGCCAAAAAGCTGATCGAGGACGGGGCGTACGGCGGCAAAGGATCGGAGGCCCACGCCGCGGCGGTCACGGGGGACACGGTGGGCGACCCCTACAAGGACACCGCCGGCCCAGCGATCAACCCGATGATCAAGGTGGCCAACATCGTCGCCATCCTGATTATCCCGATCGTCCACTTCTAGCGTCGCGGCACACGGCGCCGCGGAGTGGCTGGGTGGGGGTCAGCAACGAGCCAGCCCGCGAACTGCGTCCCGTAGTGTCCGCTGGACGGACACGAGGGGACACAGTTTGCAAGCCCTCCGCACCCAGCCCCGTGAGCCGAGCGTGCATAGCCGTCGCCCGGCCTATATTCGGATCTGATGGCTGAGCGGATCCCCCGGGAAGAGTCGCTGCGGCGGGTGCACGGCGTCGGGGCGCTGTTCTCGGCGGCGTACGGGAACGTCGGCTCGTCCATCTACTACGCGCTCGGCGTCACCGCCGCGTTCGCGCTCGGCCTGACGCCGGTCGCCTTCGTGATCGCCGGGCTGATCTTCATGTTCACGGCCGCCTCCTACGCGGAGGCGACCGTGATGTACCCGGAGGCCGGCGGGTCGTCGAGCTTTGCCCGCCATGCCTTCAACGAGCTGGC
>JBOGZC010000089.1:0-13158 GCA_050697075.1 Solirubrobacterales bacterium | reverse complement strand
CGCCGGCGAGGTGACGCTGGCGCACCGCGGCGTCCTGTTCCTCGACGAGCTGGGGGAGTTCTCGCGGGAGGCGCTCGAGGCGCTCCGACAGCCGCTCGAGGAGGGCCGGGTGACGATCGTGCGGGCGCGCCACGCGATCGAGCTGCCCTGTCGCTTCATGCTGGTCGCGGCGTCCAACCCGTGCCCGTGCGGCCGCGGCGAGGAATCCGGCGAATGCGAGTGCCAGCCGGCATCCGCCCGCCGCTACCGCGCCAAGCTGAGCGGCGCGCTCGCCGACCGGATCGAGATCGCCATCACGGTGGAGCGTCCAACCGCCTCCGATATGGCGGGCGGCTCGGCGGTGGACTCGGCGACCGTGCGCGAGCGAGTGGTCGCGGCGCGCGAGCGCCAGGAGCGCCGACTCGGGCCCGGCCGCTGCAACGCTGAGATGACCCTCGCCGAGCTGCGGGATGCGTGCCGCCTGGGAGCCCCAGCCAAGCGGATGCTCGCGGACGGCCACGCACGTCTCAAGCTCAGCGGCCGGGGCCACGACCGCGTGTTGAGGCTGTCCCGGACGATCGCCGACCTCGACGGCTCCGAGCAAGTGTCCGACGAGCACGTGGCCAGCGCGCTCACCCTGCGACGTCGAGGGCCTCAATGACCGCCCAGGCCCCGGTCTGGGAGCTCGCGAGGGACGAGCCGGGCTTTCCCGCTCAGCTGCTCGATCTCGGCAAGGATGCGCCGGAGAGCCTGTTCGGCTGCGGCGGCGAGGAGCTGGTGCGCGAGCTCGCCTTGGACCGCTGCGTCACCATCGTCGGCTCGCGCCGAGCGAGCTCTTACGGTCTGAGGGTCGCCGAGGAGCTCGGCCAGCTCCTGGCGGCCGCCGGGCTGGTGATCGTGAGCGGGATGGCGCGGGGGATCGATGCCGCCGCCCACCGCGGCGCGCTCGCCGGTGGTGGCCCGACGATCGCGGTCCTGGGGGGCGGGCCCGACGTCGTCTATCCGGTCGGGGAGCGCCGGCTCTATCGCGAGATCCTTCGCGCGGGCGCGGTGATCTCCGAGGCCTCGCCCGGCCGCCGGCCAGAGGCCTGGTCGTTCCCGGTGCGAAATCGGATCATGGCCGCGCTGGCCGCCATGACCGTGGTGGTGGAGGCGGCCCAGCCGTCCGGCTCGCTCATCACTGCCCGCCAGACGCTGGACCTTGGGCGGGAGCTCGGCGCGGTCCCGGGGCCCGTGAACTCGAGGGTCTCGGAGGGGACCAACGATCTGATCGTCGACGGCGCGGCTCCGATTCGCGGCGCGCAGGACGTCCTCGACCGTCTGCTGGGCGTGGGGGAGCCGCACGCGCGTCGCCGCGGCCCCGCGCTCGAGCCAGGGCTGACGCGTGTCGCCGAGCTGGTCGAGCGGGGGAACGCGAGCTGTGACGCCGTCGCGACCGCCGCGGCGATTCCCCCGGCGGACGCGGCCGTCGCGCTCGCCCGGCTGGAGCTGCTGGGCTATGTGCGCGTCGACGCCGACGGGCGCTACGCGAGGACGACGCTGAGACCGCCCGGGGACGAGGCGCCGCGAGCAGACGACTGAACGATCGGGTCGGCCCAGACGGTCATCTACGCTGGCCGCATGAACAGTGGCGGCCGAGTAGCGACCTGTCTGTCGATCGCCGGCTCGGACTCCGGCGGGGGGGCGGGGATCCAGGCCGACCTGAAGGCGTTCGCGCGCTGCGGCGTGCATGGGATGACCGCGATCACGGCCCTCACCGCGCAGAGCACGGTCGGCGTCGAGCTGGTCACCGCGGTCTCCCCGGAGATGATCGTGGCCCAGGTTCGCGCCGTCGCGGACGACATCGGCGTCGATGCGGTCAAGGTCGGGATGCTCGCGGATGAGCCGACGATCGGAGGGGCCGTCGAGGCGCTGGAGCTGATCGACGCCCCGATCGTGGTCGACCCCGTGATGGTGTCCGCGAGCGGCGCGGTGCTGCTCGAGCCGAACGCCAAGGCCTTGTTGATCGAGCGCGTGTTGCCATGTGCCAGCGTGGTGACCCCGAACCTCCCGGAGGCGCGCGAGCTCGCCGGGTTGGGCGATCGAGCCGAGCCGGAGGAGCTGGCGCGGGCGATCCAGGCGCTCGGCCCGTCGGCGGTGATCGTCACCGGCGGGCACTGGGCCGAGGGGGCCGACGTGCTCTTCGACGGCTCGGGGACGATTCGCATCGACGGCCCCCGTTACCCGGATGGGGCGTCCCACGGATCGGGATGCACCCACTCGGCCGCCCTCGCTGCCTTCCTCGCGCAGGGGGCTGAGCTCGTCGAAGCCGCTCGATGGGCCCGAGAGATCGCCGCCGAGGCGGTCGGCAACGGCCTGGGGGAGCTCGGAGCCGGGCCCGGACCGGTGGATGTGTTCGGCCTAGGCAGGCGCTCGGCGGCCCGCAAGCCGCTGGCATAATTCAGTCGATGAAGCTCGTCCGGATGAAACCTGGCCACGGCGACGTTCTGCTGGCGGAGGGCGATCCCGAGGTGGCCGAGGACGAGGAGCGCCTGGTCGAGGAGTTCCGACGCCAGCTCGACCTCGGGATGTGGGCGGCCGTCCCGACGGCCGAGGGCACCCGGCACGAGGCGACCATGGTCCGAGACTTCTCGGAGATCCCCAGGGAGGCCGAGCGCGTGGTGTTCTTCCCGCCGGCCGCCGGCGGTTGAGCCTCGTCTTCGCCAGCTCGGCGATCGTGATCGCCGTCTTGGCCTTGGTCGGGTTCGGCCCTGCGCTGGCCGCTCGCCTTCGCCGCCGGCCCTCCCACTTCCGCGCCGAGCCAACGCCCCCCGCGTACGACCCCGGGCGCGAGCGTCGCGCCGAGGCGCGCGCCCGGGAGCTCATGCGGTCCGTGGTCTCCGAGGACGAGTACGCGATGTACGCGGAGCTCGGGTTCATCGCGATCGGGGGCTCCGGGGACGGCGGTTATGAATACCTGCTGTATCCGCATCGCCCGATCGTCGCCTACGACACCCATAGCGGTGAGCTCCTGAACGAGTACTGCGTCGGGTTTCCGGATCGCTCCGAGCCCGCCGCGGGACAGCGGCTCCCGGACGCCGACGACGTGCTCGCCAAGTGGATATCGCTGCGGGCGGGGGAGCGGCATTTGATCTCGGTGGCGAACATGCACGTTCCCGGGCGTCAGCTGGATCCGGGCCAGGTGAAGCGGGACCTGATCCGGCTGCGAGATTGGCGCGCTCGACGGGTCGGAGCGGCGGCGTGAGCCTGCCGAGGCCCCGTTCCAGCGCCGTATTCGACGGGCCCGAGCGCGCCCACGCGCGGGCCTACATGAAGGGCATCGGCTTCGACGATGCAGCGCTGTCGCGGCCGACGATCGGGGTGGCCAACACCTGGATCGAGGCGATGCCGTGCAACTTCCACCTACGCGACCTGGCGGAGCCCATCAAGGAGGGGGTGCGGGCGGCCGGCGCGACGCCGATGGAGTTCAACACGGTCGCGATCTCGGACGGGGTCACGATGGGTACAGCGGGCATGAGAACCTCGCTCGTCAGCCGCGAGGTGATCGCCGACTCGATCGAGCTCACGGCTCGCGGCTACCAGTTCGACGCCCTGGTCGGGCTGTCCGCTTGCGACAAGACGATCCCGGGATGCGTGATGGCGCTGGTTCGCCTGGACATCCCGGCGCTGATGCTCTACGGCGGCTCGATCGCTCCGGGTCGCTGGCGGGGTCGCGACGTCACGATCGTCGACCTGTTCGAGGCGATCGGCGCCCACGCGGCCGGGAAGATGACCGACGAGGAGTTGCGCTCGCTCGAGGACGTGGCGAGCCCGGGGGCCGGCGCCTGCGGCGGGCAGTTCACCGCCAACACGATGGCGTGTGCGTTCGAGGCGCTGGGGATCTCGCCCGCCGGTTCGGCGATGGTCCCGGCCGAAGACCCCGAGAAGCCCACGGTGGCCGAGCGGATCGGCGAGCTCGCGGTACAGGTCCTCGCCGAGGACCTGCGGCCGAGCCGCATCATCACCCGCGAGTCGATCGAGAACGCGATCGCCGTCGTCTGCGCGTCAGGCGGCTCCACCAACGGTGTGCTCCACCTGCTGGCGGTCGCCAACGAGGCCGGGATCCCGCTCGCGCTTGACGACTTCGAGCTGATCTCCAAGCGCACGCCGTTGCTCGCGGACCTGAAGCCCGGGGGGCGATTCGTGGCCACTGACCTCTACCGGGCCGGCGGCGTCCCCCTGATCCTGAAGCGGCTCGCGGAAGCCGGCATCCTGAACGCCGATGCGCTCACGGTCACCGGGCGGACCATCGGCGAGGAGGCGGCCGACGCCCGCGAGGAGCCCGGGCAGGAGGTCGTTCGCCCGGTGTCCGATCCCCTGAAGCCGGAGGGCGGGCTCGCGATCCTCCGCGGCAACCTGGCTCCGGACGGCTCGGTGGTGAAGCTAGCCGGCACCGAGCGGCTGGGGCAGACGGGCCCGGCGCGGGTGTTCGAGTCCGAGGAGGACTGCTTCCGCGCCGTCAAGGACCAGAAGCTTCAACCGGGCGACGTGGTCGTGATCCGCAACGAGGGGCCATCCGGCGGCCCCGGAATGCGCGAGATGCTCCACGTCACGGCGGCCATCGTCGGGGAGGGCCTCGGCGAGGAGGTCGCGCTGCTCACCGACGGGCGCTTCTCGGGTGGGACCCGCGGATTGATGGTCGGGCACATCGCGCCCGAGGCGACCAAGGGTGGCCCAATCGCTGCGCTTCGCGACGGCGACCAGGTGACGATCGACATCGACGCGCGGCGCATCGACGTCGACCTCTCCGACGAGGAGATCGCCCAACGGGTTGCCGAATACGAGCTGCCCCAGCCGCATTACACGGCCGGCGTGATGGCCAAATACGCGCGAGGCGTCGGGTCCGCCTCCGAGGGCGCGGTCACGAGCTAACCCCGAGCGGGCGCCCTACTCGGCCAGGAACGTCTCCAGGATCCGGTTGAACCGGACCGGCCGCTCGAGCTGCGGCAGGTGGCCGGTGTCGTCGAAGATCACGGTGCGCGAGTTGTGCAGGTGGCGGCCGTAGTCGATCGCGTCCTGGGGCGGCACGACGTGATCGTTGCGGCCCCAGACGATCAGCGTGGCCACCTCGACGTCGTCGAGCTGGTCGAGCATGTCGTACCCCACCAGCCCCTGGACCGCGGGGAGGAACCCGGGCCTGCCCGCGCCGTTTTGGAACTGCTCCAACAGGAGCTCGCGCCTCAGCCGCTCGGGATGCTCGAAGAGGCCCTTGAAGGTCGCGTAGCGGATCCGCGGGCGCCGCATGCCCCGCTCCTGGAGCCGAAGGAGCAGCGGTGCGGATCCGGTCGCCATCCTCGCCACGGTCTCGGCCGGGCGGCGGCGCAGGCGCGCGCTGGACACGCCGGCGGCGGAGAGCAGCACCAGCTTCTCGAACCGCTCCGGATCGGCGGCTGCGGCCTCGGCGGCGATGAACCCGCCCATCGAGTTGCCGACGATCGCACAGTCGCCGATCCCGAGCGCGTCGCAGAAGCGATGCACCAGCCGGCCGTAGCTCTCGATCGAGATCCGCCACGACGGCAGCGGGCTGTGCCCGAAGCCCGGCAGGTCGAGCGCGACGACGCGGTGGGTGCGCCCGAAGTGGGGGAGGTTCTCGAGCCAGTTCTGCCACGAGCCCGAGAGCCCGTGGACGAACAGCACCGTGAGCGGGGAATCCGGCTCGGCGGGAGCGAGCTCGACGTAGTTGACCGCCGTCACCTGGTCGCCGTCGAGGGTCGAGGTGCCGTCGGACGCGGGCTCGCCCGGCATTGGGATCTCGGCGCTGCGAAGGTGAGCCCGCCAGTCCACCCGCAGCCACTCGGCGTCGGGGTTGCCGTAGGGATCGGGGCCCTCGGCCGGGGTCGGGTCCGGAAGCGGGCCCGAGGCCGGGGCGAAGGGAAGGAATTCCACCAAGAGCTGCCCAACGAGGGAGGGCCCCTCGACCCCGTCCTCCGGACGGTGGATGACGCGTTGAGATTCCAAAGCGGCGCCGTTGAGGCTAGCCGGTGAGCGGGATCCGCGGGCACGGTTGCATGGTCGGTCGCATCCCGGACTCTCGCTTTGGCCTCGGATTGCCGATGCAGTCTGACGATGGATCGCGAGCGGGCAGTGGTCGTGGACGTCTCCAGGGCGCTCTATGCGGCTGCCGAGAGGCTGCCGAGCGGCTCGCCGTGGATCGGCGCCTTCTGCGAGATCGCCCAGCTGATGGACGGCGGGGAGCCACCGGCCGCCCTCTCAGCGCGGGAGCGACTCCGTCGCCGGGGGATTCAGGCCCGAGCCCGCGCGTCGCTGAGCCAGGCGAGGCGGCTCGACGGGCACACTCGCGAGGGTCGCGCGTCCGGTGCGCACGTTGCCCCGGTGCGCGCCCTTGGCCCCGCAGGTCGCGCCTAGTCAGTTCGAAGCGAGCGGGCGAGTCGCGATCCGGCGCGACGCGCGCGGGCGACCAGTCCGCTGGGGGGAGGCGCGCGGTTGCCCTGCTCGATCTCGCGCTGGAGCTGGCGCAGGTTGTGCCGGAGCGCCGCGAACTCGCGCGGATCGTCTTCCGGTCGCTCCATGTCCCCGGCCGTGAGCTCTACATCGCGCTTACGGAGAAGCGCCCAGGACTGGCCCACAGATTGGATCCGGAGGACCTCGAAGGCTCGTCCCCAATGGGCGCGGACCCACCACTCCGACATCAGGACCATCGGGCCTCCCTGGTCCCAATCCCGATCGTGTCGTAGGACGTTCATCCCGACCGTGTCCTCATCCCAGGGCTCGTTGAGGAGGGACTCGGAGTGCCAGCGGCCCATGAAGGTCGCGATCAGCATGCCCTCGGGCTTGAGCAGGCGGTGCAGCTCCAACAACCAGGGGATCGAGTTGTCGGTCAGGTGCGTAAAGACCGAGACGGCCCAGATCAGGTCGAAGGTGGCGTACTCCAGGCCGAGCGGCGGCGCTCGCTCGCACCGCAGGGCTTTCAACGGCGGGCAGAGGGCCCCCTGGAGCCAGTCGATGCTCGCCCCGTCGATGTCGGTGCCCCAGAGCTCGCCCTCATCGGCCTCGTCAAGAAAGTGCCGCAGGGTGCGACCGGCGCCACAGCCGAAGTCGAGAACCCGCTTGTCCGTGAACGACCAGTCGTCGGGCAGCATGTCCAGCAGCGCTTTCCTTGTCCCGGCGCCGAGCTGCTCATACGCCTCGAGCGGACTTCCCCGGCCTTTGAGCCCTCCGACGCGCTTCGCGAGCTTGAGAGGTGGATAGGGATGATCGGAGCTGGCGGTCACTGCCCGCGCGCCTACCCCGTCCGCTTCAGGCCTGCGGACATTCCCGCCCTAGCGCTGCCGCGGATTCAGCGATGCGCCGCTCGCGCCTGCTTGCCACGAGGAAAGGCTATAGGGCATCCGCCTCTAGACACGCGCGTCGCTCCGATTTAGGGTGCGCGCGTGCGGAACCGTTTCCGGAAGAGATCATCCGGTGTTCCGGCCCGGGGCGGGGAAGTCGAGCGGATGTCCAGCGGGGACACGGCCTTGGAACATCGCCGTCAGCATCGCTTCATAGATCGACTCCAAGGAGTCTCGATTCTCAAGAGTGAGGACGGAGCCGATTTCGTTCTCGTGAACCTCGATGCAGTCCAAGCTGAGCTCGATGCCCTTCCGTTGGAACCTGACCAAATGGCCGAGCATGAGCGCGAGGCGGTGTTCCGAAGTGCGATCAACAATCCCGGGAACTGGTTGCACGACCCCTCGCTCGCCCCCGACGCTCGCTACTGCCCCTTCGAAGTTGACCGCCGCCTTGCCCAGATCAAGTTCAGCGACGAGTAGGGCTCCAGTCGAATCCTCCGCCCGCGCACGAATGGCCGGTCCACGCACGTAACGGCTTGATCAGCGGTTACGCGTACCCCATCCGCTCCAGGACCGGGATCTCGTGGATCTGGGGCGGCTGCAGGTGGTCCCAGAGGATGCCCTTCGGCCGCCTGTAGGTTCGCTCGACCTCGATCACCGCGCGCGGGGTGGCGATCAGGTCGACAGGCAGGTCGTGGTCGGTGATCATCAGGTGCTCGCGCAGGATCTGGATGGGGTGGACCGTGGTCGCGACCTGGGTGCGATCGCCGATCTTGCCCTCCTCGATCAGCATCCCGTATTCGAGGTCGGAGAATCCGCCCCCCTTTCCCAGCCGCGCGCCACTCAGGTTGACGGCGACCGACCCGCAGAGCACGAAGTCGATCTTCGGGATCTCCTCAAGGGCGACGACCTTCCCGTGCTTCAGCGCCCCCTTGATCGTCGCGGCCTCGCGAACCTGGGCCTTGGTGAGCCGGTCCGGGTCCAGGACGCGGAACGGGTGCTGATCGCGCAGGCGCGGAACGGCCATCACGATCTTCTTACCCTCCTCGAGCGCGAGCCGCCTGGCGTGCGTCTGGGGCGAGTCCGGATTCGCCTTGATGACCTTGGCCGGCTTCCACAGCCGATGGGCGGCGAGCTTCTGGGCAGCGAGCTTCGCACCGGCGAAGTTGGGGATTCGCCCCTCGGCGCCAGGGAAGCGCGACACGCCTTCGCGGTCCATGGCGCGCCATACGGCCCTCCGCACCTGGTCCTTAGAGCGCATCCCCCACAACATAATCTCCCGCGCGGGCGACCCGCGCCTGGGGTGCGAGAATGCGCGCGAATGGCAGACGAGCGCAGAACCCCACTTGCCGCCCCGGTCGCGCCCCCGACCGAGGACGAGGGCGCGCAGCTCCCCGCGCCGCGCTCCGCCGAGGCGATGCGCGATCTCCTGCCGGCGATCGAGCCGGAGCGCCGCCTCAACGACTGGGGGCGCTCGGAGCGCGTCGAGGGCGCCATGGATCGAACCCTGATCGAGTTCTTCTATCGGTACTGGTTCCGGGTCGAGGTCGAGGGGATCGAGAACGTTCCGGCCGAAAGCGGCGCGCTGCTGGTCTCAAACCACGCCGGCGCGCTGCCCCCGGACGCCGCCATGATCGCCAAGGCGATCCGCGAGGAGCACCCGAACCCGCGGCCGCTCTACCTGACGGTCGAGCACTTCTTCAAGGGGTTCCCGGGCTTCTCGATGCTGATCCCCAAGATCGGCGGTGTCGCGGCGCATCCGGCGAACGTCCATCGCCTGCTCTACGACGAGCGCCAGCTCGTGCTCGTCTTCCCTGAGGGCCGGAAGGGGACCGAGAAGCTCTACCGGGACCGCTATCGGCTGCGGCGCTTCGGGCGCGGCGGCTTCGTGGAGGCCGCGATGCGGGCGGAGGCCCAGCTGGTTCCGATCTGCGTGGTCGGAGCCGAGGAGGCGATGCCCGTCTTCGGCCAGCTGGACGTCCTGAGGCGGCTCACCGGGCTGCTCTATTTCCCGATCACGCCGACATTTCCCTGGCTCGGGCCGCTGGGGATGCTGGGCTACCTGCCCGCCAAGTTTCGGATCCGGTTCCTGGAGCCGATCGACACCGTCGGGCTCGGTGGTGCGGAGGCGGCTGAGGACAAGGCGCTCGTGCAAACGCTCGCCCAGGAGATCCGCGCCCAGATCCAGGAGAACCTCCACGAGATGGTGGCCAGGAGAAGCTCGGTATGGCTCGGGTGAGCGAGTCGTCGCCGGTGGAGGGCGCCATCGCGGAACGGGGCGGCCCGGTCGACGAGACCACCCGGCGGGTGCTGGTCACGGGCCTGTCCACCTATTGGGGCGGCCGGCTGGCGCAGGCGCTCGAGAGCTTCGAGCGGGTCGAGGCGATCATCGGCGTCGACGCTGATGCGCCCACCCGGGAGCTCGAGCGCACCGAGTTCGTCAAGGTGACCAACCAGCACTCGCTGCTGGAGCGGATCGTGCGAGCCGCGGAGATCGACACCGTCATCGACACCAGGCTCGTCGTCAATTCGTTGATGGCGCCGCCTCGAAGCGCGCACGAGAACAACGTGATCGGGACGCTCAACATCCTCGCCGCTTGCGCGGGGCCCGACTCGCCGGTGCGCAAGTTCATCTTCAAGGGCTCGACTCACTACTACGGCTGCGAGCAGGACGATCCGGCGTTCTTCACCGAGCGGATGACGCGACCCCATCCTCCGCACACGGCGCTCGAGCGCGACATGGTCGAGGCCGAGCAGACGGTTGCCGACTTCGCCGAGCGCAACCCGGACCTGACCGTCACCGTGCTGCGCTGCGCCAACGTGCTCGGCCCCGACGTCGACACGGCGTTCACCCGGATGTTCGGGCTCCCGATGGTGCCGATGATGCTCGGGTTCGACCCGCGGCTTCAGTTCGTCCACGAGGACGACGTGGTGCACGCGCTCGAGCACGCCGCGTTCCACCGCGTGCCGGGGGTGTTCAACCTGGCGGCGGACGGGGTCCTGGCACTGTCGGAGGTCATCGGCCTGTTGGGCAAGCGGGCGCTGCCCATGCTGCCCCCGTGGGGGACGGGCCTGTTCACCGGGTCGCTGCGCCGCCTCGGCTTCCGGATCCCCGAGGAGGTGATCAACCAGCTTCGGTTCGGGCGGGGGGTCGACAACCGCCTCTACAAGGCGACCGGCTTTCGCTACGGCTACACGACCCGCGAGACCGTGCTGAAGCTGGCGGAGCATCAGCGGCTCGCGCCCGTGATGAGGGGGGCGGAGCACACCTACACGTACGAGCGCGAGGTGGAGGAGTTCCTTCGCTGGAGCCCGCACGTTCGCCGCGAGCACCCCGGCGAGCGTGGGGGCGTGGCCGCGGATCGCGAGCCCCTGGGGATCTGAGCGCCCCAAACGTCGCCTGGCGCGGGCGCAACCGCGCTTGCGCGCGGGCGCACGCCCGGGAAGCCGCCCCGCGGGTGCCTAAACTCCTTTTGGTTAGTGGGACGTAGAGCGCAGATAGCTCTCGCCGCGGCTGTGGGTCTGTTCTTGGTCTTGGCGGTTGCCGCGTACGCGGTCGATCGGGCGAACTCGGACAAGATCGCCGACGGGGTGAGGGTCGGCGGCATCTCGGTCGGTGGCCTGTCAACCGATCAGGCTCGCCATCGCCTCGACAACAAGCTCGTCGCGCCGCTCGACAAGCCGGTGGCGGTGACCTTCGAGGGCAAGAAGTACGTGCTGAGCGCAGAGCGGCTTCAGCTCCACGCCGACGTCGACGGGATGGTCGACTCCGCCCTGTCGGCAAGCCGCTCCGGCGGCTTCCCGGTGCGGGTGTGGCGCTATACGACGGGCGGCTCCGTGGACCGCGAGATCGCCCCGGCGATCACGTACTCGTCCGACGCCCTCGACGGGTTCGTCGACCAGGTCGCCAACGAGATCAACCGGCCGGCGCAGGACGCGACCGTTGCCCCGAGCCCCGCCTCGCTGAACACGGTCGCGGGCACGGACGGCATCACCGTGCTCACCGGCGACCTGCGCTCGCGCCTCCGCGGGGCGATTGAGAGCCCGCGTCACCGGACCGTCTCGCCTCAGGTCAAGCGGGTCAAGCCGCAGGTCACCACCGATCAGCTCGCCCAGAAGTACCCGGTCTTCTTGACCATCGACCGTGCCGCCTTCCAGCTGCGCCTGTGGAAGAACCTGAAGCTGGCCAAGACCTACACGATCGCGGTGGGCCAGGCCGGCCTCGAGACCCCGGCCGGCGAGTACACGATCGACGACAAGCAGGTCAATCCCTCCTGGCACGTCCCCGACTCGCCGTGGGCCGGCGACCTCGCCGGACAGGTGATCCCGCCGGGCCCGGACGACCCGATCAAGGCCCGCTGGATGGGCTTTTACAACGGCGCCGGCATCCACGGGACCGACGAGGTCTCATCGCTCGGGACCGCGGCATCGCACGGCTGCGTCCGGATGGCGATTTCCGACGTGATCGAGCTCTATCCGCAGGTCCCGCTCGGCACCCCGATCTACATCGGGAACTAGGCGGCACGGTTCCTGCAGGCGCAGGTTGGCGGGCACCGCTGGCGAACACCCGAGCATGAGGGAGCGTTCAGCCGAGATCGGTCCCGCATGGGAGGCCGTGCTGCTCGGCTTTCACCGCGAGCTTCAGACTCGCGGAGCCTCGCCGCACACTCTGCGGGCGTACGCCAACGACCTATCCGAGCTTGCCGAGTGGGCCACCCGCCGCGGGCGCGAGCCCGGGGAGCTTGGGCACCGGGACCTGCGCACGTACGCGGCCACCCTGTCGGAGCGGGGGCTCTCGCCCTCGAGCGTCGCCCGCAAGCTCGCGGCCGTCCGCAGCCTGCACGACTACCTGGTGAGGGTGGGGGATGCGGCGCAGAACCCCGGGGAGCTCCTGCCGAGCCCCAAGCGGGGCTCCCGCCTGCCGCGGGTGCTCGGCCCCGATGAGATGGGGGCCCTGCTCGATCGGATCCCCGCGTCGGGGCCGCTCGAGGTGCGCGACCGGGCCCTGTTCGAGGTCGCCTATGGGTCGGGGCTGCGGGCCGAGGAGATCGTCAACCTGAACCTGGACAGCCCGGACTTCGAGTCCGAGAGCCTCCGGGTGGCGGGCAAGGGAGCGAAGACGCGGATCGTCCCGATGGGGGAGCCGGCGCAGCGGGCGTTGGAGCGCTACCTCGAGCAGGCCCGCCCGGCGCTGACCGCCGACCGGAAAGAGCCCGCGCTGTTCCTGTCGCGGCGCGGCAGGCGGCTCTCGCCTTCGGACGTGCGGCGCCGGCTGGAGCGATGGGTTCGGCAGGCGGCCGTCGCTGGGCACGTGTCCCCGCATACCCTGCGGCACTCATTCGCCACCCACCTGCTCGAGGGAGGCGCGGATCTGCGCTCGATCCAGGAGCTCCTCGGGCACGCGAGCCTCTCGACGACTCAGGTGTACACGCGGGTGGAGCCACAACGCCTGCGTCATGAATATTCGCGTTCACATCCGCGCGCTTGAGCGGCGACAGTTAAGTTTTCAGGCTCGGGATCACCATGGAGACCAACGTCAAAGCCGTCGAACTGCGCGACCTTTGGCGCCGCTACAAGGACGACGGAGACGAGCGGGCCCGCGAGCGACTGGTCGTTGCCTACTCGCCGCTGGTCAAGTTCATAGCCGGACGGATGGCTTCGGGTCTGCCATCGCACGTGGAAGAAGGCGACCTGATCTCGTACGGGCTGCTCGGCCTGATCGGGGCGATCGAGCGGTTCGACCTCGAGCGAGAGATCAAGTTCGAGACCTTCGCGGTCGCTCGGGTGAAGGGGGCGATCATCGACGAGCTTCGCTCGCTCGACTGGGTGCCGCGGTCGGTGCGCGCCCGGG
>JBOGZC010000088.1:0-13187 GCA_050697075.1 Solirubrobacterales bacterium | reverse complement strand
CCGACGCCTGCGTGTGGCTGCTCGAAAGCGGAGTCGACCCGGATTCGATCTGCTGGGTTCGGCCCCGCGAACCGTGGATGTTCGACCGCGCGGTTCTCCAGCCCGACCCCGCCGTGTTCATCGGGATGGCCGCCGACATCATGGAGGCGGCAAGCGCGGCCTCCTCTCCGGATGACCTCTTCCTGCGAATGGAAGACGCTGGGGTAATGCTCCGCATCGACCCCTCGATAACGCCGACCATGGCGAAGACACCGACGCTTGCCCAGTGGGAGCTCGAGCTATTGCTCAGCATCGGGCGGGTGGTCCGGCTCGGACACGTCCGCGGGATCGAGCCAGGGCGGATCGAACTGGACGATGGCGATGCCGCGATCCACAGGGACGCGGTGGTCGTCCACTGCGCCGCGTCCGGGCTGCAGTACCCGCCGCTGATCCCGATCTGGGGTGATGAGGCAATCACGATTCAGCCGGTCCGGGCGGGCTTCCCATGCCTGGCGGCGGCACTGATCGGCTACGCGGAGGCGACCCGTGAAGACGATGCCGAGAAGAACCGGCTGTGCCGCCCGTCGCCGCTCTCGAACACCCCCACCGACTGGGCGCTGATGCAGGTCCTGGGCGGCCGTGCGTCACTCGCCTTCACCGCCGAGCCCGACATCAAGGAGTGGATCGACGGCGTGGCTCTGAACCCCGCGCGCATTCCCCCCGGGCAGGCCGTTGATGCCGATCTGGCGGCCGCCGAAGAGCGCTTCCGCACCACCGTCGCGCCCGGGATCGCGGCAATGGCCGAGCTCGCGGGCCTCAGCCCTCGCGATGCACGGGCTCGACCACCAGGGTGAGCTCCTCGAGGGCGGTGATCCGCACGCCCTCTCCGATGTCCGCACCGGCCGCGCAGCGCGCCTCCCAAAGCTCGCCATGCACGCGGACCTGGCCACTGGGCCGACACGGCACCACGACCTCGGCGATCTGACCGACCATCGTCTCGGGACCGGTCTTCGGCCGCCACCGCCGTGCCAGCCGGAGGCCCCACACGACCTCGCCAACCTCTGCGATCACACCGCAAAGCACCACGACGAGGTTCCAAGGCCAGGGGACGAACAGGGCGGAGACGACGATCGCGAGGATCAGGACCACGCGCGGTCCATCCTCCCACACCCGGCGTTCGGTCTTCCCGCGGCATCGATCGGCTGCGGGGGGCGGATAGGCTGAGCCGTCATGGACGGCGTGCGGACCGAACGGCGGGGAGCGACGCTCGAGGTCACAATCGACCGGCCGAACGCGAACGCAATCGATTCGGCTACCAGCCGGGCGCTGGGAGATGCGTTCGTCGGATTCCGCGACGATGCCGAGCTTCGGGTCGCGATCCTGACTGGCGCCGGCGAGCGCTTCTTCTCGCCGGGCTGGGACATGAAGGCGGCCGCCGAGGGCGACTCGGAGGACTGGGGTCCGGGGGGGTTCGCCGGGCTCACCGAGCTATTCGACCTACACAAACCGGTGATCGCTGCGATCAACGGGTACGCGGCGGGGGGCGGCCTCGAGCTCGCGCTCGCCTGCGACCTGATCCTCGCCGTCCCGGACGCGCGGTTCTCGGTCCCCGAGGTAAGGGTCGGACTGATTCCCGACGCCGGCGGCGCCCTGCGGCTCCCGAAGCGAATCCCACGCGCCCTGGCGATGGAGATGCTGCTTACGGGCCGACCGATTGACGCGGAACGCGCCGCCCGGTTCGGGCTCGTCAACCGAATCGTCGAGCGCGACCGGCTGCTTCCTATGGCCCGTGAACTCGCGACGGATATCGAGTCCGCGGCGCCGCTCTCAGTACAGGCGGTAAAGGCGATCGTGACCGCTACCGAGGAGCTCTCGGTCGAGGATGGATACCGCGCCCTGCGCGACGGCAGCATCCCCGAATATCAACACGCGATCACATCGGACGACGCGAAGGAGGGGCCGCGGGCGTTTGCCGAGAAGCGAGACCCCATGTGGCGCGGCCGGTGACCCAACCGCCTCATCGCCGGCCTGCCTCAACCAACTCGTCGGTCGAACGCTCCAGCGCCGCCGCGATCCGGCCGACGTCGGGCAAGCCCTTCCCGTCGGCGTAGAGCCCGAAGCAGGCGCGGTCGCGCACGGTCGTCATTCCGATCGAGAGGGTGTGGCCCTGTGCGAGGGGCACCACCGGATAGGCCTCCTTCAGCTCGCAGCCGGCCATGTACATCGGCTCACTCGGCCCCGGGATGTTGGAGACGACCAGGTTGAACATGCGCGGACTCGCCATCATCCGCGAGATCAACCGCTGCGCCCTACGAGGTGCGGAGGCGGCCAACTTCAGGGTGGCCTCGCTCAGACCGGGGTCGCCGCCCTCCTTCGCGTGGGAGGTCTCCAGGTGGATCCGGCGCAGGCGCCGTGCTGGGTCAGGCTCATCGCACGGCAACTTGATGAACATGAAGGAGATCCGGTTGCCGAACCCCTCACCCTCGTCCTCCCCACGCACGCTGACCGGCACCATCGTCTTCAATGACACTGGCCTGCGGCCATGGTCAATCAGGAGTTGACGTACTGCGCCGGCGCTCGCCGCCAGGTAGACATCGTTGAGCTTGGTGTCAAAGCTGGTCTCGATCTGCTTCAGATCGTCGAGCGGACGCTCGACCCGGCCCAGGCGCCGCTCTGCCGACAGCGCCTGGTTCAGCGGCTCCACCGGCGTCGCCGGGCGGAGGGTGCGAGCGGCGGCACTGAGCGCGGCCGGTGCGTCCCCCGGCATCGAAAATAGGCGCCGGGGCGAGCGCATTAACTGAGCCGCGCCACGAGCCAGGCGGAAGGGTGTCATCGCCTTATCACCGAGGCCGTCGACAATGCGTCCGAGTGGCTCGGGGGCCGCTTTCGGCCGCCAGTCATCGTCCTTCCCTGGCCCGGCGTTCGGCGTGGGGTCGAGCAGGAGCGAGGCCAGCTCGACCGCGGCAATCCCGTCGACCATGCAGTGATGCGCCTTGCCGATCACGGCGATTCGGCCATCGCCCAGCCGTTCCGCGATCCGGATCTCCCACAGCGGGCGCTGGCGGGACAGCGGGCGCGACATGCAATGCTCGACGGCCTGGTCGAGGTCCTCCGAGCTCGCCGGGAGGACGTGGCGGGAGATGTCGAAGTACGGGTCATCGACCCAGCTCGGCGCGTCGATGTCCAGGGGCGCCAAGCTGATCTTCTGCCGGTAACGGGGCGCGCGGCACAACCGCACGCCGATGTGGCGGCGCAGCTCCTCGAAGCTGGGACGGGGACGGTCCACCGGCGGCTCAAACAGCGCCGTCCAGCCGACATGCATGTGGGCGGTGGGCGCCTCCAAGCCCAAGAACGAGTCGTCCAGCGGAGACAAACGGGTGCCAGCGGCCATATGGCCCTCCTCCTGGTGTTCCTTAGCTTGCAGCAGAAACAGCACTCCGCCGCAAGCCCAAGTTTCTTCAGATGCCCGTTATCGGCCGGACCAAACGTCTCTCGGCGAGATCCTTATCCCGCCGGGCCTTTAGCCCCCTGGCCGTGAGGCAGATCACCTGCTCCCATACTCACCCGCCGCGGAGCGGTTGTTCAGCGATCTGCGATTCAATAGTGGCTCGGGCGAGACGACATGCCCTCCGCGCCCACCAAATCCCCCGCCGTGGACACTGCCTCGGCAGATGAGCGCGCAGCCGCGGGCAAGGCTGCGCGCGAGAAGGTCTCGCGCTCGAGCCACGGGGAATGGAAGCCGGCGTCGCGCCGGCGAGATCCGGTCAAGGTGCTCGAGGACCAGGCCAAGAGCCGTGTCCAAGAACTCGTCCCGATCCGTTACGGGCGGATGCTGGCCTCGGCGTTCACCTTCTACCGCGGCGCGGCAGCGATCATGGCGATGGATCTCGCGAACACTCCGCAGTCGGGGCTGCCGGTCCAAGCATGCGGCGATGCCCACCTTTCGAACTTCGGCATCTTCGCCGCCCCCGATCGCCGTCTGGTGGTCGACGTCAACGACTTCGACGAGACCCTGCCGGGCCCCTGGGAATGGGACGTAAAGCGCCTCGCGGCGAGTTTCGCGATCGCCGGGCGGGACCGTGACTTCACCCTCAAGGAGACCCAGGCCGCCGTCCTCACCACGGTCCGCTCCTATCGCGAGGCGATGCGCGAGTTCGCGACGATGCGAAACCTCGACGTCTGGTATGCACGCCTCGACGTCGAGAGTCTGCTCGGCGACCTGGCCAAGGTGGCCGACAAACGGCAGATGAAGACGGTGCAAAAGAACGTCGCGAAGGCCCACAAGAAGAACAGCCTCAAGGCCTTCGATCGCCTCGTCCGGGTTGTCGATGGTGAGCCGCAGATCATCAGCGACCCGCCGCTGCTCGTCCCCGCCAGGGAGCTACTCGACGAGGGCCAGGAGCAGGAGTACGAGGAGCGGATGCGCGAGATGCTCGGCCGCTACCGCGCGAGCCTCAAGGGAGACCGCCGCCACCTCTTCGACAGCTATCGGTTCGTCGAGATGGCCCGCAAGGTGGTCGGGGTCGGCAGTGTCGGGACGCGCGCCTGGGTGCTCCTGATGATGGGCCGCGACGGGCAGGATCCCCTCTTCATGCAGGCCAAGGAGGCCGAGGCCTCGGTGCTCGAGCGCCACGTCGGGGCGAGCGACTTCGGAAATCACGGCGAGCGGGTGGTCGAGGGCCAGTGGCTGATGCAGGCCTCGAGCGACATCCTGCTCGGCTGGCTTCCGGCGCTCGGGTTCGACGACCAAGAGCGAGACTTCTACGTGCGCCAGCTCTGGGACGGGAAGCGCTCGGTCGACGTCGACACCCTGCCGCCCGAGGGGCTGGCGATCTACGGGCGGGTCTGCGGCTGGACGCTGGCCCGAGCCCACGCACGATCCGGGGACCGGATCGCGATCGGAGCGTACCTGGGCAAGGGGGACACCTTCGATCAGGCGATCGCCGACTTCTCGGAGCTCTACGCGGATCAGAACGAGCTCGACTACGCGGCGCTCGCCGATGCGGCCAAGTCAGGCCGCATCGAGGTGGAGACTGATCTCGACTGACGAGTCGCCGGTCGCGCCAGCTCGGCGAGCGTTTACGAAACTCTGTCTGTCACGGGGACGCTGGCCACGCCCGTAGCCGGGCCGGTTCAGTCGCAGGCCGAGCTGGTGGCGCTCTGAAGGTCCTGCGCGGCCGTCACGGTGGTGTTGATCTTCGGCACGAGCGCGGCCAGTTGCTGGGGCGTCGCGGACGAGGGAAGCTTTTGGATCGCGGTGGAAAGGCTCAAGACGGATGACTCCAGCGCGCTGGTCTGGCTCGGGAAGTCCGCCTTCGCCGAGCTCACGACCGCGTCCGCGTTGGTCTGCACGGTCTGGAGATCCGTCTGCAGGGTGGAGAGCACACCGCTCTGAAGCTGGACGCTCTTGAGCGTGTTCACCGACGACTGGAGATCGCTCACGTTCGAGCAGTAGGCGGGCTTGCTGCTACCGCCGCAGTCGGCGGCTACCGACACCGCGGCGGCCAGCGCCACCGCGACGGTCAGCATCGCAGGAAACCGTGCCCCTCATCGCGGCAGAGCATCCCGCCGAGCACGGGCGGGTCCTCCAGGTGCGCCGGGCTACCCCGCCGCCGGCGTCTCGGGCGGGTCGCCCTTGTGGCGCCGAGCGCGTCTCTCGTCGAATCGGGCATGTCTGGCGGCGCTCTGCTCTTCGCGCATCTTCACGAACCCCACGCCGAGTTGCCGCGCCAGCTCGACCAAGATCCCGATGCCGGTCAGCACGTAGAGGGCGGTGAAGATCTTCAGCGCCTCATGGGTGAGCGTGAGATTCGGGTCGGCGATGCTCGACGTGGTCAGCGTGCAGACGGCGAAGTAGAACCCGTCGATCACATTCCAGCCCTCGCCGAGGGAGTAGGTGACTGTCCCGACCAATACGAGGACGACCGCGGCCCCGACGACTGCCGCAAAGCTCTCTTCCTTGGCGGCGTACTTGATCGCCCCGATCATGCGCCGGAGCATGGTCACGACGGACACCATGGCGTGAGGCTCGCACCAGCAACGGACGACAAGGATCGGGCCCGAGTAGGATCGCTCGGTCGGAAGGGAGTCAGCGCCGAGCCCCATGAAAGGAATCTAGAAATGGCCGACAGACCCGTATTCCTCTACGCCGCCGTCTACGACGAGATCGCCGACGCGGAGGCCGACTATGAGGCCGTGTTCGACCTCCACGCGGCTGGAGCGATCGGGACATTCGACTCTGCGGTGATCCGAAAGGAAGAGGACGGCAAGGTCCGCGTGACCAAGACCGAGAAGCCGACCCAGCACGGCGCCTGGACCGGAGCCGGCGTCGGGGCCTTGGTCGGGATCATCTTCCCGCCCGCGATCCTCGGCAGCGCGATCGTCGGCGCGGGTGCCGGTGGCCTGATCGGCCACCTCAGGGGCGGCGTCTCCCGCGATGACCTGAAGGAGCTCGGTGACGCCCTCGAGGAGGGCAACGCCGCGGTGATCGTGCTCGGCGAGTCGAAGATCGAGGAGCAGCTCGAGCAGGCGACCAAGCGAGCCAACAAGCTGATCGAGAAGCAGATCGACGCCGACGCCGACGAGCTCAAGCGCGAGATCGATGCGGCGGCCAAGGAGGACGCCGCGACCTGAGGTACGAGTTTCCGCACGGCGCGAAGGGCCCCTGACTCCCAGCGCCCTTCCGGATACGGTGGCCTCGTGAAGAGGTACGGGATACCCCGGCGGATAGCCGCAGTCGCGGCCCTCGTGCTGCCGCCCTTGATCCTCGTTCTGGCCGTCGACATCGTGATCCAGCAGTTCCCGCGTGGCGTGATCGTCCTCGCTGGGGTGGCAATCGCGTTCGCGGCCGCCTGGTACGGGCTGCTTCGCACCGGGGCGGCCAGGGTTCTGGGGATCGCGATCGCCGTCGTGGGGCTCGCGGCGACGATCGTCGTGCTGATACCCGACGGCGACCACCTGGTCCAGGCGCTTGCGATCCTGGGCGGGCTGGCGCTGGCGTTCGGCGCGACAAGCGCCGCCTTCAGGCTCCACGTCCCGCTCGCCGATGCGCAGCCGCCGCGGCACCCGGTCCTCTTCTACAACCCGAAGTCCGGCGGTGGTAAAGCAGACAGGTTCAACCTCGCCGATGAGGCGCGCGCACGCGGCATCGAGCCCACCGAGCTCACTCTCGGGGCCGACCTGGAGCAACTCGTCCGCGCCGCGGCGGCCCATGGCGCCGACGGGCTGGCGATGGCCGGGGGCGACGGCTCACAGGCGGTGGTCGCGATGGTCGCCGCCGAGCTCGACCTGCCCTACGCCTGCATCCCGGCAGGCACCCGCAACCACTTCGCCCTCGATCTCGGAGTGGACCGCGACGACGTCGTCGGCGCCCTCGACTCCTTCGTCGACGGTGGTGAGCGCCGCGTCGACCTGGCTGAGGTCAACGGGCGCGTGTTCGTCAACAACGTCTCGCTGGGGCTCTACGCGGAGGCCGTCCAGCGCAAGGGATACCGCGACGCGAAGGTGAAGACCATCCTCGACACGCTCCCAGATGTCCTCGGCCCCGAGGGCGAGGGGATCGATCTGCGCTGGAGGGGGCCCGGTGGACACGAGCACGCCTCGGGCGCCGCGATCCTGGTTTCCAACAATCGCTACCGGCTGGGCCGCGCCGTCGGCTCGGGGACGCGCCCGAGAATCGACGATGGCCTGCTCGGGGTCACGATCGTCTCCGCGCACATCGGGCGGGGTGAGGACCAACGTCTCCCGCAGCGATCGTGGCGCGAGTGGTCCACGCCCGAGTTCCAGGTTGACTCAGACGGCCCGGTCGCCGCCGGAATCGACGGTGAGGCCGTGATGCTGGACCCGCCGCTTCGATTCCGAATCAGGCCCTGCGTGCTCCGGGTGCGGATCGCCCGCGCGCATCCCGGCGCCTCGCCATCCGCCGCGATACCCGAGGATTTCTGGGAGAGCGTCCGTGCGCTGGCCCGGATCGCGGCCGGGCGCACCCCCGCCGGCGCCGCCTCCGGCGCACCGAGTGACGAGGCGGCGCGGCGTGAAACGACAAATGCACGCCATTAAGGACGCCGCCGACATGCAGGATCCGGCGACTTCCCCATTTACACGCTGGGTCGAAGAAGCCGAGCGTCTCGATGTCGCGGTCTACGCGGCGATCGCCCGCACGCCCACACCGACGCTCGACCGCGCCATGAGCCGGCTGTCGGGCGCCGCCGACTACTCGCGTCTGTCGCTCGCGTCAGCCGCGGTATTGGCACTGACGGGCGGGCGCACAGGCCACCGGGCGGCCGTGATCGGGCTCGCATCGGTTGCGGTCGCCGCGACCGTCGCCAACCTGATTGCCAAGCCGCTCGGCCGTCGCCGACGCCCCGACCGGATCGCGCAAGAAGTTCCCCTCGCCCGCCAAGTCCGCATGCCGGTCTCCAGCTCGTTCCCGTCCGGGCACGCGGCCGCGGCGTTTGCGTTCGCGACCGGAGTCGCCCACGTCTCCCCTGAGGCGGCTGCCCCGCTCAGTGTGCTTGCGGCTCTCGTGGCCTACTCCCGCGTGCACACCGGCGTGCACTATCCCGGCGACGTCGTCGCCGGATCGCTCCTCGGCGCCGCACTCGCCGCGGCGACTGCCCGTGCGCTTGACGGCAGGCTTCCCTGAGGCGAGTCAGCGCTTCCGGGCGCCGCGGGTGCGGCGGTGAGTAGCCAGGGCCCCCATGCCCAAGGCGAGCACCACGCCGAGTGCGGCGAAGACGATGCGCGCAACGTCCAGGGTCGGTCGCCAGGTCACTCGGTCATCACGGATCTCAAACGCGCCCGACGGCCAGGCGATCACTCCGAGCCCCATGCCTGCTCCAGTATCCGGCTCATCCGCCTCAGAAGCGCCCTTCCCTGACCTTCTGCTGCCGCCCCCACCGCCTCCCGCGCCGATCACGGTGGCGGCGGGGATCATCGTGACGCCGTCGCGCGCCACTGGCTCGCCGAAGACCTGACGGGCGCTGAGCGCATCGCGGATCGTTTTGAACGCCTCTTTCGGTTCCACCCGAGCTTGGTTCGCCCGGCGGGGGCTAGATCCTGCGCTTCGCGAGAGCCATAGCGCCGGCCGCCCGACTGAGCTCCCCGTCAGAGGTCGAAGGCCGTTCCCTCGCGGGCGACCTGGACTCGGCTGTGGATGCCGAGACGGGCCGCGTCCTCGGTCGCCTGCCCTGCCAGCGACCGTAAGCGCTCGTCGTCGTGACCGGGGTCGTGGTGGAACAGGAGCAGGCCCTCCGGCCGCGACCGCTGCGCGAATGCGAGGGTGTCGCTGAGGCTTGAGTGGCCCCAGCCCCGACGGTACGCGTACTCCTCGTCGGTGTATTGGGAATCGTGAATGAGGGTCGTGGCGCCGCGCGCAAGCCCCAGCCCGGAGATCCAGCTCGGGGGCACAGAGGAGAGGCTGGTGCCGAGTCCGGGCTCGTGGTCGGGGAGGTAGCACAGGCTGGCCCCGGACTGCTCGACCCTGTAGCCGAGCGTGGATCCGCGATGAGCGACCAGCGCTGCCCGCACCCCGAACTCGCCGAGGCGCCAGCCGTCCGACGGCACTTCCTCGAACGCAACCCGGGCGGTAGGTCTCGAATCTCAATCGGCGAGAGCGGATTCGACAGGTAGCGCGCCAGGCGCTTGCGCAAGGGCATTCGACCGGGCGGCCCCCAGACCGTGATCTCAGCCTCGGGATCGAACAGCGGCGCGAAGAAAAGCAGCCCCTGGATGTGGTCGAGGTGCAGGTGGGTGAGCAGTATGTGCAGCCGCTTGCAACGTCCCGACAGGTGGACGCCCAGTGCGCGGATGCCGCTCCCCGCATCGAGAATCAGCTCACTGCCGTCATCCCCAGTGACCTGGACGCAGGGCGTGTTGCCCCCGAACGCCGCGGTCCTCGAGCCAGGCGTCGGAATTGAGCCGCGCACGCCCCACGCCTGAACGCGCATCGCCCTAACCGCCCGGCGCCGGCGGCAAGGGCCAGAACACAACGATGGCGCCGTGGTAGCCGGCCGGACCCGACAACGGGAGCGCTCCAGTCTCGATCTCGAGCATTCCGGACTCCGCTCGCACGGAGAAGTGGCCGTAAGCAGGGCGCGATTCGCGTACCGCGGTTGCCACCGGTAGCTCGTCTGGCGGCAGCGGTTTGCCGTCGGCCCCGAACGGCCCGTAGCGGGCGCTCCACTGATCCTGTTGGAGCACGCCGATCTCCTCGAAGGGCGCGCCGATGATCTCCGCCGCCGCCTCGTTGAAGAACACAATGCGGCCGTCCGAGTCGACCAGCAGCGCGGCGATCGAGATGATCGAAATCAAATTGCGTGCCAGGATCAGCTCGAGCGGCTGCTCGTCCGGCAGCGGCAGATCGCGCTGCTGTTCGGGACGCTCAGGTCCCATCATCTCGGAGCATCGGCACGAGACGCTCCTGTCGCCCATCTGCCCACTAGCTACTAATCAAATCATCGCCGTGGCCGACAAGGGTTATATGGCCCCTGAGACAGAGAGCGTGCTGCGGGCGATCATCCGCACGCAGACGGAGATCGCCGCCACCGAGCTGGACCTGAACGCGACCATAGAGCTGATCGCCGAGAGGGCCCAAGAGCTGACTCGCGCCAGTGCCGGCGTGGTCGAACTCGCCGAAGAGGACGAGATGGTCTACGCGGTTACCACAGGAGAGGCGGCGCCATATCTGGGGACGAGCTCGAAGATGGCGTCGAGTCTCTCGGGCCTGTGCGTCACGGAGGGCCGAGTGCTGCGAAGCGACGACACCGGTAACGACACTCGCGTCGACGCTGACGCCTGCCGCCGAGTCAACGCTGGCTCAATGGTCTGCATACCGCTCGTCCACCGAGGCGAGACTGTTGGCGCGCTCAAGGTGTACTCGCCTGAGGCGTTTCACTTTGACGACGGTGATCTCGAAACGCTCGAGCTGCTGAGCGAGCTGATCGCCGCCCACCTCTCCAACGCGAGCCTCAACGAGATTGAGTCGCACGACACCCGTCATGACTCACTGACATCCCTGCCCAACCGCCACGCATTCGAGGAGCGGCTGGCGGTCGAAGTGGCCCGCTCGATTCGCTATGAGCATCCATTCTCCCTCTGCCTGCTGGATCTCAACGGGTTCAACGGCGTGAATGAGCAGCTCGGCCACGCGGCCGGGGACGAGGTCCTCCGCTCGGTCGCCAGGATCCTCGACGAATCACGCGTCACCGACGACTGCTTTCGGATCGGCGGCGACGAGTTCGCGATCGTGATGCCAGATACCACCCGGAAGGAGGCGAGCATTGCCGCTGCGCGAATCGCTGGCCTGGTGCGCGATGCGCAGCTGGGCGGCGGCGCGATCGACATCTCGCTCGGGGTCGCTGGCATCACCGACGCCGATCCGGCGACCTTGCTCGCCGCAGCGGAGTCGGAGTTGCTCGCCGCGAAAGACCGCTCCCGCCGCCCTCGCGAGCGCTGAGCGCCGCCCGGCCGGAACGGGCAGAAAGCCGCCACCCCCGCGATGATGAGGACCGCGCGGCGCACACGGCTACTCCCCGTCGCTGCCCTCGCGTAGCTCCCGGTTGGCCCGAAGCTGCCGCTTGACCCGCCGAACCTCGGTTTGGAACTCCTCGCTGTCCTGATCCCGTCCCTCGTTGAGTGCTCGGATCAGCCGGCGGAGCCCACGATCGGTCAGGGTCAGCGCCTCGGCGAGCCGAGACGGGTCGATGTCGCTTGGGAAAGCTGTGGTGCCCGTCTTGACGATCTTTGCGACTTGCTTCGGATCTGCGTCCTTCCGCTCATTCGTCCAGGCTGCTCCATCCCAATAGCGCCTCCCGCCCTCGACCTCGGGGTCGTCGTACCAGCCCGCGGGCGCGGAGTCCTGAGTCGGTTCTACATGGTTCGCCCGCTGTTCGGTCCAGCGTTCCCCATCCCAATACCGCGTTCCGCCTTCGACCTCGGGATCGTCATACCAGCCCGGCGGCGCTTGTGAGGATGTCGGTTCGGCTGCCATGATTCCCTCCACGTTCGCTCCGATCGCGAGCCTATCCGAGCGGCTCGTCGAGAGTTTTAGATCAATCGCCGCGACCGCAGATCGCTGCCACGAGCACGATCGTCAAGGACGGCGATGCCATCGCGGTAAGCCCGGACGGCTCGCAGGTGTTCGTTTTTCGCCGTCAGGAGTCCGCGATGTCAGCCCGCGACGAGGCCCATCGCCGCTCCGAACTGATCGTCCGCCTCGGCCTGACCGAGAACGTTCGGCGTGTCCTGGCTCCAGAGTTGATTGGCGGCAGAGGTGAGCCCGCCGGCGGAGCCGTAGAGCATGTTCAGCGCACCGGCGCCGGCGGCGGCCCCGACGCTCTCGCCCGGAACCCCGATCGCCATGTCCGCGTGCCCCTCGCGGTCGACGTCCCCGGCTGCGAGCGCGGCGCCGAAGGAGTCCCCGGCCTCGGCCGAGTCGAGGACGCCCGCGCTGTTCTGCGTCCACAGCTGGTTGCCGGTCGAGGTGAGGCCACCGCCGGAGCCCAGGATCACGTTCACTCCACCGGCGTTTGCCGTGGTGCCGACACTCTCCCCGGGCACCCCGGCGGCCAGATCGTCATCGCCGTCGCCATTGAGGTCCCCCGACGCGAGCGCCGCACCGAACCCGTCGCCGGATTCGGCGGCATCCTTGATGTCCGTGCTGTTCTGCGTCCAGAGCTGGTTGCCGGTCGCGGTGAGGCCAGCGCCGGAGCCGTAGATCGCGTTGACGGCGCCCGCGCCGGGCCTGGTCGTTCCGATGTTCTCAGCCGGTACGCCGATCGCGAGGTCCTGCTTCCCGTCGCCGTTCAGATCTCCCGCCGCGAGCGCGGCTCCAAACGAGTCGCCTGCCTCCGCCCCGTCGAGGATGTCGGTGCTGTTCTGGCTCCAGAGCTGGCTGCCAGTGGAGGTGACGCCACCGGCCGAGCCGTAGAGGACCTCGACGGCGCCGGCCCCGCTGTTCGTTCCGATGCTCTCCCCGGGCACCCCGACGGCGAGGTCCGCACGGCCGTCGCCGTTGAGGTCGGCGGCGGATACCGCCGAGCCGAACGAGTCGCCCCCCTCAGCCGCTTCGAGAACGCCGGGGCTGTCCTCGGTCCATAGCTGGTTGCCGGTCGCCGTCAGACCTCCGCCGGAGCCGTAGACCACGTTGACCGCGCCGGCGCCGGCGCTCGACCCGACGCTGTCGCCCGGCGCCCCGACGGCGAGGTCGT
>JBOGZC010000087.1:0-13576 GCA_050697075.1 Solirubrobacterales bacterium | reverse complement strand
GCGGAGCGCCGCGCAGCGGCGCTCCGCCCACCGGCCGGCCGCTGACCATCGGCCTGAACGGAGGACGGAGATGAGTGTCCAGAGACTGACCGGCGAGGGCTCAAGTCCTAGGGCGATCGCCGTGCTGCACCCAGCCGCGCTGCTGAAGTGGGTCGCGCCACCGCTGGCCGTATTCGCCGCGCTGCTCGGCGTGCTCGCCCTCGTCAACCGCTCGCCGGCGCCGTCCGCTCCCCAGCCCGGCGGTGGCGCGGACAGTGTCTCGCGCCAGCCGGCGAGCCTCGACACCGAGGGCCAGATCGAGCAGCTCCAGGCCGCGGTCCGGGCGAACCCCGATGACGCCGGCAGCTACGCGCTCCTCGGCGACGCCTACTACCAGCGCGCGCGAGAGACGGGCGACCCGAGCTACTACACGCGCGCGGACGGGTCCTTCGCCGCCGCGCTTGCCCGCGACCCGCAGAACGTCACGGCCATCGCGGGGCAGGCGACTCTCGCGCTCGCCCGCCACGACTTCAGCGGCGGGTTGCGACTCGCCAGCCGGGCCCGCGAGCTCGCGCCCCAGATGGCCCTCCCATACGCGCCCCTCGCCGACGCCCAGATCGAGCTGGGTCGCTACGGGGCGGCCGCCCGCACGCTGAATCGAATGGTTCGCCTGAAGGCAAATCTCACGGCCTATGCCCGGATCTCCTACTTCCGCGAGCTCCACGGCGACCTCTCGGGCGCGCTCCAGGCGATGCGCTACGCGGTTTCGGCAGGGGTCGGCAGCCCTGAGGGCGAGGCCTACGTCCAGGGGCTCCAGGGAAAGCTGCTCTCGGACCTGGGGCGCTATGGCGAAGCCGGGCACGCGTATCGCGAGGCGCTTGCGATCAACCCCGGCTACCCGCCGGCGCTCGCCGGGGCCGCCAGCGTGGAGGCCTCCCGGCGCCAGCTCAACCCGGCCATCCACGATTACCGCACGGCGGTCGAGCGCCTGCCCCTCCCGGAGTACGCGATCGCGCTCGGGGAGACCGAGGAGGCTGCGGGCAGTGCGGCGGCCGCGAAGCGGGACTACGCGCTGGTCGGCGCCGAGGTGAAGCTTCTGCATGCGAACGGCGTCAACACCGACGTCGACCTGGCGCTGTTCGAGGCCAACCACGGCAGCTCGCGGCGCGCGGTGATCTTCGGTCGGCGCGCCTGGGAGCAGGCGCCGAGCGTTCGCTCAGCCGACGCCTACGCCTGGGCGCTGTACGCCGCCGGCCGGATCGGCCCGGCCACGAGCTTCTCCCGCGATGCGATGAGGCTCGGATCCCGAGATCCATCGTTCCTGTACCACGCCGGCATGATCGCCCGGCGCGGTGGGCAAGCCGGCCGAGCGCGCCACCTGCTCGGTTCCCTGCTGGCGCAGAGCCCGCGCTTCAGCCCCCTCTACGCGCCACGAGCGCGTCGGGCCCTGGAGGCCCTGCGATGACCCGCCGGATACGGATCGGCCTCGTCGCCCTTCTATGCGGGTTTGGGGTTGCCGCCGCGGCGGGGTCGGAGCCGGCGTTCGCGCACCCACTCGGCAACTTCACGATCAACCAGCTCGCCCAGGTGCGCGTCGATGCCCGGGAGGCGCACATCAACTACGTGCTCGACCAGGCGGAGATTCCCACCTTCCAGCAACTCCAGCTCTACGACGCCGACGGCAGCGGGGCGATCGACACGGCCGGCGAGCAGAGGCGCGTTCTGGCGAGCCTGCTCGACGAGATCTCCTCCGGCCTCGAGCTGACAGCGAACGGCCGCCCTCTGAGACTTGGCGCCCCTGAGGACCCGCGGCTGAGCTTTCCGCCGGGGCAGGGCGGGCTCGCCCTGACTCGTGTCGAGGTGTCGTTTGCCGCGCGGCTGCCCGCCGGCACCCGCCACGTGGAACTGGCCAACGGCGCGTTCTCCGACCACATCGGCTGGGATGCGATCCAGATCCTGCCCGGTGAGGGAACGGACGTCCGCTCGAACGTCCCGGCCACCGACCCCACTGACGGGCTGCGGGCCTATCCGCAGAATCTCCTGTCCAGCCCGCCCGACGATCGCCAGGCGAGCTTCGAGGTGACGCCGGGCTCGGGCCGGGTCGCCGCGCCGCCCGGCCTGTCCGGCGACGACACCACCACCGATCGCTCCCTCGACGGCTTCGCGAACACTCTCGCCGGCGGCAACACGCACGGCCTCCTGGTGGTCTTCCTGCTTGCGGCGGCGTTCGGTTGGGGGGCGCTGCACGCGCTCGCGCCCGGTCACGGCAAGACGATGGTCGCCGGATACCTCGTCGGCGCCCGGGGCACCCCCCGGCACGCGGTGATCCTCGGGCTGACGGTGACCGCGACTCACACGGTCGCGGTGTTCGCTCTCGGCCTGGTCACGCTGGCCGCCTCCCAGTACGTGCTCCCCGAGCAGCTCTACCCGTGGCTCGGTGTCCTCTCGGGCCTCCTCGTGGTCGCAATTGGACTGACGGTGATGCGCTCACGCTTCGCTCGCTGGCGGGCGGCCAGGGCTCAGGCCGCGCGGGAGTCGGAGGAGAATGAGGCGGGCCACCACCACGAGAATGGCGACCACGACCACCACCACCATCCCGACGGGCCCATCACCATGCGGAGCCTCATCGGCCTCGGCGTCTCGGGCGGCATCGTGCCGTGTCCCTCGGCGCTCGTGGTCCTGATCGCGGCGATTTCCCAGCATCGCCTGGGGCTGGGGATGGTCCTGATCCTCGCCTTCAGCCTCGGCCTCGCGGCCACGCTGACCTCGATCGGGCTCGCTGTGGTGTTCGGCGGACGCCTGGTCATGCGCCTGCGCCCGGAGCGCCGCATCTTCGGGTCACGCTTCGCCGGTGCGCTGCCGGCGCTCTCCGCCTCGGCGATCGTGCTCGCCGGGGTCCTGATCACGTCCAGGGCGATCCCGCAGCTCGGATGATGCTGCGTTCTGCAAGGAGATAGTCATCCACCTCGTCGACTTCCAGTTCCTGGTCGGGCCGGTCGAGCAGCTCGACGCGTGGCTCACCGGGCTGTTCGACGGCGCGCCGCTGCTGGTCGCGCTTGGGATCGCGTTCGTCCTCGGCCTCCGGCACGCCTCGGATCCCGACCACCTCGTGGCGGTCACCTCCCTGGTGGCGGCCGACGGTGGGGATACCCGGGGCGCCACACGACTCGGCGCCTGGTGGGGCCTTGGCCATGCGGCCATGCTCCTCCTTCTCGGCGTGCCGCTCATCGTCTTCAAGTCCGCGCTCCCCGCTTGGCTCGAGGGCGGCGCCGAGAAGGCGGTTGGAGTCATGATCATCCTGCTGGCGGCCCGGGTCACCTGGAAATGGGCACGGGGGCACTACCGGGCCGGCCCGCATCCCCACTCGAGCGGAGACGCGGTCCCGCCGCGGGGCTCCCATCGGCACGTCAGGCGCCGCGAGGACGAGGTGACCCACCGTCATCGACCGGCGCGAACTCCGCAGCAGGCGTTCGCCATCGGCGTGCTCCACGGGCTCGCGGGGACCGGCGCGGTGGTCGTGCTGCTGCTCGCGGGCCTGCCCACCCAGCTCGAGGCGGGGCTCGCGCTTGCGATCTTCGCGCCGATGACCATCGTCTCGATGGCCGCGTGCACCACCGCGTTCGCGTGGGTGCTCACCCGGCGGCTCGTCGAGCCCGTCTACCGGACGGCGCTGATTCCGGCCCTGGGCCTGTTCGGCCTCATGTTCGGGCTCTGGTACGTGGGGCTCGGGTAGCGCGGCGCCTTAGCCCTGCGCCCGGCGTTGCGCCAGCCGCCGCGCCCGGTCCGCCAAACCGCCGGCGCGGAGCCGTTCTGCCCATTCGGGGAAGACGTCCGTAGGCCCCGGCCAGCGCCACTCGTCCACCGCGCCCACCGGGGCGTCCGTCCGCAGCGTGGCGAGATCGCGGAAGAGCAGCGCGAGCTCCCGCCCGTCCGCGAGGGTCGCGGCCAGCTTGGGCGCGCCGCGGACCGAGACCTCCCACGCCTGCGCCTCATCCGGCACATCCTCGAGGTGGCCGTAGTGGCCGAGCACGGTGGAAGCCGACTTCGCTCCCCACCCGGGCAGGCCGGGAAACCCGTCCGCGCTGTCGCCGACCAGCGCCAGCCAGTCGGGAATCGATTCGGGTTCCACGCCAAACTTCTCGCGTACGGCCGCCTCGTCGATCAACCGGCGATTGCGCCGGTCGAGCTGCACGACCCGGGGATCCCGCACGCACTGGGCGAGATCCTTGTCCGGCGTGCACACGAACACGCGCTCGACACGGCGGTCCTCGGCCGCGACAGCGGCCGACGCGGCGAGGGCGTCATCCGCCTCTTGGGCGACCATCGCCCAGACGGTGACCCCGAGTGCCTCGAGCGCCTCCTCGAGCAGCGGGAACTGAGACATCAGCTCGGGGTCGACGCCCGCTCCGGTCTTGTAGCCGGGCCACAGGTCGTTTCGAAAGGACTCGATCACGTGGTCGGTGGCGACGCCGAGGTGGGTGGCCCCGTCCTCCAGGATCGTCAGGACTGTTCCGAGCACCCCACCGACGGCGCCCACTTCCTGTCCGGTGGAGTCGCGGCGCGAGGGCACGGCGAAGAAGTGACGGAACAGCTCGTAGGTGCCGTCGAGCAGGTGGATCTCCATCGGCGATCGGCCCGCTCGAGCGCGCGCTACGCGGCGGCGGGCGGTGGCTCGTCGCCGGCGCCGTCCCCGCCGACGAGTTGGCGCTCGACCTCCTGATCCAGCTGAATCGCTCGGATCGCGTGCTCGTCGGGAAGCTTCTCGAGCACCTCGTGAATGATCTTCAACACCTCGCGCTCGTCGTGGCCGAAGTCGTCGAGCAGCGACCGCAGCGCGGTGTGGGTGATCTTGAGCTGTGCCGGGGTCAGCTCGAGGTGGTAGTGGAATTGGGTCGTCTGCCGATTGTCCGAGCCCTCGTCGCTCACGCGCTCTCCCTCGCCGTCGCTGATCCGGATCTCGTCAGACCGCAATGGTACGCGGCGCCGCCACCGTTGGCGCAACGCGCGCCGATTGAGGGCCGGTGATCTACAGTCCCCGGATGCGCGGGATTCGGCAGGGCACGGCGATCGTGGCCAGCGGTGTCTGCGGGCTGTGCCTCGCGCCCCTGGCCTCGGCCGCCGGGACACCTCAGACTGACTCCGTCGGCCAATCCCCAGCTGCAATCAAGGTCTACTGGACGAGCGCCAGGATGCGGAACGCTCAGCCGGCCGACGCGATCGCCCCCACGTCGCTCTCTCAGCGGGACCATCGAGCCGCGCCGCCGCGACGCGCCAAGAGCCTCGGCCTGCACCAGCGGGTCGCAAAGACGAGCAGCTACCCGAACCGAACGGAGGGGAGGGTGTTCTTCACGCTCGGACCCCCGGCCGCAGGCGACTACGCGTGCTCCGGGACGGCCGTGCGCTCTCCGAGCCGCAGCCTCGTCTGGACCGCCGGTCATTGCGTCTACGACCCTGGAGTCCTCGGAGGTGGCCTCGGGGCCGGCTACGCGACCAACTGGGAGTTCGTTCCGGGCTATAACAACGGGCGCAAGCCCTTCGGCGAATGGCCGGCATCCCACCTGGCCACCACCCGTCAATGGAAGGGCACCAACGTGCTCGACGGTGGGGACTCGGCATTCGACTTCGGCGCCGCGACGGTCACTCCCCACCGCGGCAAGCTGCTCCAGGACAGGATCGGCGCGCGGAGGATCGCCTTCAACCAGCCTCGCAACCAGGTGTACGCGGCGTTCGGCTACCCGGCGGACAGGCCGCCTCCCGAGTTCGATGGCAGGCACCTGTTCCGGTGCCGGTCTCCGTATCGCGGCGCCGACGGTGGTCTCGGCCCACCCGCGCCGATACGGATCTCCTGCGACATGACCGCCGGCGCGAGCGGCGGCGGCTGGGTGATCTGGCGCGACGGTCGCGGCTACGTCGCCTCGGTGACGAGCTACGGCTACACGAACGACTCAACGCACCTTTACGGGCCCTATCAGGGCAACGCGGCCCTCGAGCTCCATCGAACCGCCGGCGGAGGCTAGGCGGGCGCTGGCTCCTCTCTCGTTCTGGGCTCTCCGGTGGCATCCGCGAGCTCGGTGAGCTCCGCGATCGCGGCTTCGATCCCCTCGGTGAGCACATCGATGTCGTCGATCGTGTCGTAGTCCGCGAGCAGCCCGAAGTTCATGCCGCCGTTGTAGCTCATGATGGCGATGAAGAGGGCCTGGTTGGGCGGCAGGAAGCCCACCGGGAAGCAGTCCTCGAGCTCCCGTCCGAGCAGGTACAGGGGCACCTGGGGGCCGGGGACATTGGTGACCACCAGGTTGAAGAGGCGGGTGGAGAAGTTGATCCGGGCAGCCTGCGCGAGGAGCGTCGGAGGCGCGAAATCGTTGAACCGTGAGATCACCTCCGCGCCGAGCGCCTGCTTGGACTGCTTCAGCCCCTGCATCGCCTGGGTGACGGTGCGCAGCCGCCGAGCCGGGTCCTCGATGTAGACCGGCAGCGGGGCGCGCATCACAGCCAGCCGGTTCCCGAGCTGGCCGTGCTCGTCCTGGGCCCGGATGCTCACCGGCACCTGGGCGCGCAGCTCGAGCCCCTCGATCCGCGCCCCGCGACGCTGAAGCCAGCCGCGCAGGGCTCCGGCCACGACCGCCAGGACCACGTCGTTGACCGTTCCCCCGAGGGCGTCCTTGACCTTCTTGAAGCTGGCCAGGTCGCTGCGCACCCAGGCATAGCGGCGGTGGGAGCCGATCTCGACGTTCATCGGCGCCTTCGGCGCCGGGTTGGCGAAGGCCCAGCCGATCTCCCCGACCCCCTCGAGCGAGTGGCGCACCTGTCGGACCGCGGCCTCGGGGTGAGCGATCGCGTCCTCGACTCGACGCGCCGCCCGCAGGGGTGCCTTCAGCACGTCCTCTACTCCCCTGGCCACCAGCGTGCTGGACCGCGGCTCGGGGTTGGGGACCCAATCCTCATCGGGGATCGCGGGTTCGGGCACCGGCTTCAGGTCGAACAGGACGGTTGCGATGTCCACTCCCGAAACGCCGTCGACCAGGGCGTGGTGCGTCTTGGTGATCACCGCGAACCGCTTCCGGGTCAAGCCCTGGACCAGCCACAGCTCCCACAGCGGCTTGGAGCGGTCGAGCTGCTGTGAGAACACCCGCGCGGCCATTCGGCGGAGCTGATCCTCGGAGCCCGGCGAGGGCAGGGCCGAGTGGCGCACGTGGTATTCGAGATTGAACGTCGGGTCGTCGATCCAGAAGGGACGACCGGTCTGCGCGGGCGGATAGGCGAGCTTCTGGCGAAAGCGCGGGACCAGGTGCTGCCGGCCCTGGACGTGCTCCAGGAGGTCCTCGTAGCTCGGCGGAGGCCCCTCGAAGATCATGATCGCGCCAACGTGCATGTGGCTGGAGGAGCTCTCGTTGGTCAGGAACGAGACGTCCACCGCGCTGAGCCTGTCCATGTGTCCCTGGGCCATGTAACTACCCTAACGGCCGGCCGGGGCCCTGGCCAAGCCAAACACGAGGTCGACCGAACTGATCGCCATCGAGTCACTCACGAAGCGCTACGGGAGGACGGTCGCCGTCGACGGGCTCAGCTTCACCGTGCGCCGCGGCTCCATCCTGGGCTTCCTGGGGCCGAACGGAGCAGGAAAGACGACGACCCTCCGCATCCTGTTGGGGCTCGCCGAGGCGACGTCCGGCACGGCCACCATCGATGGGCACCCGTACCGTTCGCTGCCCGCGCCGTTGGGCACGGTGGGCGCCGTCGTCGACACCTCGGGCTTCCATCCGGGCCGCAGGGGCCGCAACCACCTGCGGGTGATCGCCCGGGGAGCGGGGTTGCCGGCCACCCGAGTCGACGAGGTTCTCCGACTGGTGGAGCTCGAGGACGTGGGCGCGAGGCGCGTGAAGGCGTATTCGTTCGGCATGAAGCAGCGGCTGAACCTGGCGGCGGCTCTACTCGGCGACCCCGAGGTGCTGATCCTCGACGAGCCCGCGAACGGGCTCGATCCGCAGGGCATCCGATGGTTGCGGGACTTCCTCCGGTCGATGGCCGCGGAGGGGCGGACGATTCTGGTCTCCAGTCACGTTCTCGCCGAGGTATCGCAGACCGTGAACGAGGTGGTCGTCATTCACCGCGGCCGCCTCCGGGCAAGCTCGGCCCTGGCGGATCTGACCCGGCGCCGGGAGGGCGAGGCGGTTCGCGTGCGGAGCCCGCATGCGGAGAGGCTGGCGGAGCTGCTGAGGGCCGAGGGAGCGTCGGTCGAACGGCCCGATGAAGACCTGCTGCTCGTGGCGGGGGTGAGCCGGGAGAGGGTTGGCGAGGTGGCGGCGGACAACAGCGTCACCCTCCACGAGCTCACCGCCGAGGAGGCCGACGCCTCCCTCGAGGACGTCTTCCTCCAGCTGACGCGGGACGATCGCCTCGACGAGCCCGCGGATGGTGGGCGAGAGGGCGCATGAGCTCCCTGATCGCTGCCGAGTTCCTGAAGATGCGCACCACGCGGACCTTCTGGTGGGTGGCCGTGTTGGCGGTCGGCCTCGCGGTCCTGGTCACGATCGTCACCCTCGCCACCAGCACCACCGAGAGCCAGGACGACGCCCGCTCGCTGATCTCGAACATGGGGATCCCCGGCCTGTTCATGATCATCCTGGGCGTGGTCGGGGCGGCCGGCGAGTACCGACACGGCACGATCACCTCGACCTTCCTCGTTGCCCCGGACCGGCGGCGCGTCCTCGTCGCCAAGGCCCTCGCGTACGCGATCGGCGGCCTCGGCGTCGGCATCGTGAGCGCGGCGCTCGTACTCGCGATCTCCGCTCCCTGGCTCTCGGGCCAGGGGCACCCGCTCGACTCGCTGGGTCTCGAGACCGGCGACCTGGCGCTGATCGCCACCGGCAGCCTGGCCTACATGGCGATCTCCGGCGTGCTCGGAGTGGGCGTGGGGGCGCTCGTCACGAATCAGGTGACGGCCGTGGTCGCAGTCTTCGTCGTTCTGTTCGTGGTCGACCCGGTGATCGCGGCGTTGGCGCATCCCTACGGGAAGTTCAGCCTGGGGGGATTGGGGATGAAGCTGAGCGGCAACTCGAGCAACAACGCCGGGTACGACCTGTTTCCGCTCGGGACAGCCGCCCTGGTGTACCTCGGATATTCGGTGGCCGTGCTCGCCGTGACGGCGGGGGTCGTCACCCGGCGCGACGTCACGTAGGGCTCCGGCGGCGGTGCCGCGCGCTACGGAGCCGGATGGAAGTTGCGCGCCCGGAAGTCCGCTGTCGTGTTCGCGTGCGGGAACGGCTCCTCGGGGGCGGGCACACCGAGGGCTCGGCAGAGCGGCGCCCAATCGTCGCCAGGCCGCCACTCGACGAGCTGGCTTGGCGGAACAGCGGCCCGGACGGCGGCGCTGTGACGTTCGAAGGCCTTCTTGGCCGCAGTTTCGTCTGGCCAGTCGGGGGTGAATCGGCGGTCGAGCATGCTGATCGTGAAGCGCCTGATGGGGGCCATCGCGGTCTCCCACGGATCGTCCGCGGGCGTTGGGTCGGACCGGAGCTCGTCGAACACCGTGTCGCGCACGCTGCGCCACCAGCTATCTATGTCTCGCAGGGAGAGGATCACGGTCGCATTCGGATAAGCGGCCCACAGCTCTTCGAAGAACGCCGCCGCCGTCCAGTCGACGACGGACACATACTCCGCGAAGACCGCATCCCAATCGACGGCGCGGCCCTGGAGCGCCTGTTCCCAGCGGTGGAGCTGCTCGGGATGCTTGAAGAACTCGACCATGTGGTGGCACGGGCCACCGAGGAGCCGCTCCAGCGCGAGCTTCAAGGACAGGGTCCCGGTGCGGCCCAGGCCGGCGCCGATCACCTGCACTGTCACTGTGGGTCCCGCTCCGTCATCGATCCTCCCCGCACGGGGCCGGACCAGGGAGTATGTCGGATGGGCAGGGCCGGGAGGGTGAACGAGCACAGGCGGCCGAAGGGGCGCCGGTACCCTTTGGGGGGATGACACCGTCGGCCCAAGCCCGCGCCGGGGGCGCACCCAAGCGCGTCCTGCTCGCCGCGCCGCGCGGCTATTGCGCCGGCGTGGACCGGGCGGTTCAGGCAGTCGAGGAGGCTTTGGACCTCTACGGCCCTCCCGTCTACGTCCGGAAGGAGATCGTCCACAACAAGCACGTCGTCGAGCAGCTGGCGGCGCGCGGGGCGATCTTCGTGGAGCAGGAGACCGAGGTGCCCCAGGGCGCGTTGGTGGTCTTCTCCGCCCACGGCGTGGCGCCGATGGTGCACGAGAACGCGCTGGCCCGGCGGCTGAGGACGATCGACGCAACCTGCCCCCTCGTGACCAAGGTCCACGTCGAGGCGCGCAAGTTCGCCGAGGAGGGCTACACGATCATCCTGATCGGCCACGAGGGCCACGAGGAGGTCGAGGGGACGACCGGCGAGGCGCCGGCGAGCATCGTTCTCGTTCAGACGGCGGCCGACGTGGTCGACGTCGACGTCGACGACCCCGACCGGGTCGCGTACATCACCCAGACGACCCTGTCGGTCGACGAGACGACCGAGATCATCGCCCGGCTCCGCGAGCGGTTCCCCAACATCGTCGGCCCGAAGTCCGACGACATCTGTTACGCGACCACGAACCGCCAGATCGCGGTCAAGCAGTTGGCTCGGGAATGCGACCTGGTGCTCGTGATCGGTTCCACCAACTCATCGAATTCGAACCGGCTGGTAGAAGTGGCCCGCGAGCACGGGGCGGAGTCCTACCTGATCGACAACTCCCTCCAGGTCCGCGAGGAATGGCTCGAGGGCGTCGAGACGGTAGGCGTCACCTCGGGGGCCAGCGCGCCGGAGGAGCTCGTCGAGCAGCTCGTCGCGTTCTTTCGCGAGCGGGGGGCCGAGGAGGTGTCGGAGCTTCGAACGGTCGAGGAGGACGTCCGCTTCATGCTCCCGAAGGAGATCAGGACCGAGCTCGCCGCTCGCGGCTGATCAACCCGGCAGACCCGCGGCGAACCCGACCGAGTACACGCTCAGCCCGGGCGAGGCGCGGAGCGACAGTCGGTGGGTCTCGTGCCTGGCATGACCGGCCAGCCGGTACGCGCCAGGGGCCTCGACCTCGATCGCCACCTCGGGAACGCCGTCCAGCGACACGCCCAGCGAGCCGCGACCGTCCACGCTGGCCCAGGCCTCGCCCGCCGAGTACTCGATCTCCAGTGGCGCGTCGCCCTCGGCCGCGAGCCACGGCTCGGAGATGGACCCGCCCGGGAAGACCTCGTCGGTGGGCGCGGCGACGAGCGCCCCGGGCGCGTCGGTGGGACGTAGCGGCGCCAGTGGCTCCGGGAGGCCCCGGCCCGCGTCCGGCGCGCTCTCCAGCTCCTCCCTGATCAGGGCCTCGGTCGCCTGGTACTCGCCTTCGCCGTAGTGCACCCAGCGCAAGGCGCCGCCCCTGCTCCACAGAAAGAGCGACGGCCAGCCGCGGCACCCGTACGCGTGCCACACGGCGTAGCCGGAGTCGATCGCGACCGGGAGGTCGAGGCTGAGACGGGCTAGGGCGGCTCCAAGCTTGTCGGCGTCGGCTGTGAACGGGAATCGGGGGGAGTTGACGCCGACCAGCGACAGGCCGAGGTCCCCGTACCGCTCCGCCCAGGCCTTCAGGTAGGGCAGGGTGCGGACGCTGGAGACGTGCGCGACGTCCACGAAGTGGACGATCAGCGGTCCACCGGCGCAGATCCGCTCGACCGGCGCGGGCTCGGGCCCGATCCAGGCGGTGTCGGGGGGGAACGGCGGAACGGCGATGTCCCGTGCCTTGGGTCTCACGGCGCCGGTGGTCTCATGCGCGAACGCATGTTCGCACTTTCCACGGACGCCCGACGCGAGATACTGCGTGGACGATGTCGCAGGAGAACGTGGAGATCGTCCAGGCTGCGTTTGAGGCCTGGAGCCGGGGTGACTGGGGCGGGGCGGTGAAGGACGCCAATTCGGATGCCGAGTTCGACTGGTCCCGGGCGTATGGGCCGTACCGGGGCGTGTATCCACTCTCCCAGTGGCGGGAGTTGATCGAGGACTTCTCCCGTACCTTCGAGTCGGCTCGAATCGAGGCGAACGAGTTCATCGACGGTGGCGACTACGTTTTCGTACCGGTCACCACCTACACGCGTGGGCGGGATGGGATCGAGGTCACGGCGGGTGGCTCGCAGGTGTGAACGATCCGCGACGACGCTGTAGTCAGCGTTTGCTACTACCAAGACGACCAGCGCCACGAAGCTCTCGAAGCCGCCGGGCTCTCGGAGTAGGTGATCTCGTAGCCAGGAAGCGGCGCGCCTGCGCCTAGTCCGTGGCTGGGGGCGGGTATTCTCATGTGGTCGGCGGCCTGCAAGAGAAGAAGGAGAATCGCGTGACGGAGACGACTTGGAGCCGGATCGAGGATGCCCGGGAGCGCTGGAACGTGCTTCGCCATCCCTTCTACCGCCGCTGGTCGGCGGGCGAGCTGAGCGCCGACGAGCTGGCTCGCTACTCGGGGCAGTACCGGCACGCCGTCGAGGCCATCGCCGCTGTCAGCGAGGACGTCGCCAGCGCCGCGCCCGAGCGCGCCGACCTGCGACACCACGCTGATGAGGAGCGCGAGCACGTCGCCCTTTGGGACGGCTTCGTCCGGGCCGCCGGGGGAGACGTCGCGGACCCGCCCACGCCCGAGACCGACGGGTGCGTGCGCGCCTGGTCCGCCGACCGGGGGGTTGTGGGCAGACTGGTGACGCTGTACGCGATCGAGAGCGGCCAGCCCGAGATCTCGCGGATCAAGCGGGAGGGCCTCGTCGAGCGCTATGGCTTCGCGGAGGGCGACGCCACGGCGTACTTCAGCCTCCACGAGCGCCGCGATACCGAGCACGCCGCTGAGGCTCGCGAGCTGCTCTCCGAGCTTGCCTCCGACGACGACCAAGACCGGCTGGTAGCGGCAGCTGAGGCGGCTTTCAGGGCGAACTGGCGCCTGCTCGACGGGGTTTAGCGGCCTGGCTCGTGCGCGACCCTCGCGCCCGAGCGTCGCCCGGGCGTGAGGTGGACCGACCGGATACTCGGGATCGTCCTGGGCATCATGCTGGGGGTCGGTGTCGTCGTTGTGTTCGTGTTCGTCTACAGCGAGCAGACGGTCGACGCTCCGTCCATTTCGCGGACCGCGAAGGAAAAGGGCGGCCGACCGAGCGCTGGCCGTCGGGCCCCCGAGACGCCGGCGAGCAGCCGCCGGACGCCGGTGGCGACGGTCCGGGTGGTCGGTGGCGCGCCACCGACCAGCGGACCGCCGGTCCTTCACTACCGGAAGGGGCAGGAGGTGCGTCTCCGCATCATCTCGGACCAGACGGTGTTTCTTCAGGCGCTGGGCCTGGCGATCAGCGTGACCGCCCCGGCGGGACAGCCGGTGACCCGTCAGTTCAAGGCATCGAAGACGGGCGATTTCCCGCTGATCGTCACCGCGTCGCACATCGACGTTGCCCGCATCACGATCGGCGGCCGCGGCGGCTAGTTCTTCCCCGCCCTGTCAAGGGGCGGCGTGAGGCAGGGAGCAGCTAACCGGCGGAGCCGGCCGCAAATTGCGGGAAGAGGATCGCCCGGGCCGGCGGGGCCAGCCGGCAGACTGATTAGGC
>JBOGZC010000086.1:0-13642 GCA_050697075.1 Solirubrobacterales bacterium | reverse complement strand
CGCCACCGGTGCTTCGCGACGTTGCTAGTGCTTGACGATCCGCACCGACTTGATCACGTTGGCGTGCTGTTGCCCGACCTTCACCCTCGCCTTGATCAGGATGCGCTTTCGGTGATGGACCCGCTTCGCGTAGCCGTGCTTGAGGTGGAGTCGAATGTGACGCGCCTTGGCCGCGCCGAGCCGCGCCTTGCGCGTGTTGGTGATCCGAGGTGAAGGGATCGGACGAGGAGGCGATGCCCGTTACTCACTCGTGGCCGTTTAATGCGATCGTCATCTGCCGCCCAGCCTTCCGATGGGCCGCAGAAGCGTGCGTGGCTGCGCATCCCGCCGAGCGAGGTGCCGCAGACCACGCAGGCGTGCGAGGGTGTTGGCCGAATAGCCGATGTCTGTTCAGTCGCTTGATGCCAGCCCGGCGGCTTCCAGCGCTTGCCCACGGTCCCGGTAGGCCTTGAAGTGGACAAGCAGCCCATGCGACATCGCCTACTCCGACAGGCCGGCTGCGTCGTGAGGGGAACGGTCGGCGCCGAGCTGAGCCAAAAGAGCGGCCGTGTCGAGGTAGTCGCGCTCCTCGATGATCAGCCCATTGGGGTCAAGATCGAAAGCCCACACCTCGTACACCTCGACCCTTCTCCCACTCGCCGGGATCGGTCCCTTGCCCCCGAGGTCGATCGCACCCGTGTGGGTCGCCCGAATGATCACCTCCGCCGCGCAGATGTTCTCCCCGGTGAGGATCGAGCGAATCTGGACCTCAACGTCCGAGATGGCATCGAACAGCTCTCGCTGGCTTGCCCGAATCGCATCCCGACCGCGAGCGGGCTCCGGGTAGAGCGGATGGTGCACCGTCGCGTCTTGCGTGTAGAGCGCCGCCATGGCCTCTGCATCGCGTCGCTCGACTGTGTCGGCCATCCGGCGCACAACGTTCGCGTCATCCATCGCCCGCGCAGTATCTCGCTACTCGCGCGGCGCGGCGCCCGACACGCGGCGCCCGACAAGCTCACTAGGGCGAGTCGGTCTCCCGATGCGCCCGGAGCCTCCGCTTCCCCAGATCCCGCTCCGCGGCCTTCTTGGCGGCGTCGAGTGAATTCTCCACCGAGACGGTGGTTGAAGTTCGAGTGTCGTCGCGCACGTAGCAGACTCTGAAGTAGTCCTCTCCGAAGCTCTCATGTTCTGGGGTAATGAAGTAGCCGTGCTCGCCCATGAGGATGCCTGCATCTGTTCTCTTGAACTTCACGGAACGAGCCTAGAGCAGCCAGAGCCGTTGGCTAGGGGAGCGCGCGTGTGGCGCGCTACTCGGGAACCGTGCGGCGGGCCACCCACCCAAAGAGGAGGAGGACGAGGATCACGCCGATCAACGCACTGAGGATGCCGCCCCAATCGAATACGTCCTCATCGCCGATCCCGAGGAGGCCGGTGAAGATGAGCCAGCCGACCGTGGCTCCGACCAGGCCCAGAACGATCGACACCAGCCATGACTTTGGCCCTTCCAGGTTCTGGAATACGTCGTTGGGGACGAGTGCCCGGCCGACGAAGCCGGCCACCAATCCCAAAAGCAGTGCTCCGATCAACTCGACACCTCCTATGAAGGTGATCCTGCCGATACCCCGTGCGGCAAGCGGCTACCCGAACCCTACTCGCAACCATTGCTGGCTCTCACTCCGCATCTCGTCCAAAGCGACTACTGCGCGCCGCCGTAAGCTCTTGCCGCAGAAGCCCTATGGATCTCCACTTGCGCGACCGGGTCTACGTCGTCACGGGCGGCAGTCGCGGCCTTGGGTTCGCGGCGGCTGGCGCTCTCATCGCAGAGGGTGCCCGCGTCCTTGTGAGTTCGCATGGCAAGGGTTCCGCTGCCGCGGCGGCGGACCGCCTCGCGGACAATGCGGCTGCCGCCGACAGGGTCGCCTGGCTTACCGCGGATACCGCCGATGCCGCGACACCCGAGCGGCTGATCACGACGGCCAAGGATCGGTTCGGCCGCCTGGATGGTGCGCTGGTCAGCTTTGGAGGGACGCCACCGGGAACCGTCGCCACCACCACCGACGACGCGTGGCGTGGCTCGTTCGACAGCGTTTTTCTCGGTGGGGTTCGCCTGGCAAGGCTCCTTGCGACACATCTGACCGGCGGCGCCGGCGGGCCGGGAGGCGGCGCGCCGACGGGCACGGGCGGGTCGGTCGTATTTGTGCTCGCCTCGTCGGTGCGGGTGCCGCTCGCGGAACTCGCCGTCTCCAACGGTCTGTTCCCGGGCCTCGCCGGCGTCGTCAAGATGCTTGCCGAGGATCTCGGGCCATCTGGAATCCGGATGAACGGGATCCTCCCGGTCAGGATCGCTACCGAAAGAGTGCGCCAGCTCGACGCCCTGAGCGGCGACCCGGATGAGGTGCGTGCTCGCAAGTCCGAGGACATCCCGTTGCGCAGGTACGGCGAGCCCGAGGAGTTCGGTCGAGTCGCGGCGTTCTTACTTTCCCCGGCGGCGTCCTACATCACGGGGGCGATGATCCCGGTCGATGGCGGCTCCATCCGAGCAATCTGAACCGTGCGATCCTGCTTCGCGCGACGGATGAAAGTCAAGGGCGGGTAATGCGACCCCTTCGGTATTCCATCAACGTCACATTGGACGGGTGCTGCGATCACCGTGCAATGCTCGCGGACGAAGACTTGCATCGTCACGCGGTCGAGAACTTCAACAAGGCCGATGCCCTCCTCTTTGGGCGGGTGACTTACGAAATGATGGAGGCAGCGTGGCGGCCGCCGGCGCGGACGGGAGAGAGGCCTGATTGGATGGAACCCTTCGCCCGGACGATCGACGCGGCAAAGAAGTACGTCGTGTCGAGCACCCTGGACCGGGTCGATTGGAACGCGGAGCTCCTGCGCGGGGATCTGGGCAAGGCCGTTCAGCAGCTCAAGCGGGAGTCGGGTAAGGGACTGTTCGTGGGCGGCCTGAAGCTCCCGCTGGCGTTGGCGGAGCTGGATTTGATCGATGAGTACGAGTTCGTGGTGCAGCCCAGGCTGGCGGGCCATGGGCCGACGTTGTTCGCGGGGCTATCGAAGTACGTCGACTTGAAGCTCGTGAGCCGCCTGGAGTTCGGCTCGGGGGCGGTGGCGATGCGGTATGAACCGACAAGGTAGCCATCGGACTTGTTACCCGAGTCCGCCGCTCGGGGTGGACGTTGGCTGCCCATAAGTAGAGGGCCTATCTGATGCGCGCCCGGAGCGAGAGCGGACGCGGGGCGGGCGGGGAGGTCAGTCCTCGAAGCGAGTCAGGGCTCGGGGGGCGAGGGCTGGCGGGGGCGCGCCCTACTCCCGCAGCCCGGCGGCTTCGAGGCTATTTCGCGTGACCAGGGATCAGGCGTGCGCTACGACCTCGCGCACTTCGATGTCCTTGATCGTGACGGCGTCACTAACCAGGGACGGGACTCTCTCGCCCATGGTCTTGGCGGCGTCCTCCGACTCGAAGACGACCATGCTCAATCCCGTGTCGTCCTTCCGTGTCCAGTACCCGGCTACGAACCCTGGGGCCTGCGATACGCCGGGTACAACGTTGTCGCGCAACTGGCTTGTGGCGGCCTCTCGGTCGTTGATCGTGACCGTGACTACGACTGCGTGCATGGGTGCCTCCTTTTGTCGCTCGCTGGGGAGGACTCTATCCGGGAGTCAGCGAGGCGAGTGCGAAGCCGGTGCGGGGGCGTAGGCTTTTCCTTGCGACCTACTCCCGCAGCCCGGCGGCTTCGAGGGCTTCGGCGACACTTCCGTACATGCGAACGCTGATGATCGCGTTACCGGCGACGTCGTAGAGGATCGCGTAGCGGAGCTCAACCTCGACCCCACTTCCTCTGCCTCGTCCGCGCTGCACACTGAGGACGAGAACCCGGCCGCCAAGGTCACGCATTTCGGCGATCTCATCCTCCCATTCTTCCCAGGCCGCCGCCCAGCTGCTGACGACCGCACCCAAATGCTCACGCCCCCTGCCAACGCTGTGATCGGGGCGGGCGGTGCCGGTGTCGACCAGCACCTTCGGGTCGAAGTGGCTCAGCGCACCATCGACGTCCCCGGCATGGAAGGCGTCGTACATGCGACGCACGATCTCCACGTTCTCCTGCGACATCGCCCGTCCTCGGAGCCTCACGAATCACCGGCTGGTCCGCGCTGCTACTCGGCGATCGTCTCCCCAGAGCCGCCCAACTCTTCGGGAAAGTCCTTGAGCTTGGGGAGGCCATCCTTCATCGGCAGCACGGTCGACTCGTAGTTCACGTGCACCCCGGGTGCGAACGGAAAATCAGGGATCGTCGCCGCGTAGACGTCGACCAAGCCCCACTGCGGGTGCCGCGTCAGCAGATGGCCGCCGCACTCCTTGCACCACTGCCGATAGCTCCGCTCGTTGTTGTGGTACTCGCCGATTTGGTCTTCTCCCTGGGTCACCTTGACGGCCTCAGGCTTCCAGAGCGTGAACGCGTTGACCGGGCCGGCGGACCAGCTCCGACAGGCGGCGCAATGGCAGTAGCCAGCGCCCTCCGGATCGCCCGTGACGGCGATCGTGACAGCGCCGCAGAAGCACTGCCCTTCGTAGGTCCTTTCATCCTGACTCATGAGTTCTCCTTCGCTCGAGCGGGGTTGTGGGTCGTGCCGCCGAGTCCCTCCCGTTGAAGGCGTCCATGGCGGCCCGCACGACCTCGACGTCCTCCTGCGACATCGCCCACGCAGTATCTCGCGCGAGACGGTGGGCGCGAGCCTGCACCGGCGGGGACCTCCCAGAGGCCGAGCCCCAGCATATGTCGGGGTCGTGAGTCACCGGGAGCGCGGCCAGTCGCAAACGCTACCCGCCGCGCTCCCGGCGGGGTATTCAGCGGTAGGTGATTGCGTTCACCGCTTGCTTGATCTTGTTCACGATCACGTCGGCGAGCTCGGTTCCCTGCTTGCCGTTCGGGCGCTTCATCGCCCCCCAGGTTTCCTGAGACATCGCCTACTCCGTAAGCCCGGCGGCTTCGAGGGCGTCGGCGCGGTTCCAGTAGCTGTAGTAGCGCACGATCTTGCCGTCGCGCAGTGTGAACAGGTCTCCGGTTTGGGCGCCGATGCGCGAAACTCGACATCGGGGTCGAAGAAGTCCGCCGGGAAGTCGCCAGAGGCCCAATGCTCGTAGAGCCTGCGGATTATTTCCACGTTCTCCTGCGACATCGCCCACTCCGACAGCCCGGCGGCTTCAAGGGCCAACATCCATTAGAAAGGCTCAGCCGAGCGCGAAGCCGTAGAACTTGATGTGGTCGAAGCTGCAGGTCTCCGTTGTCTGACCGTTGAGTACCGCGTGGAGCTGAAAGGTCCTTCTGCCCGACACCGCGGGGTGGGACGGAACGAGCCCGGACTGGAAGGGCTCCGGAGGGTTTCCGGCGGCGACGGCAGGCTCGAAGAGGAACTGCCCAAAGCTAGCGTTAGTGGCCTCGAGGCGGCAATCGACCGTATTCGCGCTCTTGGCGATGTTGGCGGCGGCCTCGAAGACGACCGTACCCTGCGCCGGCACGTCAAGGGTGACCCGAGGCCCGAGTGGCTGGGACTCGCCTCCCGTGATGTCCACCTCACTCGATCGCTGATCGAATCTGACCAGGTCCAGCTTCGAGGAGCTCACCGCGGCCTTTGCGAGGTCGCTTCGCTTCACCTCTCCAGCCTTGATGTGCCTCGTGCGTACGGCGTTCCTCTTGATGTCGCCAGCTCCGATCCTCGACGCGGCGTACGCGCCGATCCCGCCGAGCGCCAGGAACAGCGCGATCACCGAGACGATGTTTGCGAACGTCAGGTGACGCCGGATACGGCTCATGGCTCCTCCCTTAGTTGGACGGCCCGGGACGACCGTATAACGGGGGGCATGCCGCGTCCAGCGGCGCTACTCCCGCAGCCTGGCGGTTTCGCGGGCCTAGGTGGAGGGTGTCTCGCCAGGGACGGATGCATCCCGGCTGGAGGCCCGATCGAGCCTTTCGAGGTTCTCAATGACGTCTCGGGCGTATCTGTGGAAGATGGGCTTGCCGACGGTGCGAAACAGCGTCCCGAAGATGATCCCCCTCGGGTTGTGCTTGAACTGGCGCTCCCAGACCATCTCGACCTGACTGCCGTCCGCGTTGGGAGTCGCCCTGATCTCCCAGCTACTGCCTTCCGGCTCGTACACGTTCGAGTCGGTCACCGGGGCGCTGACCGACCCCGGCTGCGAGGAGTCATAGCGGCAGCGCTCCCAGTTGGTTCCAAACGGACCGGTCTTTGTTCCCTCGGTCACGTCGGCCGAGGTGGCGTCGATCTCGTGCACCTCGAAATGCTCGAGCTCGACAGCCGGGAACAATTCCACTCGCCGCTCGCTGAAGTCGTAGGCGGCTCTCAGGACGCGCTCTGGCGGCACAGTGGTCTCGGAGACCACCCGGATCGTTGCCACGCTCAGAACCTAACCGATCCCGTCTAGAGGCCCGGCTAAGAGTGCCGCGACTCCTTCGTGGGGACCTCCACCACCTCGTAGCTTCCGTCGCTGAGGACTTCCTCTGTGAACTCGGCCATGGCATCGACACGCTTGCGCATCTTGCGTTCGATCTCGGGGTCTTGGCGCAGTTGGTTCAGATCGTCGATGTCGCCGTGAAGGAACCCGAACGCGACGACCACGTTGGGGTCCTCAAGGCTGCGGCAGATGTAGGCCTTCTCCTCCGGATCGACCCACAGCGAATCGGGGTCGTCGGGGTCGTCCCAGGCCTTCCGCCATTGCTCGAACGTTCCCGGCTTCAGCCTCCGGACGGTCAGCGGAATCACACTCGGCTCTTGCATTGAGCTTCCTCAGGTTCGCTTGGCGTAGGTCCCGAAGCCGCTGAAGTCGAGTTGGACGCACGGCTCGCTGCCGGCGACCTCAGCGTCGTGACCTGGCGGAATGTCGAAGACGTCGCCAGCGGTGATTTCGAAGGTAGTCCCGTCATTCATTTGGATGGTCATGGCGCCCGAGATGCAGTAGCCGACGTGATGGGCTTGGCAGGAGTCGGTCTGGGCGATGGGCTTGACGTTGTTCGACCACTTCCAGCCGGGCTCGAACACCCCTTTGCCGACCGTCTGGTCTCCGACGTTGACGATCTCCGCCTGCCCCTTGCCCTCAAAGGGCCTCGTCTCGTCGGGCGAATCGAAGTTCTTAGCTTCGCCAGCCATAAGTGCTCCTCTCGTCGACTTTCTGCCGGCTCAAACTCTATTCGAGTGCGCCTATGGCTCCCCTAAACACGGACACATTCTCCTGCGACATCGCCCGCTCAGTATCTCGCGCGAGACGGTGGGCGCAAACCTGGACCGACAAGGATTTCCAGGAGTCCCACCGGAGCCCGCGACTGGGTCCCTCGATGGATCGTTCCATGGCCGCCTAGCGGCCTCCCGACCGCCTAATCCGCTACGCCGGAGGCTCGCCTTGTGCGCTTCCTCGACGCCTCGAGCCGCTCGCCGATCGTCCGGTAACCATCGGCCGACTTGCCCGCGAGAATGCGCCTCAGGCGACTGGCCTCGGCCCGACAAGGAGGACCGCAGTAGCGGGCATCCCTTCGCCTACCGGCCAACGAGGCACCGCAGATGACGCAGGCGGGTGTGCCCCTAATGGCCAATGTCTATTCGGGCGCTTCATCGCCCCCAGGTTTCCTGAGACATCGCCTACTCCGGCAGCCCGGCGGCTTCGAGGGCTTCATCGAGCGGGTCGTACTCGTCGATCCTCGCGATCTGGCTTGGAGTACTAGGGCCGGCGGAGCCCCTCCCCCCCGCCTTCGCCCTCGCTGTCCAACCTCTCCTTCGCCGCTGCGAGGAGCGGGGACAGGGGCACGCCCTCGATGGCGTCGTCGGGGACGCCCGCCCGCTCCACGTAGAGGGCGAGTGCGTGGAAGGCCCGGTACCACGACCGCCCTCCCTCATCTAACTCACGATGCCACTCGTCGGTTAGCTCGAAGCGGGCCGCCGCGCCGGTCGAGATCCAGGCGCCAACGTCGCCGACGTAGTGGTTGCCCTCGGCCCAGACCATCCGCACGATCGCCCTGAGCGCCTCCGCGTCGGCACGACCCTCGTAGTGCTCGTAGCGAGCCGGCAGCAGGGAGATGATGCCGGCGACCCAGGTCTCAATGCTGGCCATCTGTCCTCATCTCCGAGGGTCGACCCCTAGTGCTCGCAATCGGCCAATCACCCTATGGCCCCCGCGATCGTCGCGACACGGGGCCGATCCTCGGGGTTGGCCGCAGCCCGTAGGCACTGCCACTCCTTGTCAACGGCATCGCCTACTCCCGCAGCCCGGCGGCTTCGAGGGCTTGGGCCCGGGTTCGGCGCAACGCCACGTAGCCTTCAAGGACGTGACGAACGACGGTCGCTGCCGCCGCTGTGGCAAGTCCCTTGCTGGCCGCGATGGACGGGGGCGCAATGAGAGAGGATGTTTAGATGGCGCTACCCACGACCGACCAAGAGCAGGCGTGGCTCGCGGAGCGACTGGTCCAGTATCGGGCGGACGCCGCCGATTGGGACGCGAAGCGGGATGCCTTGGACACCGACGTGATCCGCCCGCTGCGCCCCCTGTTCCGCGATCTGCTGCTCAAGATCGTCAACGAGACAACCGGCCAAGCGAAGGCCGATGCCCAGCATGCGCTCGACGTTCTGGCGGCGCCGGGACCAGCGCACTCGGTCGCCAAGGACTTGCACACGGCGACGCGGCGGTTCGGCGACGAGGCGCTCCACACCCTCAATCACCACATCGCCGACATCGAGGCGCGGCTCGCTGGGCCTGGTCGATGAGGACAGCGAGATCCGCTGCTTCAAGTGCCGTCAGTCGGCGTCAGCCGCCGTCACAGATCTGGTTCCGCAGCGCACGCCGGACGCTGCACGGTGCTCAGGAATCTTCTGCGACCCGGCCTACTCCTGAAGCCCCGCGGCTTTCAGAGCGTCTTCTGGCTTCCGAAACGACTGGAAGTGAATGACCTTTCCGCCTCGGAAAGCCCAGACATAGGCCACAGGCGCTTCGAACTCGATACCGCTGTGCCGCGCCTTCGACCGGGTTCGGTGGATGGAGACCAGGCAATCCTCCGCGTCGACGATCTGCTCCAACTCGACCAGCAGCCACTCGAAACCTTCGATCCAGCGTTGTGCCGCCCGAACTATCCCGTCATGACCGGTATATGCCTCCCCGATGTGGTCGGGCAGGGTTTCGTCCTCGTAGGTGACATGGGGATCGAGCAGGGCCATGTCGAAGGGTGCCCCGCGTTGCCAACTCTCGGGGGTCCAAGGTTCCCGGCCCCACGTCTCCAGCACCGCTCGGAGGTTTTCCACGTTCTCCTGCGACATCGCCTACTTCGAAAGCCCGGCGGCTTCGAGGGCCTCCGCCTTCGTGGCGTAGATCTCGTCGCGGAGCAGTTTTCCCTCTCGGTAGGTACAGAGGTGGGTCACCTGAAACTCGACATCGAGGCCGGTGTGCCGTGCCCGTCCGCCGAACCGGATCGGGATAACCACTCGATCCCCGGCATCGATGAACTCGTCGGCGTCGATCCACATCTGCTCAAACGCCTCAGCCTGGCCGCTTATGAAGTTGAGGAGCCCCTCCGGGCCGCGCATTTCTTCGTTCTCCGGGAACATTCCGCTGGGCCGGAGGACGAAGTCGGGATCGCAGAGTTCCCTGATCCGGGGAAGGCTTGGGGAGAACGTCCCGGTCCTATAGACCTCATTGATCTCCGCAATCCCGCGGCGGGCCGCCTCCACGTTCTCCTGCGACATCGCCCACGCAGTATCTCGCGACGGGGGGGTGACCCGCTGGGGACTTGCTAGACCTCGCGCCTGGGTCGCCGCGAGAGAAATACAAGGGGCTGAGCGGACTGGGGAACAAGCCGCCGATTGGTCCAGGGGCGCGCCGGTTCGTCTACGGCGCGTGATCCAGCCCCAGGTGGTCGGCGGCTTCGCTGAAACAGCAACTAAGCCGCTGAAGCGTGTCCGTGACGAGGTGGCCCGCCAGATTCGCCTCGTATCTGTCGCGGAACTTGTCATCGCGCCCTGGGGGGAGTTGTGCCGATGTCAGCCAGCGCCAGGCAAAGCCACTCCCAGTTCGTTCGGCGGACCCGCTGAGTGGCATAGCGACCGCGTCGGCCCACTGATGGTGGACGCAATTTCGCGCGTACCGAATGCCCAACAGGACATCGCCGCCGGTGTACCACCCCGGCCAATGGCCCCGGAATGGCGGGTCAGCCCGCCATCGTTGGGTGATGCGGAGATCGATGGCTGTCGCCCAGTTCAGGACTTCGAACAGCGGCAGGAAGGTCTGTTCCAGCGATTCGCAGTCGCGTTGGCTAACGAAACGATCACACGCGGCGGTGAATCCGTCCATGTAGGCGCCGAAGGGCAACCGTTCCCGGGGCTGGGTGGTCGCGTCCAACATGCGACCAACGTAGTCGTGTCCGACGACGCCTCGTGCGCCAGCTGGGCAAGAAAGCCGCAATCTCGGGGAAGTAGCCCTACTCCCGCAGCGCGGCGGCTTCAAGGGCGGCCGCTCGGTCGAGTCTAGGGTGGGAGCCAGCGCGCCGCCTTCTCCCCGGGCCAACGGTTGAGCCCCAGGGACTCCAGTGCCTTCTCCCTTTCGAAGTACGCCTCATAGCGGACGAGGAGCTCGTCATCCTCGGTTTCCTCAGCTATGTAGACCCAGGCCATCGGCACGTCGAACTCCGCACCGCTGCCCTTACCCCGACCGTGGAAGCGCCCCGCGGCGAGGTAGCGGCCGCCTCCTAGGTCATAGACCTCGTCCAGCTCCCCGTGAAGGTCCTCCACTTCCTCATCAAGATCCCGGGTCCACTGCCTGACGCCTTCGTGTCCGTGGTAGACACCCCCTTCGCCGCCCTCCATCGATGCGATGGCGGTCTGATAGACGACGTCAGGGTGGTTCCACCTCAGCATGGCATCCACGTCTCGCCTGTTGAAGGCCTCGATGGCGAGGCGGATCCGCTTCGTCCCCTCCTCCGACACAGCGGGCCATGCTACCTCTACGTGAGCGAGTTGCTGGCGCGCGTTTCCGGTGCCTGCGACATCGCCCGCGCAGTATCTCGCGCGAGACTGTGGGCGCGAGCCTGGACCGGCTGGGACCTCCCAGAGGCCGAGCCCCGGCACATGTCGCGGTCGTGAGTCACCGGGAGCGCGGCCAATCGCGAACGCTACCGCCGCGCTCCCGGCGGGGTATTCAGCGGTAGGTGATCGCGTTTACCGCCTGCTTGATCTTGCCGACGATCACGTCGGCGAGCTCGGTTCCCTGCTTGCCGTTGAACCATTGGCCGCAAGTCCAGCGCCCCAAAGACTCGCACTATGGGCCTGAGCCTCGGGCAGCCTCAGTTACACACGATGTTCGTGCATTCGCGCCGGTCCCCGTTTTGACGAGCGATGTTGCCGCCACCGTCATTCACCCCTCGCACCGCGCTGATGCCGAGATCGCCGTTTCGGAGCGCCCGGTTGCTCGTCAGCGTCGTCAAACGGCTCTCGACGTCTAACCCGTCATCTCCCGCGCCCGTGGCGACGTTGCCGATCAGGAGGCTGTGACGTTCCTTCTTGCCCACGAGGTACCCATCGATGCGGCTGCCCCTCACCACGTTTCGTCGGACGACATTGTTTGCGCCCCCGAGAAGGGGATGCTTGATTCCGAGTCGGATGCCGGCGTGGCGGGCGTGAACGACGACGTTTCGCGCGACCAGGTTGTCGTGTCCCTTCTCGATGCGGATGCCGTCGCCGACCCGGGACACGCGGTTTCGCTTGATCACGTTCCCGCTGCCGGGGCCGAGCGTGATCCCCCCGCCGTCGCGCACGAAGCGATTGTGCTTGACCCGAAAGCGGTCGCCGTCCTCGAGGAGCATTCCCTCGTCACCGTTTCGCGCCAGCACGTTCCCCTTGATCAGGCCGTTCGTGGAGCCAACCGGCTTGATCCCGGCGTGGACGTTTCCCCGGAAGGAGCTGTGCAGGACGCGGATGTGGCTACAGAAGAAGATGCCCAGCCCGTTGCCCTCCGGATCGGTCGTGCGATCCCCCGAGCTATTTCGCACCAGAATTCGGTCGGAGCTTGCTAGAGCGAAGCCACTGAGATGGTTTCTCTGTGTCGAAACCCGGAGCAGGCGGGCGCGGCGGGCCTTGAAGGTGACGACGCCGGCCTCGAAGTCGCGTACCGAGCCGCGCTTCACGGTCACTCCGCGGCGACCTTCGAAGGCAACCCCGATGTCGCAAAAATCCGTGTTGGGATCGCAGCCGGAATCGGGGGTCCCGTCTCCGTCGATCGTGTGGCCGTTCAGGTCGAGCGTGACGTTGTCCGCCCCGATGAGGAGCCGACCTTGGGGCAGTTGACGAGGTCCTGACGGAGCTTCGTGTCGGTGGTGATCGTGTCGCCGCAGCTCACGCTGGCTGCATGCGCTGGGCGGCTGCCGAAGGACATGACGGCAGCCGACGCGAAGGCCAGGACCGCAATCGAAACGCGTAGCGCTGGCGCGCGATGGAGACGAACCGGGACCGGCACTGCTACCCCCCTTGTCTGGCCGCCGATGGATCACGCGGCGGTCAAGCGACCCCTACACCGGCCGCTGGACCACAACAACATGCCAGCGGGCCGCCACCCGCTCTCCTCACCCGCGCCTCGCGGGCGATCGGGGCGGGCGGCGGCGCCCGGTGCACGGTTTGCTCAGCGATAAGTGATCGCGTTTACCGCCTGCTTGATCTTGCCGACGATCACGTCGGCGAGCTCGGTTCCCTGCTTGCCGTTGAACCCCTTCATGGCAGCGACCATGCCGACCATCAGCAGGGAGACCAGCAGGATCAGGCCGACGTACTCGACCGTTCCCTGGCCCCCTTCACCCTCGAGCGCGGAGACAATCCGCCTCGCGCGCCGGGTGAAGAGCGCGTGGACGTACCCGGCGAATCTGTAGAGCATCGGACCTCCTAGTTGGGTTTCGGCCGATGCTGCCGCTCGGGGTGCCACCGATCCAGACGCGGGTGATTCGACTTCGCGCCCGAAGCGTCGAGCAAGCCGCGCTCGCGACGATGGGGCACCGCAACTTTCGGATCGCCCGGCGGGTTTCCTCTTCGAGGTCGTCGAGTCCAGGGGATTGGAGATGAGGGGGATGTGTGCCCGTCAGGGCACGTACGTGATTCGGAGCTCCGCGAGGTCGTGCTGGCTGGCGCCGCCAAGAGCGGCAGAGTTCCTGAGGTACAGCTTGAGCGAGACGTTGTTCGCGAGCGCTGCCGAGCTCACCTCGGGCAATGAGACGGAGTCGGTGACGTAGGTCGAGCTCGATGAGTTGCACGACACCGGGCTGGCCGGGCTCCCGTGGGTGCCGATCAGGGTAGACCCCGAGTAGACCTCGAAGTAGAAGCAGGTCGTGCCAAGAGTGGCCGAACGGTACGAATGTCTGAACGTGACACCGTTGACCGGCACTCCGATCGGCACGTAGGAGGGAAAGGTGAGCTTGAGGTAGCGGGACGTGCTGAAGGCGGTCGGCCAGTTGCCGGCGCTCTGATATGCGGCGCCGTCCCCCTGCGCCGCCAAGCCCCATGGACTCGTGTTGGTCGTGAGGCCGGTCGCGTCGGTGAGCGTCGACTCATAAAGCGTGAACGGGGTGCCCGCCGCCGTGCCCGACACCGTGGCGAGGTCCCGTGTGATCCCACCCAAGAG
>JBOGZC010000085.1:0-13694 GCA_050697075.1 Solirubrobacterales bacterium | reverse complement strand
GACCCCGCCCGCGGGCGGCGCCCGCGCCCGCGCCCGCGCCGCGCTTGCCGCGGGGGAGTCGGACGCGATGCTCGCGGCGCTCTTGGGCGGGCTGGTCTCCCTGTACGACGTCGAGGGTGGGGTCATCTTCCTGGCCGACGAGGACGGGCTCGCAATGCGCAGGGCCGCGGTCATGGCCGAGGGCGAGCCTGAGGGTGTACACGCCCCGGAGCGGATCGCCGTCGGCGAGGGAGCGCTGGGGCGCGCCGCCCTCGAACGCAGGCCGCAGCTCGTCCACGGCCTGGGCACGTCCCAGCCGCACCAGGGGAAAACGTCGATCTGCTCTCCGATGGTGGCCGGGGGCAAGCTGGTGGGCGTCATCTGCCTGACGACGCGTCCCAGCCGGCTGACCGGGCGCACCGAGCTCCTCCTGCTGCAGGCGTTCTCGAACCGGGTCGGCGAGATCCTGGTGGGGGCGAGCTCGGACGAGGGGCCGCTCATGGACTCCCTGCAGCGCTTCCGCACCGCGTGGTCCTCGTCCAGCGGCTCGAGCTAGCTCTGAGACAGCTGCCTGGTCGGACGCGCGGCGCGACCCGCGCTCACTCGGCGGGCTTTCGCAGGACCTGGATCGCGGCCTCGACGGTGGCGTCCATGGGCGCGACCTCCTCGATGTCACAGAGATCCAGCACCCGCCGCATCGGCGCGGCCGCTGGGACGACCAGGCGGAGGCGCTGTCGATGCGTGCGCAGCCTCCGGGCGAGATCGAACAGCAGCTCGACCCCGGCGCTGTCCAGATAGGCAGCGCCGCTCAGGTCGAGCACGAGGCCGGCGCTTTCGTTGGTGAGCCGCCGGCCGAGCGCCGCCCGAAGCTGCTCGGCGTTCACGCTCTCGATCTCGCCCTCGATGTGCCCGACGAGGACGCTGTCGATCTCGTCGAAGTTGAGCTGGGCGAGCGGGTCCCTCATCCCTCGCCCGCCTCGCGCAGTCGGCGGCGCATGGTCACGGTGGTGCCCCGCGGGCCGGGCTCGATCTTCACCTCGTCCATCAGCTCTCGCATCAGCGGCAGGCCTCGACCGCGCCCGTCCTCGCTCGGGGGGCGCCAGCTGCCCGAGTCGCGGACGACGATCTGGATCTGCAGCCCGTCGCGCTCGGCCTGGACCTCGAACGGGGAGTCCGAGATCGCCGAGTGCGCGTGGGCGACCGCGTTGGCGCAAGCCTCGCCGCAGGCCACGAGCATCTCGTAGACCTCGGCCTCGCTGGCCCCGGCGAGGCGCAACCACTGCGCGACCGCCCGACGCATCGAGGCCAGCGACGACGGCTTCGCGGGCAACGCCAGCGAGAGGGTCTCGCCGGGAGGCGTGAGCTGGATGGCCAGCAGCGCGAGGTCGTCGCGGAACCCCGCCCTGGAGTCGACCGTGGCAAGCAGCGCCCGGCAGAGGCCCTCCGGCTCGCGCGGGCAGTCCTCGGCGGTGGCCAGCAGGCCGTCCAGTCCCTCGCCCAGCGGGAGCTCGGGCCCCTCCACCAGCCCATCCGTGTACAGCAGGATGGTCGACCAGGGGTCGAGCGTCGCCATGCTCTCCGCGTAGGACGGGAAGCGGTTCACGCCCAACGGGCTGCCCGCCGGCGCCTCGGCGAAGGTGGGGCCGTCCTCCGGACGCAGGACCAGCGGCGGCGGGTGACCGGCCGTCGCGACGTGGAGCGTGGAGGCGTCAGGATCGATGATTGCGTAGAGCAGGGTCACCATCCCGCCCTGCTCTCCCTCGAGGACGAAGCCGTTCATCCGCTCCAGCACCAGCTCCGGCCGCAGCGCCTCGAGCGCGTAGGCCCGGAGCGCGCTCTGCAGGTGGGCCATCCGGGCGGCGGCCTCCACCCCCCGCCCCACCACGTCGCCGATCGCGATCCCGACCTTGCCGCCTCGCAGCGGAATCGCGTCGTACCAGTCACCGCCGATCCGGGTCTCGGCGGCCCCTGGCCGATAGCGGGCGGCGAGCTGCAGGCCGGGCACCGCCGGCAGCCTCGGGAGCAGGCTCCGCTGGAGGGTCTCCGCCACGCGGCGCTCGATCTCGACGCCGTGCGCCGCCCGCTTGAGCGCGTCGATCGTCGCCCCGAGGATCGGATCGCCCTCGGTGGGCTCGCCCAGATCGTCTGGCGGCGCGGCCCGCTCCGGGGCCGATCCCTCTGCCTCCGGATCCACCATCGTCGTAGTGCGCGAGTGTATCCGTGGTGGCGACTGGGGCGTAGGCTAGCTTTCGGCGCGTGGATGCCCTGCCCCCAGCCCCCGGCTCCGTCCTCGGCGCATCCTCGGAGCAGCTGGCCAAGGCGTGGCTTGCCGCGATCATCGAGCGGACGCCCCTCGATCGGGTCGCGGACGTCGACCTCGGCCTCCTGGCAACCGAGGCCATCCCCCTGATCGCCGGCATCCGGCGCGGCGTCGAGCACGGACCGCACGGCGCGCCCGACCTGCCGGACGATGTCAGCCGGCGGGCGCGCGAGCTCGGGCGCGCCAGGCGCGGCAGCGGCGCCTCGGCCGAGATCCAGCGCGATCTGGCGGCGCTGCAATCGCTCTTGATCGCCTCGCTCGACCGCGCGGCCCCGCTGCGCCCATCCGGCGACGTGGTGGGCTCCGCGCGCCAGCTGGCCGAGATCTTCGGATCGCTGCACGCGACGGTCGCCGACGGCCAGGTCCACGAGCCCGACCAAGCCGGCCCGCGGCGCTCGGACGAGCCGCCCGTGGTTCCCGGGAGCGCCAACCTCGATGGCTCTCTGGACGGGCTGGTCGCCGAGTACCGGCGATACGGGCACCCGTTTGCGCTTGCGCTGATCGAGCTGGAGGGCCTCCGGGAGATCTACGAGACCCGCGGCCGCGTATCGGGCGACCGGATGTCCACCGCCGCGACGACGATGATCCGCAACCAGATTCGGATCGTGGACCACGCGTTCCGGGTGGACGACGACGCGTTCTGCGTGCTGGCGCCGAACGTGGACGCCGGGAAGCTTCGCCGCATGGGCGACCGGCTGGCGCGAGTGGTCGACGGCTCGCAGGCGGACGACGGCCCCCGGATCTCGATCTCGGCCGGCCTCTCCGCCTGCCCCGAGCACGGGCACGACTCCGAGCGCCTGCTCGAGATTGCCCGCGAGGCGCTCGAGGCCGCCCGGGCGGCCGGTGAGCCAGTCGAGATCGGCGCGTTCAACGGCTCCCGCTCGGTACGCGAGAGTTGACCGTCCCTGCGAGAAGTTGACAGTAGTTACCAAGACCGGGGCGCGATGACTGGACAAGTCGTCCCCGCGCCCCCGCCCAAGCGGTAGTCTCGCCCTACTCGATACTAAGTACGGGACCCAGGTACGGGTGAACAGCCGTCCGTGGGGCCTGGACGGCCGCCGAGCCCCCAACTCGAGGGCGTGCGGGAGGAAGCGACCGGGATTCGAGCCGATCGGCCGTTACAGGCGTCAGGCGGTCCAAGAATGAGAGCCGTGCTCAAGTTATCCCCGCTTCGAGTCGAGACGCATATGCAGGATCAACCAATGGAAGGGCGAACGAGACTTCTCAATGTCGGACAGGCAGCCGCTTACCTTGGGGTCAGCGCCGCCTCGCTCCGCAAGTGGTCGAACCAGGGGCTGGTTCCCGTTTACAGGACGCCGGGAGGCCAGCGCCGCTTCTCCACCGGCGATCTCGACGAGTTCATGCGCTCGATGCGACAGCCCTCGGTAGACGGTCGCCGCCGCGCTGCCAGCGCCTCCGGGTAGGTCCCCTACCCGATGTCAGAACGTCCTAGCAGGAGGGTGCTCGGGCTCGAAGTCGTCGCCCTGCTCGGGGCGGTGGCGGTCGCCGTGTTGGCGGATGGCTACTCGAATTGGGATCTACCCCTGTTCACGGTCCTGCTCGCGTCCTCGGTAATCGGAGATCTGACCGCGCTCGAGGCCTCGACCCGCTCCGGCAAGATCACGAGCAACTTCCCGGCGATCTTCGTCGCCATCGTCCTGCTCGGCCCCGCCCCTGCTGCGGTGATCAGCGTGGTCACAATCCTCGCGGGTTGGTTGCGTTCCCGCTACGCGCTCACCTTCCTCCCGATCAACCTCATGACCTTCGCCTGGTTCCCGCTCGTCTCCGGGATCGCATTCGCGGCCATCCTCGAGGCGACGGGCACCACGGACACCGACGGGCTCTTCTATCTGCTCATGTTCGCGGTGTTCGGCCTCGCCTTGGTAATCAACTACTCGCTCACCAACGCCCACCTCAGCTACGTCGAGCAGAGCAGCTTCCTACGTCGCTTCAGGCGGACGCTGATCCCGGTGCTGCCATCGGAGCTGATCGCCGGGCTCACTGCGATCGGGATCACATACGCGTACATCCGCGTAGGCCTGGCCACGGTCGTGATCCTGATCCTGGCGCTGATCGTGCTCCAGTACCTGATCGGCGCCCTGCTGATCTCCCAACAGCGGGCCGACGAGCTCGAGCTCAAGGCCAAGCAGCTTGCGGGCTTTCAGGTCGCCCTACTCGGCGCGCTGCTCCGAACCCTCGACCTGCGCGATCGCATGACCGCGCGCCACAGCGCGGCGGTCGCACGCTACTCGCGCGAGATCGCCAAGGCGGCGGGGCTCCCGGAGGCGGATCAGGAGCTCGTCCACACCGCCGGCCTGCTCCACGACATCGGCAAGTTCGTGCTCCCCGACCGGATCCTCAAGGGGGACGCCGAGCTCACCGAGTCCGACTGGGAGGAGATCAAGAAACACCCCAACGAGGGGGCGCGGATCGTCTCCCAGATCGACGGCTACCAGCCGGTCGGCCAGATCGTCCTCGCTCACCACGAGCGAATCGACGGGCTCGGCTATCCCCATGGCGCGTCGGGGGATGAGATCCCGCTCCTGGCGCGGATTATCTCGGTCGCCGACACCTATGACGTGCTGACGGCCCGCGACTCCTATCGGGAGCCGGTGAGCTCGTTCGAGGCGATGACCGAGCTCCGTCGCGTCGCGGGCACCCAGCTCGACCCCCGGTTCGTCGAGGTCCTCAGCGAGGTCCTGGCCGACAAGGGCTTCTCATATCGCCACGGAGAGGACGCCGACTTCGAGGCCGAGCTCGCGCTCGACCGGCGGATCCACGAGTACGTCACCGCGGGAGCGACGACCGAACGGCGCCTGCCGATCTAGGCCACACAGTCCCCGGCGCCGCCGGCTGGCGCTAATCGAAAAACGGCACACAAGCGCCTCCGGCGCAGCTCCCCATGGAGCGGCGGCGGAGGCGCTCCTACCAACTTCCTATTCACGGTTTCTAGCCTGCGCGATGCGGCATCTTGCACCTCCCAGTGCTTAGGCAGAGTTTGTATGACCACGAGCAGGGTACACAAACCGCGCAAAACTTGCAACTAGCGCCATGAGCTTCCGCTAGCTTGCAACGAGCCATGCGCGCCGCCCTCCGCCCGCTCTCCATACCTGTTTTTCGGCGCCTGGCCTTCGCTCGCCTCGTCGACGAGCTCGGGGACTGGCTCGGGGAGATCGCTCTGGCCGTGCTGGTCTTCGATCAGACGGGCAGCCTGCTGGCCGTCACGGCCCTCTTCCTCGCGCTTCAGTTCGTCCCCGCCATCGCAACCCCGCCCCTGGTGGCGCGGCTCGAGGCGGTCCCCAGCCGGTTCGCGCTGGCCGGACTGAACCTGGCCCAGGCGCTGGTGTTCGTGGAGCTGGCCCTGCTCGAGCCGAACTTCTCCCTCGCGCCGGTGATCGGCCTGGCCGCCCTGGGGGGCGCTCTGGCGATCACCGCTCGGACTCTTTCGCGGGTGGCCGCAACGGCCGCCGCGGAGCCCCGCGGGCTCCTGCGCGAGGCAAATGCCCTGCTCAACATAGGGTTCACGATGGGGGTGGCGGTGGGGCCCGCCGTTGCGGGCGTCGTCGTTGCCGGCGCGGGGCCCCGCACCGCGCTGTTCGCCGATGCGGTCTCCTTCGGGGTGGTTGCGATCCTCATGGCGACCGCATCCGGCTTGCCCCGAACCAAGGTGGAGGAGGCGGGCTCGATCGAGCGCCTGCGCCGGGGCATCGCCTACGTCAGGGCCCAGCCCCAGCTTCGGATCATGATCAAGGCCCAGGCGGCGGCGTTCGTGTTCTTCGCGCTGGTGATCCCGATCGAGGTGGTGTTCGCCAAGGAGACGCTTGGCGCCGGGGACGCGGGCTATGGCGCGCTGCTGGCGAGTTGGGGCGTCGGGATGGTCGTTGGCGGCGCGGCATTCGCCCTGCTGCGGCGCATACCGTTGCGTGTGCTGCTCCCGATCTCCGTCTTCGCGATCGGCGCCGCCTACCTGCTCACGGGGGTGGCGCCGAGCCTGGTCTTCGCGTGCCTGGCCTCGGTCCTGGGCGGGGTTGGAAACGGGATCGAATGGGTTGCCCTGGTCACCGCGGTGCAACAGTTGACGCGCGCGGAGTACCAGGCTCGCGTAGTTTCGCTCGTCGATTCCGTCGCACGGGCGGCCCCCGGAGTCGGGTTCGTCCTGGGTGGTGGGATCGCCGCCCTGTTCAGCCCCAGGGCAAGCTACGCGGTCGCGGGAGCAGGCGTCATGATCGTCCTGGGCCTCGCATCGATTGCCCTCACCCGCGCGGGCTGGCGCGGAGATTCACCCGAGGAGGACGAGGTGGAGCAGGCGCCCAGCGAACCCGCCGACGCCGAGGTACCCGAGAGCCCCCCGCTCGGCGGTGTCGAACCCGCCGAGGCAACCCCGAGGTCCGGGGCCGCGTAGCTACTGAGCGCACTCCCAGGCGCTCGACCCGGAGTCGGCCCAGATCTGCGACGCGATCCGACTCTGCTCCTGCGGTGAGGCTTCCTGGGGCGACCCGCTGCCGCCATACAGGCTCCAGGTCGAGGGCATGATCTGGTAGGCGCCGCCCGCCCCGGACGAGGGGTTGACGGCGTTGAAGTTTCCTCCCGACTCGCACATCACGATCGCCTGCGGGATCGCCCACTGGCCGACCCAGGTGGAGACCGTCTGCTGTGCCTGCGCGGCGGCGGCCTGCTGGCTCTGCTGCGCTTGGGCCTGCTGCAGCTGGGAGACCTGCTGCTCCCACCCCGAGACCTGGGACTGGAGGCTGGACACAGCCGCCGCCTCCTGCTGGCGTGCCTGCTCGAGCTGCGCTGCCTGAGCCTCGGCATTGGCGCGCACCGCGGCGATCTGGTCCCGCGCGGTGGCGATGCGTTGGTTGAAGGCGATCTGCTCGGCCTTCGCCTGCTGAACCTGGGCAAGCTCCGCCGCCACCTCGTTGCGGAGCGTTCGCACGCGGCCGGCGAGCGAGGCGTCCGCGGCCTCGATCCGCCCCACCAGCTGGGCCCGGTTGGCGAGGTCGTCGAACCCCTTGGCGCTCAGGAGCAGCTCGGTCGCGTCGGGCGCGTCTCCCTGGTAGATGGCCACGAGGCGCCCGGACAGGGCCCTCAGCGCGCCGTGTAGTCGGGCGCGGGCCTTGGCCAGCCGGGCCTGGGTTTGCGCGACCCGCGTCTGGAGCTCGGCCGCGCGCTGCTCCCCCTGCGCCAGCACCCCGGAGAGCTGGGCCTCGCGCTGGGCGGCCGCCACGGCCTGCTGATGCGCAGCCGCCACCTGCGCGGCCTTCGCGTCGACGTCCGCCGCCATGCTCTGGGCCTGCGACTGGGCGGATGAGATTTGCGAGTTGAGATCGCTGATGCTCGCGGCCCCGGCGTTGGACACTGAGACGAGGAGCACCGCGCTCACCGCGAGGGCGCCGACCAGCCAGGCGAAGCCACCCCGCGGCCTGGCCACGGGACGACTGCTGGGCGAGCGCGTGTCGATATTCGGCTGCATCCTTCCGCTGCCTACGGGGTTAGCTGTCGGGCTCGCGCCGAAGGACTGGCGCTACGCGGCAGTGGCCGCGACTCGCCCCCGAGGCTTCCGCGCCGTCGGCGCCTCGACCCCAGTGGTTCCCCCGCTCCCCCGGCTGTATGACCCGAGGGACTCGGCGGTTATGCGGGCGCCATCCTAGCGAATCGTTAGGAAGTTATGAAGCCCGACCGCGCCAGGGGGCGGCTGCACCGAGATCCTGCAAGTTCGGGGGGCTCAGCCCTCGGGCGGCTCGCGGGTCATCGCAACGTAGCCCGTGACGGCCGCGGCTCCGATGCCGATCGCGGCCGCGATCCGGATCTGCTTCTGGTAACGGATCCGGATGGACCGCACCACGAGGCGGCCGATCAACTCGTAGATGCTTTCCGTCATTCGTTCCTTTCCTTTCGATTCCTCTCGCCGGCCCGGGCGCGGATCCGATGCGCCATCCGGCTCTGGAGCGTGAACAGCTCGATGAACCCGGGGCTCGCGGCCTGGCTGAACTCGCCCCCCGAGTCGCCGAACGACGTCAACGAGCGGTCGTACAGCGCGTGCGGGGAACTCCGGGCGACCGGGGTCGCGGAACCCTTGTACAGGCGCATCGTGACCTCCCCGGTGACCAGCTCGTTGGCCGACTCCATGTAAGCGTCCAGGTCCAGGCGGAGCGGCTCGAGCCACAGGCCCGCGTAGCAGAGGTACGCCCACTTGTCCTCGAGCGCCCGCTTGAAGTTGTTCTGGTGGATCGTGGAGACGAGCTGCTCCAGCTCGCGATGCGCGGCCAGGATGATCGCCGCCGCCGGCACCTCGTACACGTCCCTGATCTTCAGGCCGACCACGCGGTCCTCGAGCTGGTCCACGATCCCCGCCCCGTGCCGCCTGCCGAGCTCAGCGGCTCGCTCGATCAGCTCAACGAGGCCGAGTCGCGTCCCGTCCAGCGTGACGGGGCAGCCCCGCTCGAAGCCCACGCGGACCAGCTGCGGCTCATCGGGCGCCTCCATGGGGCGGGTGACCAGCTGGAACACGTCATCCGGTGCCGGCGTGGCCAGGTCCTCGATCACTCCCCCCTCGGACGAACGCCCCCAGAGGTTGTCGTCGATCGAGTAGGGCGGAGCCTCCGTGCCCCCCTTGACCGGGATGCCGTGCTCCCGCGCGTAGGCGATCTCCTCCTCGCGGCCCATCCGCCACTCCCTGACCGGGGCGATCACCTTGAGCTCCGGATCCAGCGTCGCCACTGTCGCCTCGATCCGCACCTGGTCGTTGCCCTTTCCGGTGCAGCCGTGGGCGACGGTGTCACAGCCGGTTGCGCGCGCGTGCTCAACCGCGAGCTTCGCGATCAGGGGGCGCCCCAGCGCGGTGAATAGCGGATAGCCGCCGCCGTACAGGGCGTTCGCCTTGATCGCCGGCAAGAGGTACTCCCGGGCGAACTCCTCTCGGGCATCCACCAGGATCGCGTCGACGACCCCCAGGTCCCGCGCCTTGCCGAGCACCACGTCCCAGTCCTCGCCCGGCTGGCCCAGGTCAACCGTCAGCGTGACCACCTCCGCGCCGTAGCGCTCCTGGATCCAGCGCAGCATCACCGACGTGTCGAGTCCGCCCGAGTAGAGCAGCAGGACGCGGCCGACGTCCGCGGGGTCGGCTTCATAGGACGCGATCCGCTGTGTGATCCGCTCGCTCATCGAGGTCGCCAAGTCTCGCATGCAGGCACGCGCCCGGTGCGACAACGCCGTTCGCCATCATCCAGTCGGTGAACCGCCTGCTCCACATCGCATCCGTGGCCCTGATCACCGCCGGGCTGATAGTCCTTGCGGACGTGGCGACCACGCTCGCCTGGAAGGAGCCCGTCTCCAGCGTCTATGGCTCGATCCAGCAGCACAAGGCGGCGGGCGAGCTGGCAGACCTCGAGGACTCCTTCCCCACTCGAGCCGACCTGCGGCGGGTGGCGAGATTGAAGGGGTCACGCCAGAAGGTCGGAGTGCTCGCTGACCTGTTCGCGAGCAGGGTCCACAACGGGCAGGCCATCGGCCGAATCGTGATTCCGGACATCGACCTCGACGTGATCGCCGTGCAGGGCACGGACACCGCGAACCTCGAGAAGGGGCCCGGCCACTATCCGGAGACCCCGTTTCCCGGCCAGGGCGGGACGACCGCGTTCGCGGGGCACCGAACCACCTATCTGGCGCCCTTCCGCCACCTGGACTCCCTGCGCCCGGGCGACCTGGTCGAGGTCGAGATGCCGTACGCCAGCTTCACCTACCGGGTTCAGGGCACGCGGGTGGTGTCCCCGTCGGACCTGGCGATCATCCGCCCGGTGGGCTACGACCGCCTGGTGCTCACCGCCTGTCACCCGCTGTACTCGGCCTCCGAGCGGATCGTCGCCTTCGCCAGGCTCGAGCGAGTCGGCCTCTTCTCCGTCGGCGCCCGGCGCTGGCGCGACCCGTGAGCCGCCGCCCCGGAGGCTAGCGCCGAGGTCCGAGCAGCTCGTCGACGATCGGCGTCGGGTCGCTGATCGCGAGCTCGGTCGACAGAGCTAGCTCGATCTCGTCTCGCGAGCTTCCCCCAACCGCCATCTGCGCCGCCCGCAGCAGCGCCGCCTCGCGCCCGTGTGGCGCCGAGCGATCTCGCGCTTCGGGCCGCAGCTCCTCCGCTTCCTCGGCGGGCGGACGAGAACGCTCGGGCGCTACGGGTCGGCCCTCGGGCGCCTCGGGCGCCTCGGGCGCTGCGGGTCGGCCCTCGGGCGCCAGCTCCCTTCGGCGATCGAGCTCCGGCGGAACCCGCCGCAGCACGCCGGCGATCTCCTCGAGCTCCCCGATCATCCCCCCCGTCAGCTCCCGGAGTCGGTCCTCCTGGCGAGACAGCAGCTCGGCGAGCCCCCGCAGCTCCGCGCTCCACTGGTCGATCGCCTGCTCGACATCGCGCCGCCTTCCCTCCAGGTAGCTGTCGGCCTCGGCCTCGGCCTCGGCGATGATCTCCGACGCCGCCCGCTCCGCGCCGTCGACGATCTCGTCGACGCGCGCAGCCGCCTCGTTCACGACGCGCTTCAGCTCCGACCCGGAGCTCGAGCCCGGCGAATGCGCCGACAAGTTCCCGCCGGCCTCCTCCCCGCTGAGGTCTGCTCCCGACTGCTGTGAGCGGTTGAAAATCGCCACTATCCCCCGAACCAACGAGTGGCGAGCGATTCTACTCGCGCGTTGTCACTCGATTGCAGATTCAAGGTCCCGTGCCCGGCGACCGATTGGACGGCTGTCACCTGCAATCGAGCGAGGCACCCGCAGCCTCGGGAATGTCACAATCCGCCCGGCACGAGGAGCTTTGGCCCAGCGCAATTCACAGCGAGGCACGGCCGCGCAGGGCGCGGACTGGCTGCAACCGCCCTCGCAGGAGAGAGGGCTTGCCGGATACGTGCGCACGCTGCGCGAGCGCGCGTGGCTGATCGCGCTCGCCGTCCTGATCACCACCGGGGCCGCGGTCCTTTACGTCGCGACCGCCTCGAAGACCTATAAGTCCGAGGCCGACATTCTGGTCACGCCGGTGCCGCCCCAGAGCGACCTGCTCGCGAGCCTCGGATTGATCTCACAGTCCGCCGACCCGGTGCGCGAGATCGAGACCGTGGCGCGATACATCGACACCAACGAGGTCGCGGCTCTCGCGCAGAAGCAGCTCGCCGGAATCCCCGAGGCCGAGGGTTCCACACAGAACCTGCTCAACCACATCAGCGCCGAGCCCGTCGCAGACAGCAACATCGTGGCGGTCACGGCGAGCGCCTCTTCTCCCGACGACGCCGCCAGGATGGCGAACGTCTTTGTCGGCTCGGCAATTCGCTACCAAACTGCCCAGCTCCACGACCGGGTCTCCACCGCGGCCCAGGGGATCAACGCCCAGTTGAAGCAGAACCCGCCCGACTCCGCGAGCCTCGAGAGTCAGCTGTCCCAGCTGAGGCGGCTCCAGTCGAGCCCGGACCCAACCGTGCAGGCGGCCACGAAGGCCGTCCCCCCAACCTCGCAGTCCTCGCCCAGGCCGGTGCTGAGCATCGTGGGCGGATTGCTCGTCGGTCTGGTGCTCGGGATCGGCGGCGCGTTCGCCTATCAGGCACTCGACCCGCGACTGAGCCGGGAGGAGCAGCTTCGGGCGAGGTTCAGGCTGCCGATTCTGGCGCGGGTCCCCAAGGAGTCACGGGCCCACCGGAACGCCCCGATCTCGCCGGACAGCCTCTCGCCGGGGGCGATGGAGGCGTATCGGGCGCTTCGGGCCTCGCTCGGGAAGGGCCGCGCGGACGATGGGCGCGCGCGGGCCGTCCTCGTCACGAGTCCCTCGGCGTCCGAGGGCAAGACGACCACCGCGATCAACCTGGCGGCGTCGCTCACCCTCGCCGGGCGCAAGGTGATCCTGATCGACGGGGATCTGCGCAAGCCCGAGGTGGGCCCGTCCCTCGGGGTCGAGAGCAAGCAGGGCCTGGTCGCCGTGCTGCTCGGCGAGGCGACCCTCGACGAGGCTCTCGTCTCCTCGCCTGAGCTGGGGCCCGACTTGAAGCTTCTGCTGGCGGAGCAGACCGCGCCATGGACCTCGGAGATCTTCTCGCTGCCGACCACGCACCCGCTCGTTGACGAGGCGAGGTCGCGCGCCGACTTCGTGATCATCGACTCCTCGCCGCTGAGCGAGGTGATCGACGCCCTGCCGCTGGCGGCCGCGGTCGACAGCGTGCTCGTCGTCGTCCGCCTCGGCCACACGCGGATGGGGCAGCTCACGGAGCTCGGCGAGCTGATGGCCGAGAACGGGATCAAGCCCGACGGCTTCGCGGTGGTGAGCGCCCCGAGAGCCGCGCGATCCGATTATCACTCCTACGCGGGGCGGCCCAGGATCGTGCGCTCCGAGGACGGGCGGGTGCCTGAGGCGAAGGCCCGGGCGGCCGGCGCCGCTCCGGCCTCGTCGAGATAGAGGCCCGACGAGGAGGGGCCCTGGCCGCCGTCCGACTGGATATGGAGCGTTCGCTGCTGGCCCTCGGGTTCGCGGGGCTTTGCATCGTGTTCGGCGTCCTCGCCGGCCTCGACCCGCGCCTGGCGATCGGCGGAGCGCTGGCGATCGGGTTCTTCGGAATCGCGATGGCCGACCTCACCGCCGGGCTCGTCATCTTCGCGTTGATCGCGTTCTTCGCCATCACCCCGGGGGCGGTCGGATCGTTCGTCAGCGCCCAGGCGGCCAGCCTCGTCCTGGCTCTGTCCTGGCTGGCTCGGGTCGCCACGCAGGCGATGCCGACGCGCTTCTTCTGGTCTCGCCATCCAGGGATCACGTGGCTCGCGACCGCCTTCCTTGCCTGGGTCGCGCTCAGCCTGCTCTGGGCGGAGAACGCCGGCGACACCCTCTCGGTGCTGGTGAAGTACGGATTCGACGCCCTCCTGTTCGTGATCGTCTTCGAGGCGATCAGGACGCCGGCACAGGTGAAGGCGCTCCTGGGCGCCCTGGTCGCGGGCGGCGCGGTGGCGGCGGCCTACGGGATCATCGCCGCTCCCAACCTCTCGAGCCTGTCGGGAAGCCCGACCGCCGCGACGGACCTCGATCGGCTCGGTGGCACGATCGCCGACCCAAACCTGCTCGCGGCGGTGCTGGTGGTGGCCTTCGTCCTGGCCGTGGCGCTGACGGCGACCACGCGGTCGCCGGCCGTCAGGCTCGTGCTCATCGGCGCCGGTGGATTGGCGCTCCTGAGCATCTTCCTCACCGCCTCTCGGGGCGGGGTCGTGGGGCTGATCGCCGCGCTCGTGACCGGGATCGTGCTCGCACAGGGGCGCCGGGTGGCCGCGGTCGGCGGAGCGCTGGCCGTCGTGGCGGTGGGGGCGATCTACATCGGCGTGTTCGATCCCGGCGTCGCCCAGAGATACTCGACGGCCGACGGAGGCAACGGGCGAACCGACCTCT
>JBOGZC010000084.1:0-13865 GCA_050697075.1 Solirubrobacterales bacterium | reverse complement strand
GCCCTAACTCGGCCGCACCTGGACCGCCGTCGCCGCGGCCGTCAAGCACGAGCTCCGCGCCCTCGTCGAGCGCACTGGCGATGTCAGCCTCAAGCCGCTCGCGCGCGTCGACGCCGATCAGCGGCCCGACATCGGTTTCGGAGTCCATGCCGGCGCCCACCCGCAGCTCGCGGGCGGCGGAGGTGATCTTGGTCAGCGCGGCATCCTGTTCGGAATCCGTGCCCACGAGCACCAGCAGCGACCCGGCCAGACAGCGCTGGCCTGCGGCTGCGAAGGCAGAGCCGATGACTGCGCTGACCATTACCTCTGGATCGGCATCAGGCATGACGACCATCGCGTTCTTGGCCCCAGCCAGGGCCTGCACCCGCTTGCCATTCTCAATCCCCTTGGTGGCGACCAGACGCGCGGTGGACGCTTGGCCCACGAACGAGATCGCGCTGACGCCGGGATGCTCCCAAATTGCCTGTACGGCTCCGCGCGAGCCGTGAACGAGGTTGCAAACGCCGGGCGGAATCTCGTCGATCGAGTCGATCAGCTCGTACAAGAACTCAGATGGACGGGGATCGCGCTCCGATGGCTTCAGCACGAACGTATTTCCGGCTGCGATCGCATACGGGAGGAACCACAGCGGGATCATTGCTGGGAAGTTGAAGGGCGTTATCGCGGCGACAACTCCGAGCGGCTGGCGCACCATTTCAACGTCGACGCCCTCGGCGACACCCTCGAGGTTTTCGCCCTTGAGCAGGTGTGGAACCGCAGCGGCTGCCTCGACCGACTCGATCCCCCGCGTGACCTCGGCCTCAGCCTCCGGAACGGTCTTGCCCATGTCGGCAGTAATGAGTTCGGCCAAGGCTCGCTTGTGAAGAAGCAGTTTGTCCCGTAGTGCATACAGTGCGCGAGCGCGCCGCTGGGGCGGAACTGCCCGCCACTTTGGCTGTGCGTCGACGGCTGCGGTGACGGCTAGGTTAACCTCGGTTGCGCCTGACAAAGGCAACCGGGCGATGATCTCACCCGTAGACGGATCGTGATCATCGAGAGTCTCGGTCCCTCTCGCATGGACCCATGATCCACCGACGTAATTTTTGAGAGTTTCGACCTCGATACGGGTGGAGGTCGGAGCGCTTTGGGGCATCGGAGCAGGGCCTCGCTTGGGTCGCGGGGTACCCCATTGATTGTGTAGCTTTCTGAGAGGTCGAGAATGCGACGCCGGGCCACAACTTTGCATTCAGGTTCAGGCGAATCGTCATACGGGGCCCCGAAATCCACCAAGACATTCCATGACAGTCATTGCTGGGACTTGGAGCCCGATTTTCGGCCTCATGCGCCCGTGATCGAGCGACCTACATTGCACCAGGAGTCCTATCGCGCCCTCCTCGTTGGACGAGACCTCGGACAGCAAACAGTGCCCACACGACATTTAGAAGGAAGAACCCGAACTGGCGCTCGTTCCAGGCGATCGCAGCCAGGATTACTGACCCAATCAGGTTGAGACTCAGGTAGAGGCGAGACTGTGCGCCAACCAGGTCCGTTTGCAGGGCGGCGAATGCAGTCAAAACCACGACAGCGCCTAGTAGCTGCAGTGCTTGATCCATGTCTAAGACCGATCCCCGCGAGCTCCCGAGGGCTGCCAAGAGAGCAGCCACGCGTCAGCGCCGCATAGTTCGCTCTCTGCAGCCGACAAGGCGGAGGCCATCAAGGGCACGCTTGGACACGAAATCGCCACACAAGTTCTTGCTGCCCGAAACCGAGATGCCGGCTCGAATGCACCAACATCCGAAAGCTGACGTCGCGCCTCACCATAGTCCTGGGCGTGTAACCACTCGGGCGACATTGGGCCACAGCTGTCGCTCAACATTTAGGCAGATTGTCATACGGTCCCAAACAGGCGTACGAGCCCGCCGCCAGGGTCATCGAGCCCGCACTGTCCTAAATCAGTGGCGCGAATTGAGTCGAAGGTGGACCCAGGCTGCGAGGTGCAGGCCAAGGACGGCGTCGCCATCGGAGAGGTCGGCCCCGAGCAGCTCCTCAATCCGGGACAGCCGGTGATAGAGCGACTGACGTTCGATATGCAGCGCCCGCGCGGTCTCAGCCTTGCGGCCGAAGTGCTCACAGTAAGTCATCAGCGTCGGTAGAAGCTTTGTGCTGCGGTGATCGTCGTGCTCGATAAGCGGACCGAGGCGTGCATCGGCGAAATGTTGTAGCTCTGGCTGATCACGCATCAACCACAGGAGGCGGTCAACGTCGGGAACGGTAACGTCGTGCCAGGCCCGCTCTCGACCATGTGTGGCCGCTGGCAGGGCTTCAGCAGCTGTACGCAAGCCGGCGCCGAGCTCGGTCCAGCTCTCTACGACCGGACCGACGCAGATCACAGTGACGCCGGCGACGCCGAAATGTCGGGCTCCCGCCTCCGAAAGCGCCGCCACTACCCGGTCCGCGGTTTCGGCGCGCGCCGCTTCACATCGGAGTCCAAGTGCGATCATTAGCTCACGACCGTGGTCGCGCGTTCCCGAGATCATGGGGATGCCTTGAGCGGAGAGCTCACGACGGAGGTCTCGCCATAGGAGCGACCACAACGCGTTCTCAGAAGCGCTGCTCCGCAGCGATAAGGCGGCCGACGGCCCTACGACAATCGGGAGCATCGGCTCGTCGTTATTTGCGAAGCCAAGGTCGGCGGCGCGCTGGCGCGCCTCGACCTCGTCGACCTCACGCTCCAATAGGCGAATGAGAAAGTGGCCGCGCCAACGACTCCCGACCGCCTCCTCCTCACGGTCGCGGAGCAGGGCCAGAGCGATCACACCCGCTGCGCGTTCGAGTGCGACCTGGGCGTCGGGGGCGAGAGGCGCATCGACGCCCATGGCGACCAACCTGCCCCAAGACTCCTCTCGACCGGTCGGCACGGGCTGCACAACCGCCGGTGGAGCGCCCTCGAGCCCGCGCGTGAAAGCATCCCAAGCCGCCAACAGGGTCCTGTCATCGGTGCGATAGGCGACGTGATAGAGCACGCCCTCATCCTCCTTCTCGAGCACTACGGCGCAGCCAACTGTTCTAGCGACCTCTGCAACGACCTCCGGGACGCCGGCCCCCTCGAGTATCAGGGAGGTGAACTGGTGGTGCAGCTCGTTTCCTCGCCGCATTGCCTCCGCCTGGCGGTTGACGATTTCGCGGTGGACAGCCTCGGTCACCTCCACAAAGGGAATCTCGTGGTGAAATGCGATCAGCGGCAAACCTCGGCGCTCAGCCTCGCTGACGATGGCGCGTGGTACGGCGCGGAACCGCGTTCCCAGCTCAATCGCCAGTGCAGCAATCTTTTGCTGGGCAAGTTCGTCGACCAAGCGTCGCTGCTCTTGCTCGCTGCCGCCGATACCGATCCCGGTCATCAGGAGAAGCTCTCCGCCTCTGAGCAGCTTGGCGATGTATGAGACCTCCGCGGAATGCACCCAGCGCACCTGCGCGTCCAGTCCCTCGTCATCGGTGACCACCTCCGGGACTCCGCGCTTGACCACAGGAAGCGACAGCACTTCCCTGACGGTGATCAAGAAGTCAGTACTGGAGCGCGTGGTCATCAGGTCTCTACGCCAACTTCACCCTAGCGCTCCTGCTATGAGCGCGTGTGCCGGCGCCCAGTTCGCAAGCTACTAAGCGCCGTTCGCTGCCCATCGGATCTGAGCTTCGCCCGGCGGCTTCGGTCTCGGCTCTGACCCAGCTCAGTTGCGATCGAGGAAATCCCGGATCGCTGCGTTGCACTGGTCGGGCCGCTCAAGGAAGGCCATGTGACCACCGCCCTCGATCTCCTGTAGCTCTGCTCCCGGAATCGCCGCCGCTACCCGCCGGTTGTAGCGAGGCAACGTGATCAGGTCCTCAGCGCCGTATAGCACAAGCGTTGGCGCGCTGATGTGGCCCAATCTGTCGAGTGTGTCATGGGCGAGGTCGGCACGATAGTGCTCCATCCGCGCCTGAGGCTGTATGGAGGACACCTCGCCGAGGAAGGCCTCAAGCTGCTCCATGAGATCAGCTTCGTCATCGACGAACGACGGAGCCCAGCCCCAGAACCCAGCCGAGCGAAACACGTCCGGTGGCGCCTCGCTGAGCTGCATCAGCCGGGACTCGAAGTGTCGCCTGATGTGATGCTCGATCTGGGTCGATGACCATGTCGCCCATAGCACCGCACTGCGCACCAACAGAGGCGCTGCGAGCGCCAGCTCTTGGACGATGGCCGACCCCAGGCTAAAGCCGACAAGGTGGGCTTGCTCGAGCTCAAGGTGTCTTATGAGCCCCTCTACGTCCTTCGCCATGATTGACATGGAGTACGGCTCTAGTGGGGCATCTGTCTTTCCCGCCCCACGGAGGTCCATAGTGATACAGCGGTAGCGATCGGTGAATGCCGGCAGCTGGAATCTGTTCCACATATCTCCGCAGGTCCCAGTCCCGGCGAGCCAGAGGACTGGATCCCCGGCGCCGTGGTCCTCGAAATACATCGACAGCCCGTCGTTCACTTGAGCAAATGGCATCTGCTGACCGCTACCGAGCGCTAGTGCGCGATGTATGGGCGTAGGATCGCCCGGTGGTCAGTTGGGCCTGGCGCTGGTCCGGTTGGCAATGGCCTTGGCGTCATCATCCTCGTCAATCGGAACCGCCGCTCCGCGTTCGCGTCGCCTCAGGTCATCGGCTAGCGTTGCCCCTTCCTCCCTGTTGCTGGGGAGCGGCTCGAGCGTAGGCTGACGCTCAGGGTCACCGTATACGGTGTCGTACATAAGCAGGCTGGACTGAAACCGCTGGTCAGGCTCGTACGGATGCAGCGTGCGCTCGTCGTCGCCGAAGTCGATGACGCGGCCGTCCTTCATCACGGTGACGATGCGCTCACGCCGCTGAAGCACCGTGATGTCCTCGACTGGATCCCCGTCGACGACGATGATGTCAGCCAGCATGCCGGGCGCGATGGTCCCAACCTGACCCTCGAGCCCGACCATCTCCGCGACGCTCTGCGTTCCGGCATGGATGGCCTCTAGTGACGAGAGGCCCGCGTAGTCCATTAGGAGCTCCAGTTCCCGCCCATGCCATTCGCCGCATGGAGTGATCCCAAATCCTGCCTCCGACCCGAACCCGAAGCGCACGCCCGCCGCCTTGGCACGATGGTATGTGTCAGCCGACTTTTCGCACATCTCGCGGGCGCTGTCCTGTAGCTCAACGGGCGTGCCACAGTATTGGCCGAAGTCGGCCCAGTTGGCTAGCAAGGTCAAGACCGGAATGATCATCGTCCCGGACTGCGCGACCTCGTCGATTGTCTCGTCATCCATGATGTTCGCGTGCATGACCCAGTCGACGCCGGCACGGACCGCGGCGCGGGTCTCCTCGTTGCCGCGCGCATGGATGGTGACCTTGCGCTTCAGCTGATGAGTCAAATCGACCATCAGTTTCATCTCATCGTCGGTGAAAGCCTGGAAGTCGCCAAATGGACTGTCGGCCATCTTGATCAGGTCGACACCGGCCTTGATCTGGCGGCGAACCTCCGTGCGCATCTCATCGGGCGTATTCGCAAGCACCCCAATGCTCCCTTCAGGTACCCCCACCGCATCAGGATAGAAGTCCGTAAGCCCGTTACTCGTACTGATTTCTCGTCCCGCAGTGAAGAATCGCGGACCTTCGACAATGCCCTCCTCAACGCCCTGGCGCAGCCCCACCCCAATGTAGTAGCAAGACCCAGGCTGTGAGACCGAGGTTACGCCAGCGCGCAGAATTGCCTTGGCGTTCCAGGCGCTGCGGAGCGTTCGTAACTCCACACTCGTGTATAGATCCTGCGCTTCCTGAGAGAGTCCCTCGCCAAAGGCGGGGTGGGCATGGGCGTCGATGAGCCCCGGCATCACCGTCTTGTTAGCAGCGTCAATGACCTGCAGAGAATCCCCGCGGGGGATAACGCCATCGCGCAGCGCGGACTCATGGAGGTCGGGACCAACGGAATGGATGAGATTCCCTTGTACCAAGATCGACGTGTTGGAGACGGGCGGACTTCCCGTGCCGTCCACGACCGTGCCACTGCTGAACAGCGTCCAACTGGTCATGTCACTTGCTCACGTTGGTGCAGCGCCGGGGCAGGCGCCACCAGCGACCTTGACGAATCCGCAGCCTCTCGCGCTTTACGCCGCCTGGCCGCGATCTCTTCTGTGCCGCGCGGAATGTTCGACGCCGGTCGATCGAGCTGTTTGCCCACCCATGCCGACTTGTTTGTCAGGCGCATTATCTGCGGACGCAACAGGCCCTTCGGCCAGTCCTCTGAAAGCATCGCCAACGTTTTACTCCAGAACTGCGCGTGGTTAGTCAACTTTCGCTCGCGCTGCTCCCACGCCTGAAGGGCGCTGGGCACGTCCTTGGCACCATCGAGGGCGACCGAAAGCGCGAGCCCGTTTTGCAAGGCTAGATTCGCACCCTGGCCCAGATACGGCGATAGCCCATGTGCCGCGTCGCCGACAATCGCGACCTTGCCTGCAGACCACGACTTGCACGTGACTTGAGAGTGCCGATCACGACGAGCCTGCCCTTCCTCACGCGAGATCTCCGAAAGGGCTTCCATCAACTCACGATGAACCGGATAGGCGCTCACCCAATATTCCGTATCCAGCGGAATCTGAGAATTTCTAGGATTGTCGTAGTGTCCAAATATTGAGACGTACGTGCTGTCGTGGCTCGCTCCACCTAGCATCATCCCAGCGTCGCCGGAATCACCGTGGCCCATGTAAGTGTCGATCCTGTTGCCTGGATCGCAAACCGATGTCGGCACAAGCATGCGGGTACTCGCTCCCCCGTGTTGCTCGAGCTTCTTAGTCAGTCGAAGCGACTCGCGCAATCGTGAGCGTAGCCCGTCGGCTGCAATTACCAGATCGGCCTTTAGCGTCGAACCGTCGCTGAACCCCACCGACCCGTCAGGGGCAGCGTAAACCCCAGCGGAGTTGGTAACGATCTCCACGCCTTCTCGCTCAGCCGCCAAGACGAGTGCCCGGTTGAGCGCGGCCCGTGGCGGGAGGTAGAGGCGGTCGCCCTTCGGGTCACGGTACTCAAGGCACTGGAGCTCATGGCACTTGTCATCGAAAACGGACCATGTCGCAATCGGGTTCGACCGCTCAAGGGTCTTATCCAGCGTGCCATACTTCTCGAGTACCAGCAGGCCATTTTCCCATAAGTGAAGGGCCCCGCCGTACATGCGGAGCTCAGGACGGGCTTCGTGGACTCGGACGGTCCACCCGCTTTGAGCCAGCGCGATAGCTACCCCGAGTCCGCCGAGACCCCCGCCCACTACCTCAGCGTGTCGACGAGACATCACGGAACCAGGCCAACGACTCGGCCGGCAGCTTCGAGGAGACGACAGGATGCGCGCTCTGCCACGACAGCGCAAGCGTACCAGCGGTTGCGCGCGGCAAAGCTATGACGATTTGCCCCAAGATTCGAGGAAAATTTGTGCCGGGCGTCGCCTTTGCCTAGGCACGCCCACCGTCCCGGCTCGGGCTCTCGCTGCCGCTGATGCCAGTGCTCGACGGCCAGGAGGCGCTCACCCTGAGTCTGCGGGACGAGGTCCGCGAGACAACCCCGGGATCGAGGCGTTGGGCCGGCGAGCGGTGCAGGTCGGTCGGGCGTGCTCTAGGACCATTGAACTGCCTGTCAATCCGTTACAGGCGGACCCGTCTTCAACCCGATCGCCTATCTCGCAGTCCGCCGGACGCGGCTCGGCAGCGCGCGCGTAGTGTCCTCAGCTTCTAGTCTCGATGAGGGTTCTCTTCTCTCAGCACTGGCCCGAGCCCATAAAACGTCCCGTTCTCCTCATCGTAGGCGTAGTGGAAGATGGGATCGATCATCTTCATACGCTCGATGTGGTCATCCGCCTCGAGAAGTCCCTTCTCGACTCCGGCGCCGACAAGCTCACCCCACACAATCTCGTGACCCATCCCAAGGTCTTGGATGCTCAATTTCCGACACTCGTAGGAGATCGAGCATTCCTTGACACCAGGCGGTCCTACAACGGACGACGGCTCGGGGGTCAAGCCCGCGAACACCACCTTATCCTGTCCCTTCTGTCGAGCCGTCCCCGTAATCAGCTCGAGCACCAGTGACGAAGATGGGATGTTTACGACAAATTCTCCGTCTCGGGCGATGTTCTTGTAGGTCGCCTTGGTCTTGATCGCTTCACTGCTCTCGTAGTCGCCAAGTGCGAGCATGAGGCCCTTCCTGGTTTGGTCCCACTCTTCCACGTTGGAATAGCCAGCAAAACAGACGAGACTGAAGGGCGCGACATTGGGAGTTCCATCGTCGTGCAGGGTCGACACCAACGTTGCGGGAACAGGTGGCCAATACGTTAGGCCGAACAGCTCCTCGACCGCGATCTCTTGCTTGCTCACGGGTCCTCCTTTGGTTAGGTGACGAGCCGTTACCAGTGCCTTGCGACCCGATCCGCAGGGCAGTAACGGAGCACCTCCCCTCGCAGGATGGGTTCCAGCCATACGAGAACAGCGGATTTAGGCCTCGGTTTGGGCGAGCGTATCAACGGCGTTCGTGAGATCCATGTGACGATATGCGCGAAAATTCGAGCGAAGGTTTGGCCTGGCGTCGCCCGTGTCCGCGGGCTGCATTGCGAGGATCGCGGTGACGATCTCTACCCCATGAGGGCGGCGTTAGCCCTACAGTCCACCTGAGCGTTTGGCACCGCGTGAGCTGCCACTCACGCTGCCAAATCGAGCAAAGGGAGGCCCTTCGGAGCCCAATACTTGGACCGACGCGCGGGGTCGAATCGTCGTAGGGAACTGTGATCGCCACCTGCACGGGAGAAGGTCATTAGAGCAGCGCGGTCCTCCGAGCGGGAACAATGCGATCACGGAAACGAAGTTGGCGAAGTTCAGGTGGTAAAGGTCGCCCGTGGGTCTGGAGTCATGCGATCGAGCCGCGATCGGCGGTTGGACGACAGGCGTCCTTGTCGGCCCTGACCTGGCGGGTGATTCCGACAGGACCCGGGTCTTCGCCTGCTAAGTCGCGGTGCGAGAAACGCCTAATTTGCAGGGCCTTCCCTATCTGAAGCGGAGGGGGAGGGATTCGAACCCTCGTCACGCCCTTAAGACGTGAAACGGTTTTCGAGATCTTCGCATCGTCTTGTGTACCGTCCTCATGGCTTCGCGAGCCCCGCCTCCATCCGCCTCGCCGATCTTGACCGCACGCCGGTCACCGCCTGGGTCCAGCTGCGCCAGTCGGCGCTTCTACCAGCTCTCTGGGTCCCCGATGCCGTAGTTGCCGTCGCCGTTGCCGTTCGCGGGCAAGCTGTCCCTCACGCGAGCTTTGGCCTCCTCGGCGGTCTCGGCATCTAGTACCGCCGCCAGGACCCCCCTCTTGCTCTCGATTACCTCCTGCTCCCTGAGCCAGTAGTAGAGAGGACCGATTGTCGGGATGTCAGCACGGTTCAGCGCCGCCCTTGCCCGATCAAGATGCTCTCCGCTAATGCCTACCTTGAACCGCATGGCGTTTGCGGAGTCTAGACCGCAGCCCGTGCGGCTCTTGGCCCAAGGTGCCGGCCAGTAGAGGGGCGGACGAGCGGGCTCAGCCCGAATGTTCGGGGCCTGCTCGTCGCCAGCCCATTTCTCCGTCCCAGTTCTGCCGAATCTCGCCAGCTCGTCACGCCTGAGTCGGGCAGTCCCTTCTTGCTCGGGCGACTGCGGGCCTTGAGCCTCGGTTACAACGAGCCAGGGGTCGCCGCGCTCGGCCTCTGACCGGGCCGCGCCGAGACGCGGCATGGAAGCTAGGCTGCGGGGCGTGAAGGTCGCCTACATCTTCTCCACCTCCGGGCACACTGCGAGCTACAAGCTCGGCAAGATGATCCTGCCGCAGCTGGAGCAGGGAAACCACGGGGTGGAGGTCGTCGGGATGTTCTTCTTCGACGACAACACCTACGTGCTGCGCGCGGGCGATCCGCTCGGCGAGCGCCTCGCCGAGGTTGCCGAGGAGCAGGGGATCATGCTGATGCTCTGCGACCAGTGCGCGATCGAGCGCTCGCTCGCGGAGGGTGAGCCGGGCGACTGCCGTCCCAGCGGCACGGTCGCGGGAGTGCGGGTCGGCTGCTTTCCGGACCTCTACGGGGCGCTGTCGGGAAACCCGCCAGACCAAGTGATCACGCTGTAGCTGCGAAGCGCAAGGCGGTCTCAGGGCTCGGTCGAGCCCGCTACGACCGGCTGGCCGCCGGCCACCGAGGCGCGCTGGATGTCGGTGGGCTCGGCGCAGCAGAACCATGTCTCGGTGAGCCGCGGGCGCGGCTCGACGTCGCCAAGGTCGGCGGGGTCGGCTGAATGTCCCGCGGCATCGGCCACCGCCCGATACAGGGTCCGAAACGTCGACGCGCTGTCGACCTCCGCCGCGACATCGGCCTCGACGATTTCGGCGAGCTCGGCCTGGAGGCGATCCAGCTGCGGATCCCCGGCTTGCCAGTCATACGTGAGGCGGTCGCGATCGTAGTCCTGAAGATGCGGCGCGATCTCGGGGCGATCGAGCAGCAGCGAGCCCTTGGGCACGAGCAGGCGGATTGTGTACTGGATCGGATCCACGTTCCCCACCATCTCGTTGGCGATCACGAAATCGAGGATCTCGAGGATGTCTTGCGGTGTCGCCCAGGGCGTGAACGGCAACCACGACGGGCGGATCTCGATCCCATGCTCGCGCAGCAAGGTCACCGCCTGGGCGGCCTCGTTCGCGGTGTGGCCCTTGTCGAGATAGGTGAGGATCTCGGCGTTGAGCGACTCGAACGCCGAGATCACGAAGAGACACCCATATTCGCTGAGCTCGGGCCAGACCTGACGATGCTCGAGGATGTGCTCGACCTTGGTCGTGCAGTCGAAGGTAACCTCGGGGAAGTGGCGGTGAAGCTCGCGCGCCACTTGCAGGGAATGCTTGACGCCGTTTAGGAAGTCCGGGTCGCCGAAGGTGATATGGCGTGCCCCCGCCGCCACCAACTGGCTGATATCCGCCATCACCACGGAGCTACCGACGATCCGGATCCGGCCGTCGTAGGCGACGGGCACTGGGCAGTGCCGGCACTTGTGCACGCAGCCGTGGCTGGCCTCGACGTACCCCGCGAGCTGCTGCTCGCCATCGCGCTCCAACCGCGCATAGCGCTTGAGGGGCGGCAGCTGCCCTCGGCTCGGGGTGTGAAACTCGTGGCGCCCCAGGTCGATCGAGCTGGTCGCCGGTCGGAGCACCGGCGAGTCGCCGAGCGCCTCAACCCACTCCACCAGCTCCGACTCGTACTCGCCGGCGATCAGCCGGTCGACCAGCCCGCCGATCGTTGGGTCGTCACTGACCGCCGCGTAGAGACCGTAGAAACAGATCGGCAACCGCGGCCGGATCGCTCGAATTTGCTCGCCGGCGCCAATCGCCAGTCGCATCGCGGTGTGCATCGGGACGGAGACGCCGACGGCCTCGGCCCAGTCGATCTTGTCTCGATCAAGCTGCTCGACGGAGAGATCGATGCACCGAACCTGATGCCCGCCGGCCTCCAAGGCGGCCGTCGGCGAGGCCAGGTGCAACGGCTGATGACCAAGCTCGTAGGTGGAGATCAGCAGGACCCGCACAGCGCCAGGATAGCCTTCGCTTCGCTTCACTCCGACGACTCGCCGATCACGATCTCGAGGCGGCGGTGGGCGGTGCGCAGTGCCCGCTCGACCTGCTCGGGCGTCTCGCCGCGGGCGAAGAGGAAGCCGAGGTAGCGGTCGGCCTCGGGCAGCGTCCGCACCCGCTTGCCGCGCGCGATCGAGACCTCGAGCCCGGTCACGCCGGGCACCGCTCGCGCCCGCGCCTGCCCGCGCACCTCCCTCAGCATCCCCGCCTTCGGGATCGGGAGCATCATCACCCCGGAGGCGGCGGCCTCGCGGCTCAGGTCGTCGAGCGGCAGCCCGAGAGCGTGGCGCAGGATGAGCTCCTCGAGGCTGACGCCCATCCCGAAGCGCAGGGAGCGCGAGCACAGCCCGCCGATCGAGCGGGCGGCTAGCTCGAGCATCCACACGCTAGCCCCGTCGATCCGCAGCTCGGCGTGTATCGGCCCCTCGACCAGGCGGAGCGCGGCGGCCGCCTCGGCCGTGAGAAGGGTGACGGCCTCGAGGGTCTCCGCGGGCAGGCGCGACGGGGTCACATAGATGGTCTCCTCGAAGTAGGGGCCCTCGAGCGGATCCGGCTTGTCGAACACCGCCAGGATCTCAAGGGCGCCGCCGCGCAAGAGGCCCTCGACGGCCACCTCCACGCCCGGGACATAGCGCTCGACCAGCAGCGGCGCGTCCGGCCCCTCGCCGGCCTCGGCGAGGATCGCCCTGACTCGCTGGGCAGCGGCGTCGGCGGCCGGCGGGTCGTTGGCGCGGATCACGCCGCGGCTCGCCGACAGCGAAACCGCCTTGATCACGCAGGGAAGACCGACCTCGCCGGCGAGCTGCGCCACGTCCGCGTCCGGCCCGGCGACCCGGTACTCGGGCTGGCGCAGGTCGGCGGCCGCGAAGGCTCCACGCATCGCGGTCTTGTCCCTGGTCGCCGTGACCGCCTCGGGCGGGTTGTGGGCGAGCCCCAAGCGCGCGGCGGCCAGCGCGGCCACGAGCACCCCCTGCTCGTCAACGCCGACCACGGCGTCGAGCGGCTTATCCTGCGCCCGGGCGACGATGGCATCGGCGGCGGCCTCGGGTCGCCTCAGGTCCACGACCAGCGCCCGGTCTCCCATCATCCTCGACACCGCCTGCCGGCGCTCCGAGGCGACCACCACCTCGGCGTCCAGCGCCCGCGACGCGGCGAGGAAATCGCTCGCGCGGTAGGTGGCGGTGGGCACCAGGAGAAGGACTCGGGCCATGTGCGTATCGTAGGTAGCGGTCGGCCCTTCGCCACCGGCGAACGACCAGCTATACGGGATATGAGATGAGCGCCGACGACAAAGCCGAGCCGACGCTCGCGATCACCGAGCAGGCGATCGAGAAGGTCAGGGAGTTCCGCGCGCAATCCGAGGACCCCGAGAGCCAGGCGCTGTGGGTGGAGGTGAGCGGCGTCGCGCGCGGCGAATACGTCTACAAGATCTCCCTCAACGCATTGCATGTTGCGCGCCAGGGCGACGTGGTGCAGCGCCACGGCGACCTGGCGATCGTGGTGCGCGAGTCGAGCGTCGAGAAGCTGCGAGGCGCCACCATCGACTGGTCGGAGGGTCTCGCGCAGAGCGGCCTCACCCTCGTGAACCCGAACCGGCCGCCGGCCCCGGCGGACCTCCCGATGATGAGCCCGTCGATGGCGCCGCCCGCGAGCCCGCCCATCGACGCGCCTCCACCCGCCGACCTCAGCGGCGACGTCGCCCAGCGGATCATCCAAGTGATCGACCGGCAGGTCAACCCGGCCATCGCCCAGCACGGAGGGCGCGCCGAACTGGTCGCGGTCGAGGAGGACACCGCCTACCTACGCCTGGGCGGCGGCTGCCAGGGCTGCGGGATGGCCACCGTCACCCTCGGCCAGGGGATCGAGGTCGCCATCACCGAGGCGGTTCCGGAGATCGCCCGCGTGGTCGACGTAACCGACCACGCCGTCGGCACCAACCCCTACTTCGAGCCCGCCAAGAAGTAGGGCGCCTGCGGCTTACCCCGTGTCGTCCGGGCGAGCTCTGGGCGTCGGCGGCTGCGGGGCTGGACACTCGGCGCCTCGGCTTCACCCGTTTGTCCCGCCAACCGTCCAACCGAGAACGTGGCGTCGATGGCGCCGACGTTCTCCGCCCAGTCCCATGCGTATGGAGTAGAGCGCCGGGCCGGTGCACTTGACGAAGCGCCGCGACACCGCCGAGCGCGACACCGAGCGGTCCGCGGTGGCTGTCGGCTCGAGGCAGCGCGGTGGCG
>JBOGZC010000083.1:0-13976 GCA_050697075.1 Solirubrobacterales bacterium | reverse complement strand
GCTCTGCGCTCACCAGGTCCACTGAACAACCTCCCTCTCGATTGAGAAAGGAAAAGACCCTCCCCGATCCCCGGAGAGGGCCTTCCTCAAGTCGGTTGTTCGTTAGCTATCAGTCGACCTCCTTCGGCTTCGAACCGCCTCACCTACGCGTCCGGGCGAGCTCGGCCCGGACTCGCGTCAGCTCGCCGCTGCGGATCGGGCCCAGGTCGCGGTGCTCGATCTCGTCCGCATCGACCAGAGCCCAGCCCACCCGCTCTATCAGCCGAGCAGAAAGGTGGTCGCTTTCGAGCTCGCTTGGGATCACCTGCTCCTGGAGCAACACGACCGTCTCGCGTCCATCTGCCTCATCCGCCATTACGAGAATTCGTGGCACCGTGAGCCTCCTTCTGGTTGGCCCACTATCTTTGGCCACCCAACTTGTTGGCGGGTCAAGGCCCGATAAGTATTCGATCAAGCCAGCGCACGGACGAACCGGGGCACCCGCCGGTGAGCTCAGGCGGCCAGCGCAGAACCAACAGGTACGGGAGGCCAGTTATATGCAGGATCTCGCAGCCACCTTCGACGCCCACACGCGAGCGGAGTTTCAGGACCTCGATCTTGAGGCGACCATGGCCACGATGGCCGATGACCCCTACGTTCATCACGTTCCCACGATTACTGGCGGTAACGGCTCGGCGGGCGTGCGGGAGTTCTACGACAACCACTTCATCGGGCAGTGGCCCGACGACACCGAGGCGCGGCCGGTCTCGAGGACCATCGGGGAGAACCAAATCGTCGACGAGCTGATGATGACGTTCACGCACGATCGCCAACTCGACATCATGCTCCCCGGCATTCCACCCACGGGCCGCCGGATCTCCGTGCCCGTCGTCGTCGTGGTCGGGTTCGAGGGCGGCAAGGTCAGCCACGAGCACATCTACTGGGACCAGGCCACGGTCCTGGTTCAGGCCGGCCTGATCGATTCAGGCGATCTGCCGGTCGTCGGGTCCGAGCAGGCCAACGCCCTGCTCGATCAACAGCTACCTAAGAACGAGCTGCTCGCTGGATAGGCTGGGCGCGATTGCGCGTGCTCGCCCAGCACCGCGACGCCGATTGGCGGCTCTCGGTTTCACCTCGCCTGTCTGACATTCACAATCTCGAGGATCTCCAGGCGCTTGAGCCCGCGCGGCGTGTCGAGGGTCACCTCGTCCCCCGCGCGAGCGCCAATAAGCGCCTTGGCGACAGGGCTTGCAGTCGAAATCCTGCCGGCGGCGACGTTCACCTCCAACGGGTGGACGAGGCTTACTTCGGTCACCGTGTCATCTGCACAGTCGCGAATGCGAACTCGCGACCCGACGGCGACCAAGCCATTGCCCGCAGCCTCTCTCGCCTCCGCTCCCGCCAAGTGATGCTCGAGGACCCGAATCCGAGCCTCGTTTAGGCCCTGAGCCTCGCGAGCTGCGTGGTATTCGGCGTTCTCGGACAGATCGCCGAACTCCCGCGCCGTTTTGATCTCGGCAACGATCCTCGGACGCTCGACCTCACGCCGGCGCTGAAGCTCGGCCTCCGCCTCCGCCATGCCCTCGGGACTAATCGGCTGCTTTACGCGTCCCACGCTGCGGGCACAGTACACGTCAGGTCGGGTCGACTTACGCGTGCGAGCGGCGCTGTCCCGGGGTAAGCCGAAGCCCGGCTCCGCGAGATACTGCGGCGATGGCCGACGCGACTCGTGCTCGCCGACCGATGGACGACTTCCGCAAGGCTCGCTGGTACGCCGTGCGCCCAGCCGGCAATCGCAAACCCGCCACCTACCGCTGCCCGCTATGCGGCGGCCTGCTCCCCGCCCTTAGCGACCACGTCCTGGTGCTGCCGAACGGCGACCCCTCGCGGCGCCGTCACGCGCATACGAATTGCGTGGTCAACGCCCGCCGCGCCGGGCGCCTGCCGCTGCGGGAGGAGGTCGAGCCGCCCCGCCCGGGCCCACTGGCCCGCCTGCTGCGCCGGAAATGAGCAACGGCGCCGACCGCCGCACGCGCTCTGTTGTTGGATATAGGCTCGTGCCGAAGGGGGGTAGCGAGCGAGAGGAGTCGAGATGCCAAAGGTATCGAGGGACAGCGCGACGGTCGATGACTACGGTCCCGTGGAAGACCGCCATGAGGACATCGAGGGCTACACAGTCAGCTTCGCAACCTTCAAGGAAGGCATCGATGCGACCCCCATGCTCAAGGGACTTCCAGACGACAGCTGCCAGTGCCCCCATTGGGGATATGTCTTTAAGGGCAAGCTGACCTTCCGGTTCGCCGACCACGAGGAGGTCTTCGAGGAGGGGGATGCCTTCTACCTTCCACCGGGCCACATCCCCATCGCCGAGGCCGGAACCGAGTACCTCACCTTCAACCCCGCCGAAGAGCTTCGAAAGACCGAGGCCGTGATCCTCAAGAACATGCAGGAGATGCAGGCCGGCTGAGCGCATCTGCCGCGGTCGGCTCGGCCGAGACGGAGGTGACCGATGAATGAGACGGCTGCATCCGGCCAGCCGGCGAAGTTCGATCGGGAGGCGCTTGGGCGCGCTGCTCGCAGCATCCAGCATCCCCTTGCCCGGGCGCTGCTGGTGCTGACCTTCACGACCGGGCTCGTCGACGCCGTCAGCTACCTCGGACTCGGCCGCGTCTTCACGGCGAACATGACCGGGAACATCGTCTTCCTCGGTTTTGGCATCGCCGGCAGCGGCGGCCTCCCCGTCGTCGCGCCGCTGGTGTCGCTCGGCGCCTTCCTCCTGGGCGCAGGCGGCGGCGGCGTCCTCGCGGCGCGAATGGGAGACCGCCATCCGGCGCACATCGCCCGTGCGCTTGCGGTCGAGGTGTCGCTGCTCGGCGTGGCGGCCGTGTTGGCCGCCGCAGTCGACATTCGTCCCAACGCGGCTTCGGGCGACATCGTGATCGCGCTACTGGCGTTCGCGATGGGCGTTCGGAACGCGACCGTTCGGCGTCTCGGCGTGCCCGACCTGACGACCACCGTGCTCACGATGACGTTGACCGGGCTCGCAGCCGAGTCACCGGCGGCAGGGGGCTCCGGCAAGGGCACGGCCCGCCGGGTCGCCGCGGTGGTGGCGATGCTGACCGGGGCGCTTGCCGGCGCACTGCTGCTGAACACGAGCCTGGTCCTGCCGCTGGTCGCAGCGGCCGGTCTCGCGCTCGTCACATGGCTCGTCTACGTTCCGGCAGCGCGGCGAGGAGCGTCGTGATCTTCAGCCCACCCTCATGGACCGCCGAATCAGGCCGCGACGCGCTCGGGCTCGCCCTGGGGAGAATCCGGCAGTAACGCGACCTCTTGCGACAGGTCGTTGGCGCTCCGTCTCGGCACTCTCGGAGGTGTGGAAACTCTGTATCTCCGCAGGGCCGGGACTCGATCAGGGCCGCGACGTGGCGCGGTCGGATCCCGAAGGGCGCCAGGGCCTCAGTGCGCTACATCCCCGAGTCACCGGTCAAGACGCCGGCTGAGGTCAACTACCGGGCGGCAGGGCTGATGACGCTCGGCATCTCCGCAGGAAGGAGCGCCTGCTGATGATCGTGCTTCTCATGCTCGCGTTCGGCACGCTGATCTCAGCGGTCAGTCATACCGCTCCGCCCGAGCAGGATCGGAGTAAGGTGAACAGGGCAGTCGCCGAAGGCACTCTCCTTTCCTCTCTTCCTTCCAGTTGAGGCGGCATTCCATTCGAGAGGAGTGAGAGAGGCACAGGCCGGGATGGCTGACGCGGACGGCGACCTTCGGGTGGGCGAGTCCCCAGTTCCGCTTCCATGGGGGGACGCCGCGGTCAGGTCAAGTACGGCCGGACGCATAATGCTTGTGGAAGTCGACGGGGAACTCGATGCTCCCGCCGTGAGGAACTGGAGTGAGCTGCTCGACTCCGCAATCATGGAGGGCGCCACGGGGGTCGTCGTCGACCTTCGTGGCTGTCGTGCCATTGATGTCGGTTGTCTTTCCGTGCTGGTGGCGGCCTCCGGCAAGCTCAAAGCGCGCGGCGACGGGGGTATCAAACTGGTGACGACCCCCGGGTCGCCTCTGGAGCGCAGGGTCCAAGCGAGTGGCGCCAAGCGGCTGGACGGGTGGGCCTCGGCTGGAGACGCACTGCGCTCCCTCCGCGACTCTCCGTAGACGAGCCCATGACGCCGCCATGGTCTATCCGTTGCCGGAGGCGTCTCTTAACGCAGAATTCAGATGACTCTCGTTAGCTTCGAGGTTCGCCGTAGTCCGGCACGCGGAAGGGCACGACCGGGCGCGGACCAGTCCGACCGAGGAGGCGTCCTCAATGGCAGGTATTCGAGACAAGGTGGCGCGCTGGACTCGCGAGGGTCTGCCCTTCGAGTTGATTGAACAGCGCATCAGCCGGCTATCGGTATCAGAGGAGGACAAGTCGGCTCTGTGGATGTGGGCATGGTCGTATCGGAGCGTCGGTCGGCGATCGGCCTACGGTCAGCGAAGCGTGCTGGCCGACTGACGGCGCCGGCGACCCGGTAATCGACATCCGTCACGTCGGTGACGGCCGTGTGGCCGCGCGTGCCGGGCAGGTGGGATAGGCAGCGCAAACGGCGACCCGGCGCCCTCTATCGAACGTTCGGCCAGAGTCTGCCGTCCCCGAGCGAGGAAGGCTCCCAACGTTCCGAAGGGTTGTTGTAGGCCCGTTTTGGGCTGCAAATCGGGCTTCCGTAAAAGAGCGACGGCAACAAGCCCCCACCCACGATCGAGGCGATGGCAGCTTCTTCACGTTTTCATGCGCTAATCGCGGTCAGCCTTTTCTGCCTTGTCTCCATGGCCGGCCTGCAATCGACCAGCCCGAGCCAGGCCAGCACGCTGCCGCCCCCGACCTGTTTTGACAAGAGCTTCACCACCCGCTCTGACCGGCCGGTCAGCGGCAGCATTCGCTGCTTCGCCCCGGTCGTTGACTCCTACAAGATCGTGCAACAGCCGCGTCACGGCTCGCTTCACGTCGACTACAACGCCGAGACCTTCACCTACACCCCGAGTCGGAACTATGCCGGCACCGACTACTTCACCTGGAAGGCCTCGAACTCCTCCGGCGACTCGAACACGGCGCGGGTCGACTTCACGGTCATCCCTCACTCGCCCACTTGCCACAAGGTCGAACTCTCCACCGAGCAAGGCCACAATCTGGCCGTCAGCCTCGATTGCACCAGCACCGGACCGCCGACATACGAGATCGTGGAGCAGCCGACGCACGGGTCGATCGTCAACTTCGACTCACGGACCGGGGAGTTGAGCTATCGCCCCGACCCACGCTACTTCGGTCGTGACGGCTTTACCTATCGCGCCAGCAACGCCGGCGGCAACTCGGCGATCGCCTCGGTCCAGATGACGATGACGATTCCGATCCGCTGCTTCGCCCGCGGCATCTCAACCTTTGCCAACACTTCAGTGGCCTCGAGCTTCCCCTGCAAGGGACTGCCTCCGTCGGGGCAGAAGTACGTGATCACCGATCGCCCCAACCACGGCTCGCTGGCCGGCGTCAATACCTCCAGGAATCCTGAGCGCTTCGTCTACAGGCCCGACCGCAACTTCCACGGGGTCGACTCCCTGAGCTACAAGGTCCGCACCGATCGCGGCTCCTCACCATCGGTCAAGACGCCGATCTACGTCGCGGCCTCTCGCAAGACCGTCGCCAGCAAGAGCACCAGCAGCAAGACCTGCTTCGACAAGACGGCGAACGTGACCGCATCGCCCCCCGGACACCGAATCCAGGGCCCGGGCCGAAGCGTTGTCATCGTCGGCACACAGAGATCCGACGTGATCGTCGGCACCGGCGGTGACGACTGGATCATCGGCAATGGCGGAGCCGACGTGATCTGCGGCGGCGGCGGCAACGACTTCATCTACGCCGGCAAAGATTCGCTGAAGAATGACCGCTCCTCGACCCTGATCGGCGGCCCGGGGAACGACAGCCTCGATGGCAGTTACGCCGGCGACCTGATCGTCGGGGACAATGTCGGCCTCGGCGCTGACGTCCAGGGGTCCACCGGCAGGGACATGATCGCTGGTCAATTCGGCGATGACCTGGCCGTCGGCGACAACTACGCCGCTCATGGCTTCAGCGCCAGCGGTGGAGGTGACGACTACCTCCAGGGCCAAGACGACAATGACACGCTGATTGGTGACAGCTACGCGCTCGGAAGCGGAGCGGCGACCGGCGGTGGCAACGACGTCTTTACAAGCTCCTCCGGAAAGGACTTCGAGGTCGGAGACAGCTACTCAGAGCAGGGCGCGGCCACCGGCGGCGGTAACGACATCATCAGCTCCGGGCCGAGCAATGACCTGGCCGCCGGCGACAGCGCCACCAAGACCGGCACGGCCGAGGGCTCCGGCACGGATCAGGTCTACATGCTGGGCGGCAGCGACGTCGGCTACGGCGACAACTACGCCGCAGATGGGACAACGATCGGCGGCGGCGAGGACTTCGTCGGTGGCGGCGAGGGCAATGACCATCTCTTCGGCGGTCCCGAGTACGACATCTGCGGCGGCTCGGGCGGAACCGACACGGCCACGGACTGCGAGTTCACCGACCAGGTGCCCTAAGCCGACTTTGCCGAGCGCCCTCCGCGCCGGCGAGCACGATCAGCCCCGCGGACATCACCCCCAGCGCTCCGAGGTCGAGCACGATCCCGAGCGGATCGTCGCGAAGCGTCTCGTGAAACAGCGTGACGCCGAGGACGACGCTAGTCACCGCGTCGAGGATGCTGAAGGTGGCCATCGCCGGCGCCAGGATCCCAGTCTGGAGCGCCATCTGGCTTAGCGTCATCCCGGCGTAACCCACCGCCAAGAGGCCGTACGCGTGCCAGGTGGCGAAGACGTGCAAGACGCCCTCGTCCAGCTGGTCCACGGTCGCCTTGGTGAGCGCCGCGCTCAGCCCGAAGAAGAGCCCCGCCGCAGTGCCGAGCAGCGCGGCCTTGACGCCGAGCGAAGCGCGCAATCCAGCAGCGAGGAGCACAGCGCTAAGCGCCACAATCGGGACCAACGCCAACAGCCAGTCGCCGAACGGGGCATCGTCGCGCCCTCCGGTCGGATCCCCAACGACCAGGAAGACCGCCAGACCCGCCGTGACCGAGACGGCGGCGAGCAGGTCGCGGCGACTGATGTGCTGGTCAGTGAGGCGCGCACCGAGGGGAAGGGAGAAGATGACGCTGGTGGCCAAGACCGGCTGCACGACCACGAGCTTTCCGATCCCCAGCGCCACCGCCTGAAACACGAAGCCGAGCCCGTCGGCGAGCATCCCTCCGATCCAGACCGGCCTGCGGGAGAGGCGCACGAGGAGCCTTGCGGCCCCCCGCGCCGAGGCGCCTGCGGGCTCCGCCACCGCCCCCCTTTGCTGAAGGACGGTCCCCAGGGCGAAGAAGAACGCCGATGCGATGGCGAGGGCGATCTCCATCAGCTGGCTTCTTGGTCGGCGTCACAGGCGGTGGAGGCGCGCGCGCATACAGCTCCTGAGACCACTCCGCGCGGGACGCGCACCTTGTCAATAGCCCGCAGGGTGGCGAGCGACGAAGCCCGCGGGATAGGGCAGCGCGATATGCCAGCGCGGCCCGGACCCTCTGGCATCCCCCACTGTGTCCCACCGCAACCCGGCGATCACGGCATAGGTATGACTGCCGTTCGCATATACGGTCAGCCATCGTCCCGGGCCGGGCTTGCCCCAGGACTCCAGCTGGCTTGAGGTGCGCGGCGCGCCGAGAAAGCCGCCCCCTGCGAGCGCGAAGCTCACCGCTCCGGAGCAGTCATATCCACGCGAGTGCCAGGAGTCATGGCCGCCGCCCCACACGTAGGGCGTGCCCACGATCGTGTTGGCGGCCGTGATCGTCGCCTTGACCGTCTCGGGGGCGCTTGGCGGCGCGAGAGCGATCCCGTTCAGCAGGACCGCCACTTCGCCGGCGGGTTGGTCCACGACCTGCGCAACCGACTGGGGGCTGTGCCTCTCCAGTTCGGTAGCCGATGGAGGAACGAAGGAGCCATTGGTCCCGGCCGAGGCCGGTGGCATCGAGCGCGGATTGCCCGCCTTCGGCTTGGGTCGCGATTCCGGCGCCGGCGCAAGCGAACGCTCTTGAGCGTGGCTGGCGACGTCGTACGGGGGTCCGGGATGCGGTGCGCGGTCCTTTGGAGCGCTGCCGTGCCCCGGGGTGGGCGCTTGGGCGAGTTGCGGTGTCGACTCCGTCTCCCCACACCCGATCAGGGCCAGCGCCGTGCAGCAGACGAAGAGGGCCGCCGATGAGCTCCAACGGGGATCGGCGTTCGGGTCGATTGAGCGCATGGGTGGCGGTTCGATCTGGGCGTCGGACCTGGAGCCCGCCGAGGGATACCGGCGGTCGCTGCCGGCGGAGACTAGTGCCTACGGGACGGGGCTGATCGTGGTCGAGCCGCTCCCTGGCGCGATCTTCCACTGCCCAGCGGTCCTTGTCAACGTGTAGTCGGTCGTAGAGGTGGTACGGCCATTGCTGGACGTTCTGGTCGCCTTCGCCTTCGCCGAGTGGCCGGAGACCCTGACCCCGTTGACCTGCACGTTCATCGCCTGATTGCGGGCGCCGGGAGTGCGCAGGACGGAGCCTATGCCAGCGGCGCAGGAGCGAAAGGGGGGCCGGGAAGCGTTGTTCGGCTGCTCGTTTATCAGCCGGATCAGCTCGGCCTGCCAACCGGGGCTCATGTAACCGCATGCCCGCTTGGCATCACCGTCGGCCCGCGCCGCGTAATAGCCCGCGAGCACGTCAGTCACCTTCTGGGACTCTGCTCCCGGCGCAGTCGTGACACTGTCGGAACCGCCGCAGCCAACGGGTGTCATCACAACCAGGGCGAAGATCGTCAGTGTGAGGAAGAAGCGCATTAGCTCGGGCGTGAGCAACAGACGAACGCCACCGGCACCTCCTCGTTGACCCAATCACCTTCAATCCAGAACGGAAACAGATGCGAGCGGGTCCTCCCGGCGAGGACCGCGGCTCGCATCCCGAGGTCGCAGCCCTCCTGCACCGCAGATGCGGGGCTATGACTTCCGCATCGCCTTGAGCGACCTCTCGGCGGCGGAGCCTAGTTCGCGGTCTCATCGACGCGGTGAAGGGCCTGTGAAGTTAGGCGAGGCGACCGAGATCCCTTGCGCGGAATCAATCCCGAGCCAGGAGGCAAACGAGCGCCGCCGCAAACACGAAGGCTATGAGCGTCATCGCAGTCATTCCTCGGTCATTTCTCGGAACCACCCTGTTGGCGCAGAGGCGCCGGTTAAGTGGCTTGCTCGAGGAGGCGCCTGTCGCGTCCCTGCGACGTCGATGCACGGGGGCCGGTTCAGCCTTTGCATCGATCAGGCGCCTCGGCGTGAGGCTATCCGCGCACGCTGACGGCGCAGGTGAAGGAGCCGTGAACTAGGGCCGGCTTGCAGGCACTCAACCCGCGCCCGCGTCGCGCTCGCTCGAATAGCGGACGAGCATTCGGCGCAGCTCCGCCCGCAACTCGCTGGCGTGAAGTCGGTACGCCTCTTGAAGCGCCGCATCGACCGTCTCGGCCTCCTCCTGCCAGCGATCGACGAGGTCCAAGAGGATCGAGAGGCGACCCTCAACCTGAACCGTGGTCCAGTCCCGCCGTTGCGGTTGGTCGGCGAACTCCGTCTCGTCCAGATCGAACCGGCGCCCTACCCTCCTCAGTTCGTCACGCTCGTTCATTTGGTGCTCCTTCCCTGCCAACCTATCCGGCGGGGCGATCGCCGTGCGCTGAACGATCTGCCCACTCACGCCTTAATGAGTTCTCGGCCCAGTGACAACTCGCCTCCTCTGCGAGAGCTGTCCTTTCACAGCCCCTTAACCAGGCCGATCCGCCCGCCCGGATAGCGTTGCTCGGAGGTGTCTGGCTGGTGGGGTTCTCGCCCATCCTCGCGCACCTCGATGCAACGAACGCGCCGGAAGTCTCGGGCTCGGGCCGCCGGGGCAGCGGCCCGTCTCCACACGAAGGAGGCAACGGCTTGGTATTCGTGATTGGCCACCACCTAGGCGAGGACCAATGGGAGCAGATCGGCCGGTGCTCGGGGGACGACCCATCGGCAGCGCTCAACGACTGGATCGAATTGATTCGGGTGGACCCTGGCGAGTACGGGATCAAGGACACGCATGAGGACGAGTGGGCGAGATTCATCGTGGACGACCAGGGAGTTCACCGCGTGGGTCGCTTTTGAGGTCCGGGCCAGTTCATCGCCGCGACTTTGCCTAGGTCTCATGCCCAGCTGACCCGCGACCTAGACCGGCCCCTTCCGGGGAGATTGCGGTCATGTAGGATCCCCTTCTTGCCCTCCTGACTAAAGAAGTCAGGAAGATCGTGAACAGATCGCGTCGGGCAAGAACCCCCATGGACCCGACAATCATCGTTTTCGGACTGGGCATCGGCGTGCTGGTGGGCATGACCGGAATGGGGGGCGGCTCGCTGATGACGCCGTTGCTGATCCTGATCTTCGGGATCCAGCCGACGACTGCGATCGGCACCGACATCTTCTATTCGGCGATCACCAAGACCGTCGGCGGCTGGCGTCATTTCCGGATGAAGACGGTGAACATGGGGATGGTCTTCTGGCTCGCCATCGGCAGCGTCCCCGCCGCGATCACCGGTGTCTTCCTGATCTCCTTCCTCGGATCTCAGATCGGTGAAGACAAGCTGGACTCGCTGCTCTACGCGATGCTCGGCGGCACCCTCTTGATGGTCGGGATCATCACCCTTGGGCGAGCCCTGTTCCTCAGCAAGCTGATCGACGAGCGGGACGACTTCGAGATTCGCCGCCGCCACAAGGTTGCCGCCGTAGTGATCGGAGCAACCACTGGGTTCGTGATCGGGATCACGTCGGCGGGCTCGGGGACCGTGATCGCGATCCTTCTGATCACGGTCTTCCGGCTCACGCCGCGACGGGTGGTCGGCACCGACATCTTCCACGCGGCGATCCTCCTTTGGGCGGCCGGGATCGCTCACATCATCGGCGGCAACGTCGATTTCGGCCTCGCAGGCAACATACTCCTCGGCTCCGTGCCGGGCGTGGTCATCGGCTCGGCCTTGTCGAGCCGGGCGCCGACCGGCTTCATTCGTACGGCGCTCGGGCTGGTGCTTCTGGGTTCAGGGATAGTCACAATCCAGAAGGGAGACCCAAATGTCTGGCCGATCGCTGCCGCAGTCGCCGGGATCGGTCTCAGTCTCGTCATCGCCGCGCCACGCTGGCTCACTCGTCGCCGCGCGCGCAACGGAGGCGACGGTGGACCGCCCGAGGACGGGACCGGAACGCCCCACGACCGGTCCGAGGAATTGACGCCCGAACTCGTCGGCTGAGCGCTCGCACTCCACCGAAACCGGTTAAGCCATCCCCATCGGCCTGACCGTTTCCCAGCCCCCCGGCGAGGCGAAGGAGCTCTGGCGAGCTACGGGTGCAGCACCTTGCTCGTGGGTGGCGCGCCGAGCGGCCGGCCGCCGTAGATGACCTTGCCCTGGGCGTCCTGGTAGGTCATCCACGGGACCGTGCCCTGCTGGGCGACGCCCCGCTTCGAGAAGTCGCAGACGCCATTGGAAAAGAGCGTCTGCATCTTCGCCCACTGTTGGTCGGTGAACGCGATCGGGCCGTAGTTGTCGCTGCGGTTGAGCGGCTTGAGCTGGCACTTGTTGGTGTCGGTGGTGATCGCGTCGCCGGCCACGGTGCGGGGGGTGCCCTCGACGTTCACCACGCCACCTGGGCAGAGGCCGTTCGAGAGCTTGTGGCCGGACCCGTCGTAGCAGCGGTCGGTCAGGTCCTTGGGCTTGTCGCGGGCGACCTTTTGGGCCACCGTCCCCTGGGCCTGGTCCTTCTCCACGGCGGCGAGCCAGCGGTTCAGGGCCAAGAAGGCGTTGAGTCCGCACTGGTTGTCGGCGGTCAACACAACCGGTCCCTCCCAGATGAGCTGGTTGGCGTGGTTGCCGTGCGCGCGGTTGAGCCGGGCGCGGACCGCGAAGGCCCGGTAGGCGTCGTGGAAGAGCCCCGGGTTCGGCCCGCGGCAGTCGATGATCGCCGTGCGGTTGAGGTTGTTGGTCTCGTTGATCATGCCGCTGCGGTACGCGTTGGCGAGCACCGTGTGGTCGGCGCGCATCCGTCGGAGCGTGTGGTTCGCGTCGGGGTCGAGGCCGCCAACCTTCTGGTTGAGGTCGACGAACTGGGCCGGCGTGATCTGGCCCTGCTGCAGCGCGCCGAGGCCGTATTGCACGCCGACGTTGTCGACCGGCGTGTCGGCGAACCCGCGGCCGATCTGCTTCTCCTGCGGAGTCCATACCGACATCGGCCGCGGGCCGAAGACGTTGATCGCCGCGTCTTGGATCGCGCAGCGCACACCGCCCGGGTTGGTCGTCGGCTCGTAGCGCTGCTGGTCACTGACGCCCGCGCACGGATCGGTCGGGATCACGACGTGAAACTGCGCGCTGTCCGAGACTTGCGCGTTCACGACGCCGTCGGGACCGCCCTCGACGTCTGCCATCTGCTGTTGCGTCCACGCCACGCCTGCGCCCCAATGAGTCGGGTCCTTGAAGTAGCGCAGCGTCTGGTGGTAATCGAGGAACTGCGTCGCCGTGCTCCACGCGTCGGGGAAGGAGCAGGTCGGCATGATCCCCTGGTACACGCCCGGATAGGCGTTGGCGATCCACTGCTCGGCCAGCGACCCGCCCGAGCAGCCGGTGCCGATCGTGTAGCGCAGCGTGCCGTAGTGGTCGATCAGGTACTCCTTGGTCATGATCAGCGACTCGGCCTCGGAGGCCAGGTTGCAGTTGTGCCCGGCGTTGTCGAGGGCGTGCGACATCGTCGCGAACCCGAGCCCAAGTGCGTGCTCCGCCTCGGAGTCGGTCACCCCCGGCGCGCTGCCCGTCTGGTGGTCGGCGCCGCATGAGGCGCCGTGGTGGATCAGCAGCTTGTGGTTGAACTGCGGCTGTGGTGCCACGGCCGCCCAGGGCTTGCCCGGCCGGAACAGCACGGCGATCTGGTACTGGTCGCGGTCGAGGTAGCCGGTCTCGATGCGCACGATGAACGGCAGCGTCTGGCCGTTTTGGGTCTTGGTCGTCGCGACATCCGAAGGCGGGTTGGCCGGGTCGTACGGCTGGAAGCCGGACTTGCTCGGGTCGGTCGACTTGTAGACGTAGGTGAACTTCGCCGGCTCGTTGCACTGGGCGTCCTTCGCGGTGGCCTGGCACTTCCACGGCTGCAGCTGCGGGCCGGAGAAGATGGGCCCGCTCTTCGGGTGGTTGGTGACCATCAACTGCGCGGCGCGCGTGCCGGCTCGGGCGATGATCGCGCTGCGCCCGAGCTTCAGCCCGCGCACGAGCCCGACTACCGCGCCGTCGGCGCGCTTGGCGAAGGCCTTCGTGCGGTTCGTGCCGCCCACGGTGACCTTGAGGCCGTTCGTCGAGCTCACGCCGCCGATGCGCACCAGCGCATCGCCACCGCTGACGAGGTCGGCGCGGCCCGACAGCACCGAGATCGTGATGGGCTCGGCGGAGGCGCCCGCTGGCGCGGCGGCGGCCAAGAGGAGGAGAGCGAGGGCGGCGCCGATCACCATCGCAGCGCAGCGGGTGGTGCGGACTTCCAACTTCATGCTCTAGACCCTCCCCGTTCCTGGCCTCGCGCCTTGGCGCTTCAGGCGTGTTTGGGCTAACTCAGCGCCATCATATGTGTCAACCCAGCCCCCGGCGCCCGCCTAGTCCCGAGCACCCTCCGGGGCGGCCTCTCGCCCGGGCTCGCCGCCTTTCCCGCCCTGCTGGGCGGCGATCCGGAGGGCCTGCTGGCGCCCGTGCAGTGGCACCCGGAGACCCGCACTTCGCCGGAGCTCGGGCCAAGCTCGGGGGAGCTGGTGGCCGACGCCCGCGCGAGCGCGCTCGGCGAGCTCGACTACGTCGCCGCCCAGGCCTATGCGGCCGCGCTCATCGCCGCCCGTTGCCTCGAGCTCGGCCCGGACGACCCACTGGGCGCC
>JBOGZC010000082.1:0-14065 GCA_050697075.1 Solirubrobacterales bacterium | reverse complement strand
CGGGCCGCTGATCGGCGTCGACGCGCGCGAGCGGCTTGAGGCTGACATCGCCAGTGCGCTCGACGAGGGCGCGGAGCTCGTGCTTGACGGCCGCGGCGACGGCGGTCCAGGTGCGGCCGAGTTAGGACCGACGATCATTGACCGGGTCGCGCTCGACGCCACCGCCGTGCGTGAGGAGCTCTTCGGACCAGTGCTCACGGTGGTTCGCGCCGACGATCTCGACCAGGCGATCGGGATCGCAAACCGAAGCCGGTACGGGAACGCCTCGGCAATATTCACCTCGTCGGCCGAAGCCGCCCGCGAGTACCGCTATCGGATCGCCGCCGGAATGGTCGGAGTCAACATTGGTGTACCGGCACCGATTGCTTGGTTTCCGTTCGCTGGTTGGAAGGACTCGATGTATGGCGATCTCCACGCCAACGGCTTCGATGCGATCGAGTTCTACACGCGCACGAAGGTGGTGACTTCCCGGTGGCGGTGAATCACGACCACCTGTTGCTCCATTTCGCCGCGAACGGCGCCTATACATCAGGTGGAAAGCAGCTCCTCGTACTCGAGCGGGCCGAGGGATCGTACGTTTACGACACCGACGGGCGCCGCTATCTCGACGGACTTTCGAGCCTGTTCTGCTGCCAGATCGGCTACCGTTACGGCGACGAGATGGCGGAAGTGGCCGGCGACCAGCTCAGGCGACTGCCGTTCAACACGAACTGGGCGACCGCCCACCCACCGGCCATCGAGCTGTCGTCGCGCTTGGCCGGGCTTGCCCCCGAGGGGATCGAGGCGGTCTTCTTCACAAACGGTGGATCCGAATCGGTCGAAGCGGCCTGGAAGATCGTGCTCCAATACCACGCCGAGAACGGTGAGCCCGAGCGGCGCAAGGCGATCGCCCGTGATCGCGCTTACCACGGGATCACGATGGGAGCGCTCGCGCTCACCGGCGTGCCCCGGTTTAGGGAGCCGTTCGGCGAGCCCGCGATCAGCACCCGCCACGTCTCGAGCACGAACCCCTTCCGCTCCGAGCTCACCGACCGGCAGCTGACCGCATCATTGCTCGATGAGCTTCAGGAAGTCATTGACGAGGAGGGTCCGGACACGATCGCGATGGTTATCGCGGAGCCAATCCAGAATGCAGGTGGCTGCCTCGTGCCGCCACCCGGATATTGGGAGGGCCTCCGTGAGATCTGTGATCGCTTCGGAATTCTGCTCGTGGCCGACGAGGTGATTTCGGGCTTCGGGCGCATAGGCGAATGGTTCGGGGGGGAGGTCTATGGCGGTCGGCCCGACCTCATCACGGTCGCCAAGGGTCTCACCTCCGGCTACGCACCCATGGGAGCCGTGCTCGTCCATGAGCGGATCGCGGAGCCCCTCTACCAACCCGGCACGACCCTCCTCCACGGGATCACGTTCGGCGGCCATCCACTATCGGCAGCCATCGCCCTCCACAACATCGAGATCTTCGAACGTGAGAAGGTCCTCGACAACGTTCGCCGGCTGGGGCCTTATCTACGGCGGCGCTTGGAGGAGGAGGTCCTACCGCTGCCGATTGTGGGCGATATCCGCGGCCACGGCTTCTTCTTCGCCGCCGAGATGGTCAAGGACGACTCGAACGGACGCTTCGAATCCGAGGAGGTCGCACGGATAGTGCGTGAGATCGTTCCCCGGCGGTTGCTCGAGGTCGGCCTGATCGCTCGCGCGGATGATCGCGGCGACCCGGTGCTGCAGGTCGCGCCCCCACTGATCGCCGACGAGGCAGTGCTTGACGAGCTGGTAACGAAGATGCGGCACGTGCTCGCGGCTACCGGCGAGGAAATAGGCATGTCGCCAGTCGTAGCCGCGCACGCTTAGCGATGAGGGTCGCGGTCGCAAGAGAAACGATGGCGGGTGAGCGGCGGGTCGGGCTAACGCCGGCCGGAGTACGCGAGCTCATCGGGGATGGGCACACGGTTCTGGTCGAGGCGGGCGCGGGCGCGGGCGCGGGATTTGCGGATCAGGCTTATCTGCAGGCCGGCGCGAGCATCTGCATTCGAGCGGACCTATGGGCAGAGAGTGAGCTGCTGGTCAAGGTCAAGGAGCCGATCGCCAGTGACTATGAGCTTCTGCACCCCGGCCTCGTGCTCTTCACGTTCCTTCACCTAGCCGCCAACGAGCCGTTGGCGGAGGCGCTGGCTGAGTCCGGGACGTACGCCATCGGCTACGAGACCGTGAAGAGCCTCGACGGCGGCCACCCTTTGCTTGAGCCGATGAGCGAGATTGCCGGACGCCTGGCCACCCAGGCAGGCGCGTACTTCCTCCAGGGTCCGCAGGGAGGTAGTGGCATCCTGATCGGGGGTGCCTCCGGGGTGGCGCCTGCCCGCGTCGTCGTGCTGGGTGGTGGGTGCGCAGGTACGGAAGCCGCACGGATCGCTGCCGGGATGGGTGCCGACGTTACGATCCTTGAGCGGTTGCTGCCGCGGATTCGGCGGCTTGAGAATCTCTTTGCCGGCCGCGTGAGGGTATTGATGTCTGACGGAGCAATGATCGAGGAGCAGTCCCGTGGAGCCGACCTCTTGGTCGGTGCGGTGCTGTCGCCCGGCGCCCGCACTCCACGGTTGATTACCCGCGGCGCTGTCGTCCGAATGAAAGCGGGCAGCATGATCGTTGACATCGCAATCGACGAGGGGGGCTGCGCGGAAACCTCCCGCCGGACGACCCACGACGATCCGACCTACGTCGCCGAGGGAGTTGTTCACTACTGCGTTCCCAATATGCCGGCGGCGGTGGCGGTGACATCCACACGGGCTCTCACGAACGCAACGTTGCCCTACGTACGAAAGTTGGCAGCCCTCGGAGTGGACGAGGCAGTCGCGGCGGACCCGGGTCTCGCGTCCGGCGTCAATGTACGAAACGGAAGCGTGCTGCCTCGCCCAGCGCTCGCCGCCTCTGCACCTAACCTCCGCGCGGCACCGGTGGCGACGTGATGCCCGAGGGCAGGGAGGCCGTCGAAAGGGCGGCTGTCACGGAGCTCGGCAACGGACACGTCAAGCATGGCGGCGCGGTGGTGGCGGGGCCCTGGGTTTTCGTAACCGGCGTTGGCCTCTCCACCGCGAGCAGCGGCGACACGGCGGCGAAAGCCGGCAGCGACACTCACCTGCGATGGGGCAGGGAGCAGGGAGAGCGTGAGGCGGATGTGATCTATGACCGCCTGGAAGCTGTGTTAGCCGATGTGGACAGTTCCCTGTCCGGGGTTGTGCGGCTCGACCAGTACTACCGCAACCCGCGAGTTGTCGATCCGTACCACGTGGTTAGAAGGAGGAGGTTCGATGGGCGTATTCCACCCAGCACCTCCGTGCTTCAGGCAGGGTTTCTCCACCGCAACGCAACCATCGACGTCTCGGCCATAGCAGTCAAGAACCGGCTCCGGGATGATGTCGAGCTCACGTACGCTCCGGAACTGTACGTCCCCTCATCCTCGGGCTATTGCACGGCCTCAAGGGTCGGCGATTGGGTGTTCGGGGCAGGCGCGATGGCTTCGGGCGAATCGGGAATCGCGCCCGCTGCGAGGCTTCAAGGCGGGATGATCTGGGGTGGCACGGAGGCAGCCTTGGAAACCGACTACATCCTTGCGCAGCGAATCGCTCCGGCCCTGGAAACAGCGGGATCCTCGCTGGACGACGTCGTGAAAGCGCAGGTATACGTTCGAGATATCGACGACATACCTGCGTTCAACCGAGTATGGCGTGAATTCTACGACGCGGAGACTCCAGCGACGACGGTCCTGCCGTCCTCGGGCTTCGGGATCGCCGAGGGACGGATCGAGATCAATGTGATTGCTACGACCAAGGATTCTCAGCTGCCGAGAGAAACGGTGCGCAGCGAAGACTTCGCCAGCTACGAAGGGCACAGCGCGGGCGTTCGAGTGGGGGACATGCTGTTCATTTCGGGGCTTCTGGCTGTCGACTCCAAGGGAATCGTCGAGTCGGCTGTTGAGGACGAGACGACTCCGTACTTCGCCTCCAGCATCGAGGCGCAGATGGAGCACATATTGCGAACCGCGGAGGGGATCTGCACGGCAGCCGGAACCTCGCTCAGAAATACGGTGAGGGCACAGCAATTTCACACCGATCTCCATGACTTCTACCCGGCCTATCGAGTCTGGCAGAGACGACTTCCCGACACGCCTATTCCCTTCTCCGGCATGCAGGTGCCTGAGCCCATGCCGGTGGCGGGCTGCACGGTCGCGTTGGATCTGTGGGTGCATGTGCCTGGCAATGGAGTGGATGATTGAAGCTCGTAACCTTTGAAGACGAGTACGGCGCCCAGTATCCCGGCGTAGTAACGGGAGAGCACGTGGTACGGCTTCCCTACGACAACATGCGGAGCGTGTTCGAGGCTGATGAAGGCGAGCTCCACGTCGCCCTCGAGGCTCGGGACCCGGGAATGAGACTCGATCGGGTGCGCCTTCGAGCGCCGATCGCTCCGAAGAAGCTCATTCACACTGCCGGGAACTTCGCCGAGCACGAAACGGAGTTCCAGAGCGCCGGCTTCGACTTCAAGCTTCGCAATGTCGTGTACCTCCAGAACGTCGATGCAATAGTCGGGCCCGACGACGCGATTGTCTACCCAGATCACCTAACCAAAGAGTTGGACTATGAGCTTGAACTGGCCGTCGTAATAGGCAAGGCAGGCAAGGACTTCACGCGCGAGGATGCGCTCGACTACATCGGCGGGTATCTCATCTTCAACGACATCACCGCCAGAGACATCCAGCGTGAGGAGCTCGAGTCGGGCTGTTTCGGCTTCTGCAAGGCAATTGACACCTTTTGCCCTATCGGGCCGTGGATTGTCACTCCGGACGAGATCGGCGACGTGCGGAACTTGGCCATGGAGCTCCGCGTCAACGGAGAGGTGCGCCAATCGTCGAATTCCGGCCGAATGCGCACCACGGTGGAGGACATCTTGGCGAATTACTCGCCAATGGGCTACAGCGCTGGGGACATCGTCACAACGGGGACCGTTGCCGGGGTGGCCGGCTTCCGCACGGACGGTCAGGATTTCTACCTCCAACCCGGCGATGTGGTGGAGTGTGAAATTGGAGGAATCGGCGTCCTCCGCAACACGGTCGTGGATCGCGCCGGAGTAGAGAAAGGTGGTGCCTCACAATGACCGACAGCGCGCGAGGAGAGATGAAGAGAATCACCCTAGAAGGGGATGCACTGATGCGGGGTCGAGAGCACGGCGCCGTAGCCACGAGCGAGATCGATCGTTCCGTGGAGATTTATCGGCGCTGGTTTGCGGACATGTGCAGCCTGAAGTGGGGCGATGCCGTAGGCCTGGTCCGTCCGTATTGGGAGGCGATTCAAGCGCAGAGCAATGAGCTCGCGACTGAGATCAGCGGGATTGCGGAAGGTGCCGGCCGCCCTGTGGAGGAGATCGCGGTGCTGAATTGCCGGACGGAGTTAGCATACGGGGCATCAGGGCTTTTGGCCACGGAGTGCACGTCGCTCGGTGTATCCGATGGCGCCGCAGATGGGAGCGTGTATGTTGCAGAGAATTGGGACTGGCTGCCCTCGACGCTCGATACGTTGGTGTTGCTCGACGTGAAATTGCCGGACGGAAGGCGCTTTTTGACCTTCACCGAAGGGGGTATGGTCGGCAAGATCGGCGTCTCGAACACGGGCCTTGCCCTCTGTGGCAACCTCTTGGCCAGCGACAGGAACACGACTGGCGTCGGATTTCACACGCTCGCTCGATCGGTGTTGGAGCAGCGCACCATCCTCGACGGGCTATGGGCGGTGACTGGCGCGCGCAGGGCAGGCGCGGGCAACTTCATGCTCGGGGCGGCTGAGGGGACCGTGGCCAACATCGAGTGGCTGCCGGACGACTTCGCGATATCGAGCTCCAGCAACGGAACTCTCGCGCACGCGAATCATTTCAATGCCGAACTGCCGGGTCTGCGAGACCGCACCAAGGTTCTTCCGACGGTTTCGCCCGGCACGTATCTACGCCAACAGCGGGTCGAATCTCTATTGCGTGCGGCTCGCCGGCGAAGTGGCCTGATCGACATCGAGGCGATCAAGGCGGTCCTGCGTGATCACCGACATCAACCGGAGGCGATCTGCCGACACGACGACGGGACATCCCAAGGGCAACGGGACGGATCGCAAAGGCCTCCGGCTTTGGAGTCGAATCTGTCGGTGATCTTTGACCTCATCGAACAGGAGATGCATTACACCGTCGGCCCGCCATGCAAACAGGACTATGTGGCTGAGCGGTTTCCCTGGGCCCAAGTTCGCGGCGAGCCCGCGACCGAACTGGTTGGGTCAGCAGGGGAGGCCCGCGCCCGATGACGGACCGACAGCCGGAAGGAAGCAACGATCACAGACACCCGTTTCGGGTAGGGGTCGCCTCGCTCACTATGGAACCTCTCGACAAGCTTGTGAATCGAGGGCGTCTCCTCGACCGCCTGGGATTCGACACGTTTTGGCTCTGCGAGGCCTATCCGTGGTGGAGGAGGTATTCGCGTGAGGCTAGGTCGGTAACCGCGATAACTCCCACTTTGCTTCGCGAGACGGAGCGGATCACGATTGGCTGGGGCATTTTGGCTTCGTACGCTCGCCACCCGCTCCAAGTCGCCTTGGATATTCGAGCCGCACAAGACGCTGGGGCCCCCGGACGACTGATCGCGGGCCTCGGGGCATCCAAGATGTTTATGGAGGAGATCGGCGAGGGCGAGCGAGCCCCCGCAAAGCCTCGTACGAACGTCGTCGAGGCGTTAAAGATCATCCAGGGCCATCTCAAGGGGGAGCCGTTCGAGTTCGAAGGCGATCAATGGACTGCCAGGGTCCCGGGACTGACCGAGGAAACTGAGGCCCCGCGCTGGAGCGTTCCCATATACATAGGGGCGACCGGGCCAAGGATGACCGAGGCCGCCGGGGAACTCGCTGATGGGCTCCTTACGCCGAGCATCACGACCCCGGCCTTTCTGCCCTACTCGCGCGAGCACCTGGCCAAGGGTGCCGAAAAGGCCGGCCGCAATGTCGACGAAATCGATGTCGGGTCCACCTTGATCTCCAGCATCGATGAGGATTGCGATCGCGGCCGCGCTGGCGCGCGCGAGCTTCTGGGGTACTACCTATCGAACAAGGTCCAGAACATCAAGGCATCGGCCGACGTGCTGCTTGAGACCGCCGGTCTGACACGGGCAGACATTGCCCCGATTGCCGAGGCCGTCGCTCGGGACGGGGCAAAGGGCGCCCGCGAAGTGGTAACGGACGAGATCATGGAGAAGTGCAAGGTGATCGCCGGTTCTCCGGAGGAGGTCCGGAACAGGCTCGAGGAGTACCGGCGGGCCGGTTGCCGACACACGATGCTTCTGTTCTGGGGCGACGATCGTGAGAAGCAGATAGAACTCTTTGCTGACCAGGTGCTGCCCCACTTCCGCGACACCTCAGCGGAGTCTTCCGAGACCCTTAATGCGGCCGCGAATGACTAGGGAGGCCGGTGACACGTCTCGATTTGCCCTGCCTCGGCCTTCCCGGCGCCCAGCCGCTAGGTAATCGCCGGGCAGGTCAACATCGCCTCTGCAGTTGCAACCTCCCCGGTGACAGCCAGGGAGCCATCGTGCAATCGGCGGAAACGACAGCTGCTTCGAACTCGGCGACGATCCGAAGCGCCACTCGTTGCCCCGGGTGGCGGATCGGTGGCCGAGCTCGGCGCAAGCCGGACCATCCCTCCTCCGGGGGCTCCCGTCAGTGCACAGTCCTCTCGGCACTGGCGGGACCACCCCCGGTCGAGGGTCGCCCAATGGCACAAGACACAGTGCCACTCGGGCTTGTCGAAGCTAGATGGGTGCTACCTGATCGTCGACGCGGAGCGCTAGCCGGCGCCGGCGCCCACTTCTACAGCGCCGGCGACGCGGCCGGCGGCTCCGAGGAGGCAGCCCGCTCTTAGGTGCCCACTCCCGGGCCTCCGCATTGTCGCCGTGTTGCGATCCGGGTCACGCGGGCGTTAAGGCTAGGTTTCACAATCCGGCCGACACACCATGCGCCCGTACGCCTGCGGCAGGCTCTCAGGCTACGGGCTCGACGCTACGGTTGGTGCGATCGACCATCTCGGACCGGCGCCATCCCCATCCGAAAAGGCTTTGAGGCGAAACTCTCCGAGCGCGCATCTGGCGCGCCGAGACTCACACCGGCTTTCTGCCAGCCGGGCAGCCACCACCGAAGCCGGACCTTCACCATCGCGCCCTCGCGACAGGAGCGCAGGACCTATCGATCCGATGGGGACGACTTTACGTTGGGATCCACGTAATCGTTAGTGAAATAGTCACCTGGATCGACTGAGTCGTGGATAACTCCTTGATCGAGTAGCCACTTCTGGGCTTGGTCCCAAATCTGTGTCTGCTGCCACAGCACGCCATCCTGGTCGGTGACCGAATCGGTCAGCCGAGGAGCCGCTGTGCTGGCCATAGCGTTTTGGACGTCTAGTGGCACAAATTTGTCGTGCTTCGCCAGGATTGGTGTGTATTTCTCGGGATCCTGGGCGAACGCCAGGACACCCCGGGCCGTCGCACTCAGAAAGGCGCGGGCGGTATTAGGGTTGTCCTTTACCCAGTCACTATTGGCGACCAGGATTTGGTTGTAATAGTTCGGGACCCCATAGTCCCTCCCGAACAGCCACCCGGGTTCCTTGCCCGTAGCGACCTTGTATTCCGCTCCTTCGAAGTCCTGATAGGCCTCACCGGCCGCGATCTTTCCAGCTCGAAGCAGCTTGACAACGCCGAAGCCTGGGTCCACATAGTGGACATTGTCTTGACTGAGATTGGCGCTGGCGAGGATGGTATCCGCGAGGGCCTCATTTGCTGGATCAGGATTAACGCCTATGGTCTTGCCATCCAGGTCTGAAGGGCTCTCGATACCACTGCCCTTCACATATATGAGGCCTTGGGCCAAATTGCGAAACGTTGCGCCGACGCTGACGATCGGTACACCTTGCGCATGTGCCTGGATGATCGCCGGCACATCTGAGATCCCAAACTGAGCTTTATTCGCGGCGACGGTCGTAGCGGCATCGGCGGACCCGGCGGGAGCGCGTATCGTAACGTTTAGTCCCTTGTCCTTGTAGTAGCCGTCCTCGAGAGCAGCGTACATCGGACCGGTAGACGCCCATGGCAGGTAGTCGCCTATGAGCGTGACGTCGCGTGTCTCGAGAGCGCCGCTCGCACCACCTGCGGGGGCGGTCGAGGAACTGGAGCTCCCCCCGCCGCAGCCGGCAGCGATGAGGATCAGCGCTAAAGCGATCAGGAGACTTCCGGCAGGAACTACTCGTCTGGTCCGAGCGAATGTGCGGCACTTCGATGTCATCTGTGCTCTCCCCTCCGACGCTGGAAAGTCTACCTATATCGCGCTGGAAGGCCGCTATCCTATAGGTAAGCGTTGGTCCCGGTGCGACAAAAAAGGTGACACCGAGGGCAAGGTTTCAGTCGAATGCGGGCAGATCGTCATATGGATCGCCTCGAATATCGCTGATGTCCGCTCGCGGTTTCCTGGCGTCAGGGTGCATCGCCCATGCACTAAGCGCGTGGCGCTTGACAGCTGCTGGAGTCTAAACCCGCGAGACGACCGCGTCCCAGGAGCGGTCGCGTGACGATGTGCCCAACCGCTGACGGAAAGCTTAGGCGCAGTGTCGTCTATTTCGGGTATTCGGACGGCTTAGAGTGCGAGCGTGAACGGTGGGCCCGCCGGGTCGTGGGCTGTCGGACTCCTGCGCCTTGAATCGACCAATTTGGCGACCTTTTCGAATCATCGTGCAAAGTCCAAAGCCACGCGCGCCCAACGAATTGCGGGTTGATGCAAGGAAGCGTTCCCTGATGAAGAAGGCGCTGCCAACGGCATTCGGGCTGCAGTCCGCCGGGCTTGATTTCCGACCGGGAAGCGACGAAGATCGGACGGGAGATGCACGGTATCGTAGGCTTAAGGATGGGCTCGGGATCAGACAGCCAGCTCTCGCTGGAAGGTTTCTCGGTGCCATGGACCTCAACCGCGCAATTAATGGTGACTGATCTGCGATCGCGCGCCATCCACGAAACCAAGCGCGCCGCGAGATGGCGTAGCCCCAGGTTTCGACGGCGCCATGACGCGATCGCCACAGGACCGAAAGGGTCCCATAGATCGTGTGTGCCACCGTATCAACGACCCATACGGACACACATCGCCAGCCAGTTTGTGCGACACGGGTGCCTGCGGGAGGTCTCACATGGACCAGCCAAATCCGCTCGTCGATAGCGCCATCCTCGGTTCGTCCTCATCGGCGACTCCTGCGGCCGGCGCGACGGGCGCCGACCCTGGGCGGTTAGGCTCGTGGTCTAGCTTGGCCAAAGAGCCGAAAATCTCAGTCTCACACGTGTGGCGAGCCTTTCCAGGCCGTGATTCGGCCAATCCAGTCGTCGCTGTACAGGATGTTTCGTTCGAAGTTTACGATCAGGAGTTCCTCACCATCGTCGGACCCAGCGGCTGTGGCAAAAGCACGCTGCTGAACTTGTTGGTGGGCCTTCTAGAGCCCACATCAGGTGAAATTAGCATCGACGGTGTTCCCAGTACAGACCGCGCACGTCACTGCGGCTATATGTTTCAGCGGGACTTGTTGCTTCCCTGGCGAACAATTAGCGAGAACGTTGCTCTCGGACTTGAGGCACGAGGGACATCCAAACGTACAGCGCGACAGGAGGCGACGGAACTCCTGACTCGTTTCGACCTCGGCCAGTTCTCGAGCAAGTACCCGGTTGAGCTCTCGGGCGGCATGAGACAACGCGCTGCGTTGATGCGTACGCTCATCACCGATCAACCAATCCTGCTCCTGGATGAGCCATTCGGCGCGTTGGACGCGCTCACACGCTCAGTGATGCAAGAGTGGCTACTGGATATCTGGGCTGCCGAGCAGCGCACTGTCGTTTTCATCACGCACGATATTGAGGAGTCGGTGTTTCTGTCAGACCGAGTTCTGGTCATGACGGCGCGTCCGGGACGCATAAAGGGGGAGGTTTCGGTGGATCTTCCGAGACCGCGCACCCACGCCCTCTTGGCTGAAAAGGAGTTCACTCAGCTAAAAGGCGTCGTGCTCGATCAGGTCTATGATGAAAGTCTGAGAACTCTCCGGGAAGAGGAGCGGGGCTAATGAATACAACTATGGAATCGGTAGGCGATGACGTCCCTGCCGTCCCGGACTTGCAGATACGAACCACCGGCTGGGCACGCCGAGTTCTGGTCTCGGTGCTCCCGCCGATTGCCGTCTTCGCAGCGTTGCTCGCCGCGTGGGAGATATTTATCGACGTCACGGATCAACCGGCCTATGTCATACCTCATCTCTCCGCGATTGCGCAATCGATGGGTGACGACCGCGGAGTGCTGCTAGAAGCGTCCTGGATCACGGCGCAGGAGATCTTGGTCGGGCTCGCGATCGGTGTTGTCGTGGGACTCGCACTTGCTGTGCTACTCGCGCAATCCCGGATAATTGGAAGGGCCGTGTATCCGTTGGTGATCGGCTCGCAGGCCGTTCCCGTGATTGTGATTGCTCCGGTGTTTGTCATCTGGTTTGGTTTTGGGATGCTTCCCAAAGTTCTGGTCGCCGCGCTGATCACATTCTTTCCAATCGTCATCAATACGATTGCCGGTCTGAATTCAATCGATCGAGAAACGATTAGCCTAATGCGTGTGCTTCAGGCGTCACGGTGGACAACGTTCTGGAAAGTCCGCGTTCCGGGCTCTCTTCCGTTCGTGTTTGCTGGTTTGAAAAATGCGGCAGTTATCGCGACGATTGGGGCGATCGTCGGAGAGTGGGTTGGGGCTGAACGAGGTTTAGGTCCGCTGATGATCGCGTCGAATGCGACGTTTGATGCTTCGCTAACCTTTGCGGCGATTGTGTACCTTGCATTGATGGCGATGGCGCTATTCGTTGTCGTGCTGGTGGCTGAACGGCTGGTAATTCCGTGGTACTTCCTATCCCGACGAGCACAATCTTGAGGGCCATCCGGAAGTTGCCGTAGGGGCCACGCGGCAGAATCAATGCCCTCCGGGATAAGGATGTCCGGCGGTGTGTCTGCATCGGGGCTTCGGGAGGGCCGTTGCGAACGCGACCACCGACGGACAGCTCCGAGAGTCACTAGCTTTTCACCAAGACTTCATGAGTAGGTGGGCTGCTGATCGATGAGCGCGGTCAGCGACCCGACGACTTGTAGAGAAGGCGCCCCGAGAGTCGGTGCAGTGTGTGCTTGGCCAGCAGGCGTTTGCTCTTGCGCCAGCAGCGAAGCGCGTGCACACCCTCATGCATCATGCAGATGTTGCAGGAGGTGCAGTCGACGAGGCCCTTGCGGCCAGCACGGATCGAGTTCACCAGATCCGGCTCCCGTATCAACGGCCTTCCAAGGGACACGAAGTCGGCCACCCCGTCGCGCAGCATCGCCTCCATGAACTCAACCGTGCGCAGGCCGCCGACGACGATGATCGGGCACGAGACAGCGGACCGCAGTGCCTGCGCCTCGGGGACGAAGTAGCCCTCCTGCGGGGTCGACGCAAGCAGGCGGTGCACGAGCCCGTCTTCAAGGGCGCGCCGCCGCGTCACGGCCGTGTACTTTTGCACCGTCTCGATGCTCGACGAAGTGATTCCCGCCGAGACCTCGATCGCCGCAACCCCTTCCTCGGTCAGAGCCTGGGCCGTGCCAATCGCATCCTCCAACTGCAGCCCGCCGTCGACGAAGTCACGCATGCCGAGTTTGACCGTCACCGGCAGGTCCCCGGCTCCCTCCTTCACCGCGCGGACGACCTCGAGGAGCATCCGCTGACGGTTCTCCAGCGAGCCCCCCCATTCGTCGGCCCGTCGATTGCTGTAAGGGGAGAGAAACGACGACAGCAGGTACCCATGGCCTGCGTGAAGGTGAACGCCGTCGAAACCTGCGGCACGCACGTGGGCGCCGGACGTACCGTAGGCGTCGATGATCCGGTGTATGTCCGAAATTGACGCCTCCACCGGTCCACGGCCGGTCTGTGCGTTGTCAATCTCCGACGGAGCAATGGGCTCGACATCCGGGATGCGAGATTGGCCGCCCGCATGGTTGAGTTGAGCAAAGATCCGCGCCCCCCGCGCGTGCACCGCCGCAATGACAGGCTCGAACGCGGCGGCGCTCTCGCTGCTCGCCATGCCGGTCATGCCCGGTGCGTAACGACCCTGGCTTTCGACGAAGCAGTGCCCGGTGAAGATCAGTCCGCAGCCACCGGCCGCGAGACGCTCGTAGAAGTCGCGATACGCGGGCAAGCGGATGACGCCGCGCTCGTCGGCGAGTGTCTCGGAGACGGCTGAGCGGACGAACCGATTACTGAGCCTCACCCGGCCGATCTCGCCCGAGTCGAAGAGCTCCGGTGTACGGGAGGACGAAGCTGTTGTTTGCGGATCGCCCACCGCCTGCCACTCTAATCCCGCGTGCCGCGGACAGAGGCGACGCCGGGCCAAACCTTCGCTCGAATTTTCGGGCATATCGTCACATGGGATCTCGCCACCGTTGAGACGCTCGATCGAGCCCAGTTAGATCTTCTGCTGGCTGATCTCCCAGCTCGCCTAGCGGCCCACGTTCTTGATTTGCGCCGTGAGCGCCTGCGAATTCAGGTGGTGAATCGCCATTGGGACCTCGTGGAATCAGTCGGCCTGCTCATCTCCCTCGCCTCGTTCACTCCAATGGCCTGTTACGTCCTACTCTGAATCGGAGAACCCGCGCTCTGAGCATCCATGCCGATCAGACCCGGCTGTTCGTCCGTCGCAAGTGGATCTCGCTCACCTACCCTGCGCCAGATCCCTAACGACGCCAAGCAGGTGACAAAGCTCAAGTAGCGGCTGGCCCCAGCGGGCCCTTCCAATTCGCCCCGATCAGAGCTACATGTGTGGTCCATGCCCGGGCCTTCCCGAATGCGGGCCGAGGGGATCGTCCTCCGCCACGCCCGCCGCTGCGCATCCGGTCGCGGCCAAAGCTGCGACTGCCGCCCCGGCTACCAAGCCCAGGTCTTCTCCGCCCGCGATCGAAAGACGATCCGAAAAACCT
>JBOGZC010000081.1:0-15066 GCA_050697075.1 Solirubrobacterales bacterium | reverse complement strand
GTCTGCCGGCTGGCCCCGCCGGCCCGGGCGATCCTCTTCCCGCAATTTGCGGCCGGCTCCGCCGGTTAGCTGCTCCCTGCCTCACGCCGCCCCTTGACAGGGCGGGGAAGAACTAGAGCCCGTACGAGCGGCCGATCACGTCGAGCATGATCTCGTCGGTGCCCGCTCCGATCCGGTTGAGGCGGACGTCGCGGTAGGCGCGCTCGATCTCGTACTCCTTCATGTAGCCGTAGCCGCCGAGGATCTGGACGCACTCGTCGGCGACCTCGCAGCACATTCGCGATGCGAACAGCTTCGCCTCGGTTATCTCGCGCACCGGGTACTCGCCGTTTGCGAACCGCCAGGCGGTCGACTGGGTGAACTGCTTGGCCGCCTCGATCTTGGTCGCCATCTCGGCGAACTTGTGCCGGATCGCCTGGAACCGCCCGATCGGGCGGCCGAATGCCTCGCGCTCCTTGGCGTAGGCGAGGGTCTTCTCGAACATCCGCTCTGCTCCGGCGTAGCAGCCCGCTGCGGCGACCAGGCGCTCGCCCTGGAGCTCCCATGAGATGTGGTAGAAGCCCTCCCCGATCTCTCCCAGCACCGACTCGGCGGGGACGCGAACCTCGTTGAAGGCGAGCTCGCCGGTGTCTGAGGCGTGCATCCCCATCTTCTCCAGCTTGCGTGAAACCTCGAAGCCGGGGACGTGGTTGCCGACGTCGTCGCGCAGGTCAACCAGGAAGAGCGTGATCCCCTCGTGACGAGCCTCCGGGTCTGTCTTCGCCACCAGGAGGATGAAGTCCCCCCGAGCGCCGTTCGTGATGAAGGTCTTCGAGCCCGTGATCAGATAGTCGTCGCCGTCGCGGATCGCCTTCGTTCGGATCCCGGCGACGTCGGAGCCGGCGCCCGGCTCGGTGATCCCCAGGCACCCGATCTTCTCGCCCTTGATCCCCGGGACCAGGTAGCGCTGCTTCTGGTCCTCGGTCCCCAGGAGGTGGACCGGGGGCAGGACCATGTCCGTCTGCACCGCGAAGCCCATGTTGGTCCCGCCCGATCCCGAGTAGCTCATGCACTCCGCGCGCACCAGCGAGTAGTAGTAGTCGCCGCCCTGTCCGCCGTACTCCTCCGGGAAGCAGAGGCCCAGATAGCCGAGCTCGCCGGCGCGCCGCATCGCCTCATTCGGCCAGGTGGTCTCCTCCCACTCGTTGCGGTGCGGCCAGAGCTCGTTCTTGACCCACGCTTCCATCGATTCGCGCAGGTCCTCGTGCTCGTCGGTGAACAGCAGGTGCTTGCGGGTCGCCTCGTGCTCGGGCTTGATGACGGTCGCTGTGGCCACTGCTTCGCTCCTTCTCGAGGGGTCGGGTGCTTGCCGCGCTCACGACTGAGCAGGCATGCGAGCAGCATAGAGTACTACTTCATACTTTGTGCTACGGTGGCCGCTGGTGGCCGAGCAGCTGGTCCTCTACGCAGTCGAAGACGGCGTCGCGACCGTCACGCTGAACGATCCCGAGAAGCGCAACCGGCTCTCCGGGGAGATGCTCGCGCAGTTGGTGGAGGCGATCGGCCGGGTTCGCGAGGACGACCAGGCTCGGGCGCTCGTGCTGACCGGCGCTGGCAAGGCGTTCTGCGCCGGTGCCGACCTCGGCGGGTTCGGCTCCGACGCCCCCGCGATCCAAAAGCACTTCGGAACCGACCCCTTCCTCGAGTTCTTCCGGCTGATGCCGCGGCTCGGCAAGCCATCGCTGTGCGCCGCCAACGGCCACGTGGTGGCGGGCGGGCTGGGGCTGGCTCTCTCGTGCGATCTGGTGATCGCCAAGGAGGGCGCCGACTTCTGGACTCCGGAGATCAACATTGGCGCCTTCCCGTACATGATCATGTCGATCATCTACCGGAACGTCCCTCGCAAGGTGGTCAACGAGATGATCCTGCTCGGCGAGCGGCTGTCAGCGACCGACGCGGTGCGCCACGGGCTCGCCAACAAGGTCGTGCCGGAGGACGAGTTCGACGCCGCGGTCGCCGACTGGGCGCGGAAGCTGGCGTCCAAGAGCCCGGTCCTGATGCGTCTCGGCCATGACGCGATGTATCGCCAGCAGGACATGGCACTCGACGACGCGCTCGAGTACCTGCGCTCGCAGCTCTCGCTGACGTTCAGCACCGAGGACATCGTCGAGGGAGCACAGGCCTTCTTCGAGAAGCGCGAACCGAAGTGGAAGGGACGCTGATGACAGACGAGAAGGAGACCCCGCTGGCCCGGACACGGGAGCGAGCGAACGAGACTTCCAATGATGGTGAGCGCGAGCAAGCGGGAGCGGAGCAGCCGGCGGGTATTGGTTCGGCCGAAGCCGCGGAGGCGCCCGACAACGTCGAGGCCGGCGAGGAGACCGGCATGCAGGCGCTCGTCGAGGATCTCCACGCGCGTCGCGGGAAGGCGAAGCTCGGCGGCGGCGCCGAGAAGATCGAGCTCCAGCACGAGCGGGGCAAGCTCACCGCGCGGGAGCGGATCGACCTGCTGGTCGACCCCGGGAGCTTCGTCGAGATCGGGATCCACGGGGGACCCCACTTCTCGCAGCGGTCCATGGAGGGTCGGGAGGCCCCGGCCGACGGCGTGATCACCGGCTGGGGCGATGTCGAGGGGCGCGCCTGCTGCATAGCCGCATACGACTTCACGGTGATGGCCGGTTCGATGGGGATGACCGGCGAGCTCAAGGTGTCGCGGCTTCGCGAGATGGCGACGGGGAAGCGGATGCCGTTGATCTGGCTCCTCGACTCGGCGGGCGCCAGGATCCAGGAGGCAGCGGGCTCGCTGTTCGCGGGCTCGGGGCACTTGTTCCGCGAGGAGGTGACGATGTCCGGCGTCATCCCTCTCGTTGCGGCGATGATGGGCCCCTGCGCCGCCGGCACAGCGTACATCCCGGGGCTTTCGGACTTCGTCCCCATGGTTGTCGGTCAGGGGGCGATGGCGCTGGCCGGGCCGCACCTGACCAAGGCGGTGACGGGTGAGGACATCTCGATGGAGGAGCTCGGCGGGGCGCGCGTGCACTGCCGGATCTCGGGCGTGGGCGACCTGGAGGTGAAGGACGACCATGAGTGCATCGAGGTCGTGAAGCGCTATCTCTCGTTCTTCCCGGCCAACTGCGAGGAGCGCCCCCCGGTGCGAGAGACGAAGGACCCGGACGACCGCATGTCTGAGAAGCTGCTCGAGATCGTGCCGGAGTCGGCCCGGCATCCGTACGACATGTACGAGGTGATCCGGGAGATCGTCGACGACGGTGAGATCTTCGACCTGAAGCCGAAGTTCGCGAAGACGATCATCACGTGCCTGGCTCGGTTCGGAGGACAGCCGGTGGGGATCGTCGCCAACCAGCCGAAGCAGCTCGGCGGCATCCTCGAGAATGACTCTGCGGACAAGGCCGCGCGGTTCATCAACCTCTGCGACGCCTTCAACATCCCGCTGGTCTTCCTTCAGGACGTGCCCGGGTTCATGGTCGGCTCCAAGGTCGAGCACGCCGGGATCATTCGCCATGGCGCGAAGATGCTCTACGCCGTCTCTCGGGCCACGGTGCCGAAGATCACCGTGGTCGTGCGCAAGGCTTACGGGGCCGGCTACTACGTGATGTGCGGCAAGGCCTACGAGCCGGACCTGATCGTCGCCTGGCCGACCGCTGAGATCTCGGTGATGGGGCCCGAGGGGGCGGTGAACATCATCGGCCGCTCGGCGATCGAGGCCTCCGACGACCCCGAGAAGACCCGCGAAGAGATGCTGGCCCGGATCAAGGAGGCGATCGATCCCTACATCGCCGCGCGCAACGACGTCATCGACGACGTCATCGATCCGCGCGAGACCCGCCCGACGATCATCCGCGGCCTGCGGATGGCGGCCGACAAGCGGGTGGACCGTCCCTTCAAGAAGCACGGGGTGATGCCGGTGTGAGCCGCTTCGAGGACCCGGTCATCCTCTCCTGCAGCATCTCCGGCGCGGTCGCCAACCGCGACCAGTGCCCGGCGATCCCCTACACGCCCGAGGAGTACGCCGCCGAGGCACGGCGGATCGTGGACGAGGGCGGGGTGCAGATCCACATCCACGCCAGGACGCCGGAGGGAGTCCCCTCCTACGAGGTGAAGGACTTTCGCGCGATCACCGAGGCGATTCGGGCGGCGGTCGACGATGTGATCGTCAACTACTCGACCGGCGCGATCGGGGTGCCGATCGAAAAGCGGATCGAGTATCTGCGCGAGTTGGGACCTGACGTGGCGGCGCTGAACATGAGCTCGATGAACTACGCCAAGTACTCGCGGCGGCGCAAGGAGTTCGTCTTCAAGGCGGTGTTCGAGAACTCGTTCGACACGATCATCGAGTTCCTCACCGCGATGCGCGAGCTCGGGATCCGGCCCGAGCACGAGTGCTTCGACGCCGGTCACATCGCCAACCTCGATCCTCTGATCGACATGGGCCTGCTCGCGGAGCCCTTGAACGTCTCCGTCGTGATCGGCGTCAACGGCGGCATCCGGCCCAACGCCAAGAACGTGGCGCTGATGGCGGACCAGATCCCGGGCGGGGCCGAGGGGCCGAACAACTGGCAGGTGATCGGGATCTCGCGCGACCAGTGGAGGCTGATCGGCGCGGCGCTCGCGCTGGGCGGAAACGTGCGGGCCGGCCTCGAGGACAACTTCTACCTCCCAAACGGGGAGATGGCGCGCTCCAATGGCGACCTGATCGCCAAGGCCCGCGAAATGGCGGAGAACGTCGGCCGGCGCCCGGCGACGGTGTCCGAGGCCCGTGAGCGGCTCGGCGTCCCGCGGCGCTCCGAGGCTAAGGCAGCCGCCCGGCCCGGATGACGGGCGCGCTGGGCGACATCCGCGTCCTCGACCTCACGCGCCTGTTGCCCGGGGGCTTTTGCTCGCTCCTGTTGGCCGACTTCGGCGCCGACGTGATCAAGGTCGAGGACACGGGCATGGGGGACTACGTTCGCTGGGCGCCGCCGTACTACGGCTCCGATTCCGACCAGGCGCTGGGGACCCGCTCCGCCCTCTACCTCGCGCTCAACCGCGGCAAGCGCTCGATCCGGCTCGACCTGAAGGCGGAGGGCGGTCGCGACGCCATGCTGCGGCTCGCGCGTGACTTCGACGTCGTCCTGGAGAGCTTCCGCCCCGGCGTCCTGGATCGGCTCGGCTGCGGCTACGACGCGCTGCGCGAGGTGAACCCCGGGATCGTGTACTGCGCGATCACCGGATACGGGCAGACCGGCCCGAACACCGCCCGTGCCGGGCACGACATGAACTACCTCGGCCTCAACGGCCTGCTCGGCCTGACCGGCGAGCCGGGCGGCCGGCCGATCCAGGCGGCCGGCCAGATCGCCGACCTGGGGGGTGGGGCGCTGATGGCGGCGTTCGGAGTCATGGCCGCGCTGCGCGAGCGGGAGCGCTCGGGCGCGGGCCAGCTCGTGGACGTCTCGATGACCGACGGCTCCCTGGCCTGGCTCGCCATGGTGGCGGCCCAGTATCTGTGCGACGGCCAGGTCCCGAGACGAGGTCAGGGCTCGCTTTCTGGCGGCTTCCTCTGCTATCTGCCCTATGAGGCCTCAGACGGCTGGGTGACGTGTGGCGCGCTGGAGCCGAAGTTCTGGCGCGCGTTCTGCGAGGGCGTGGGCCACCCGGAGCTGATCGAGGCCCAGTTCCAGCCTCCGGGCTCCGATCCCTGGCGGGAGGTGGCGGCGATCTTCAAGTCCCGCGCCCGAGCCGAGTGGCGCTCCTTCAACGACGAGCACGACGCGATGATCGAGCCCGTCCTCGATCTCGACGAGGCGCTCGACTCCGAGCTCGTCCGGGAGCGCGAGATGTTGGTCGAGGTCGACCAGCCGCTGGTCGGCCCGGTTCGCCAGCTCGGCGTGCCGGTCAAGCTGTCTCGGACCCCCGGCGATGCGGCGAGGCCGGCGCCGGCGCTGGGCGAGCACACCGAGGAGGTCCTCGGCGAGGCGGGGTTCACCGGCGACGAGATCGCCGCCCTGATCGACGCCGGGGCCGCGGCCGGCCCCAACGAGGCATCCGAGCAGGAGAGGTTTCTCGCGTGAGCGCCCCCCAGACGAGCAACGGCGAACTCCTGAAGATCTCAGAGCTTGCGGAGCGCTCCGGGGTCCCGGTGGCCACGATCCGCCATTACCTGCGCGAGGGGTTGCTGCCTGAGCCGGTCAAGACCAGCCGCAACATGGCCTACTACCCGCCCGAGTTCGTCGATCGGATCCGGCTGATCAAGCAGCTCCAGGAGGAGCGGTTCATGCCTCTGCGGGTGATCCGCGAGCTGCTCGAGCGCGGGGATGTCGAGCCGGAGCGCCTGCGAGCGATGCTCGACCTCGAGGACCGGATCCTCGAGCGGGCGCTGGCCGGCGAACGGGAGCGTGTCCCGAGCCAGGAGGTGCGCGACCGCTACGACGTCCCCCGGGAGGTGCTGGACCGGCTCGCCGCGCTCGGCGTCCTGAGCCCTAACGGAGTCGGCTACTCGCCGTCGGACGTGCGGATCATCGAGGCGATCTCCCGCTTCCGTGCCGGCGGCTACGACGAGCGCCTCGGGTTCACGGTCTACGACACCCTGCGCTACAAACAGGCGCTCGAGCCCCTCGTCGCCGAGGAGGTCGACGTGCTCACCCAGCGTCTCGCGGGCGACCTCGACCCCGATCGCGCCATCGAGATCGTCGAGGCGGGCGTCGGCCCGCTTAACGACCTGATGGCGGCGCTCCACACGAAACTGCTCGTGGCCGAGCTGGAGCGCCAGCGCACACGGCGCGGCTGATCGGCGGCGCCTGGATGGCCGGGCCGCCCGAAGGCCGGGACGCGGATTCGAGATCGAGGCTAGGTTCTGCGGGATGAGAGCCGTTGTGATCACCGGCGCGTCGGGCGGCATCGGCCGCGCCTGCGCGCTTCGCCTGGCGCGCAACGGGTTTCGGGTCTTCGCCGGGTACCGCAAGGAGGCGGACGCCGCGAGCCTCGCGGCTGAGGCCACAGGTCAGCTCGAGCTGCTACCGATCGACGTCACCGACGCGGCGCAGGTCGCTAGCGCGGCGAGCGTGGTCGAGAAGGCCGTTGGGGCCGGAGGCCTGTGGGGCCTCGTCAACAACGCGGGCGTCGCGATCCCGGGGCCCGTCGAGTCCCTGCCCATCGGCGACCTGCGGCGCGAGCTGGAGGTAAACCTCGTCGGCCAGGTCGCGGTCACCCAGGCGCTCCTGCCCTCGCTGCGACGCGCCCGCGGGCGGGTCTTGAACATGACGTCGGTGGGCGGCCGCGTGGCGACCCCCTTCATGGGCGCCTACCACGCCTCCAAGTTCGGGCTGGAGGGGATCTCCGACGCCTTGAGGCGGGAGCTCGCGGGCGTCGGGGTGGAGGTCTGCGCGATCGAGCCGGGAAGCATCGCCACGGCGATCTGGGGCCGGGGTCGCGAGCACGCCGTCGGCGTGGTGGCCGGGATGTCCGCTGAGGCCCAGGGCGCCTACGGCGACGACCTGCGGGCGGCGCTCGACGCCGCGACCCGGGCCGGCGAGCGGGGCATGGAGCCCGACAGGGTGGCGCGGACCGTGGAGCGCGCGCTGACCGTCCGCCGGCCGCGCCCGCGCTACGTGGTCGGCGTCGACGCGCGGGCGATGATCGCCGCCCAGGCGGTGCTCCCAACGCGCGCTTTCGACCGGCTGATGCTCCGGGCGATGGGCTTGAGGCACCGCGCGGGGCGGCTCCGCGGCTGAACCTATACTTCCCCTAGATTGACTGGTCAATCAGCCGGCCGGTCAGGTGCAGATGGAGATGCGCGCCGCCGCCGTACAGCTCAACTCGACGGCCGACAAGGCCCGCAACCTCGCGACCGCCGAGCGGCTCGTGCGCGCCGCCGCGCGCGGCGGGGCGACGCTGGTCGCCCTGCCGGAGAAGTGGAACCTGCTCGCAGACTCCGCCACGCTGCTGGAGGGCGCCGAGCCCCTCGACGGGCCGACGATCGGCGCCGCCAGCTCCTGGGCGCGCGAGCTGGGGATCCACCTGGTCGCCGGGAGCATCGCCGAGCGGGTCGAGGGCCACGAGAAGGCCTTCAATACGTCGACCCTGATCGGGCCCGGTGGCGAGCTGGAGGCCCGCTACCGCAAGATCCACATGTTCGACGTCGACGTGGGCGGCGTGGCGTATCGCGAGTCGGAGCACGAGGAGCCTGGCGACGAGCTGGTGGCCACGCGCCTGGTCGGGGAGCTCGAGGGCGTCGCGCTGGGGCTGACCGTCTGCTACGACCTTCGCTTCCCCGAGCTCTACCGGATCCTGGCGGTGCGCGGGGCGATGGTGATGACCGTTCCGTCCGCGTTCACCCTCGACACGGGCAAGGATCACTGGGAGGTCTTGCTTCGGGCTCGCGCGATCGAGAACCAGGCTTTCGTGGTTGCCCCGAACCAGATCGGCGAGGCGCCGCCGCACTACCGCTCCTACGGACGCTCGATGATCGTCGACCCATGGGGCGTGGTCCTCGGCCAAGCGCCGGACGAGGAATGCTTTGTGGCCGCCGACCTCGACCTCGACGCGCAGGCACGGGTGCGCGCGACGCTGCCGTCGTTGGCCAACCGGCGACCCGAGACCTATCGCTGGCCGGAGCACGAGGAGCTGAGAGTCTGATGGAGGCCCTCTGATGGACGCCAAGGCCCCCCCGGTCGAGAAGCGTCGCCAGATCCTGGACGCCGCGATCCACGTCTTCGCGCGCCAGGGATTTCACGCTTGCCGTGTGTCGGACATCGCGGACGAGGCTGGGGTCGCCTATGGCCTGGTCTACCACTACTTCAAGTCCAAGGACCAGATGCTGAACGAGCTCTTCACGGAGCGCTGGTCGCTGCTTCTCGCCACGATCGAGGAGGTGGACGGACAGGCGATCAGTGCGCGTGAGAAGCTCGACGTCGTCGCTCGCTTCATCATCGACTCCTATCGCCACGAGCCCGACCTGATGAAGGTGATCATCGTCGACGTGACCCGGGCGGCGAACTCGTTCGGGCGCACCCATCTCCCGGAGATCCGCCGCGCCTATGACCTGATCGCCAAGATCGTCGCCGACGGCCAACGGGCCGGGACCTTCCGGCGCGACGTCGATCCCGAGTTCGCCTCGATGTGGTTCTACGGAGCGATCGAGCAGCTCCTCTCGGGCTGGGTCTTCGACCTGATCCCGGGTGGCGAGGCGGACTTCGACCGTGCCCGGGAGATGCTCGTGGAGACCATCTGCGGGGGCCTCGAGGCCCGCAACGGGGCGGGGCGGGTCCAGGCGCGCTGATGTGGGAGTCGCTCGGCACGACGCCTCGCCAGGACCGCCTCCTGCATGGTGCCGCGAAAGCGCTGAACGTCGTCGTCGGGTTCCTCGCCCTGCCCATGTGGCTGGTCGGGCAGCGGCTCTCCGAACCGTTTCGCCGGCTGCTCGCCCGGTTCGACGCGCAGCCGGTGCCCTTGCCGGTCCCGCAGCCGCGTGAGCGCTCGATGGACGCCCTGATATCCGACCTGGAGGCGATCCCCAATGGCCTCCATCACTCGGAGGCGGCGATGGTGCGCAAGGGGTTCGCCGATCTGTCGACTTTCGTGCTGGCGAATCAGCGCGAGGCCGCCAACCTGGGCTACGCGTATCCGGCCCAGTTCACAGACCACGTGTTCGAGGGCGCCGATGGCGAGCGCATTGCGGCCAGTGTCGGGCTCCACGAGGAAGGCGGACGGCCGGGACTGATCGTCGTCCACGGGTTGTTCTCCTCACGGCGATTCGACTACGTCCGCCAGATCGCGGTCCGCGCCTATTACGAGTGGGGCTTCAACGTCCTCGCCCTCGATCTGCGGAGCTTCGGGCTGACCAACCTGACCAGCGTGGCGCCCACCACCGTGGGCTGGAAAGAGGGCGAGGACATCATCGCTGCCGCGCGCCACCTGAAGGAGCTTGGGGCGACCACGGTGGGAGCGCTCGGCATCTCGCTGGGCGGATCCTCGGTCCTGGGAGCGTGTCACCCCGATGGCGCCGAGGATGCGCTGGACGGGGGCATCGTCGGGATCTCGCCCCCCGCCGACCCGAAGAGCATGGCGAAGCGCCTGTCCGTGCGGCTCCCCCGCACCGATCCGGCCTACGTGCTGAACCTTGCGTTCTGGGCGATGCTCAAGTCCCGCGTCCGGCAGGGCCGCTGGGAGGGGATCGAGAACTTCCTGGATCCAGTCGAGCGCGTCTCGGCCCCGTTCTATGGCCTCGAGCCGGACGAGCTCTGGGCGCGGGCGGCCGCCCGCGAGCACATCCACGCCGCAAAGGTGCCGGTGCTGGTCCTGCACCCCGAGGACGACGAGATCATCCCCGTGGACCACGCGAGGATGCTGGCCGATGCCGCGGGAGGCTCGGAGCTCGTTCGCGTCTGGATCCTGCCCGGCGGAGGCCACGGAGCGATCGACGCGGTCGATCGCGCTTGGTTCTACGCCGTCCTGCGGGGTTTCTTCGAGCGATGGGCCGGGTACGAGGGCAGCGATGGCGCCGGCCAGGAGCGCGGGGACCGGTTGCGGTCCAAGCTGATTTACTCCGGCGCGGGGTAAGAGACGTGGAGAACGACATCCTCAGGAGGCTGCTCTGGACCGGGCTCGTCGCGGGCCTCAGCGCGCTCGCGACCGTGGCGGCCAACCGAGTGGCGGCCGTGATCTGGGGCCGCGTGTTCGGGGAGGAGCCGCCCGAATGAGCGCCGAGGGCCCGCCTGCACCCGATGGCCCGCCCCCGGACAGGTCCGTCGGGGAGCTCGTCTTCGACGTCTCCGAGCGCGTCTCGATCCTGATCCGCGAGGAGATCGAGCTAGCCAAGACCGAGATCCGGGAGAAGGTCACCAAGCTCGTCCAGGGATCGGTGGTCGGGCTCGCGGCCGCGGTGTTCGCGCTCATGGGCCTGGCGATGCTCATGCACGGCATCGCCTGGCTGCTCAACGACCTCTTCTTCTCCGACCACGTCTGGATCGGCTTCATGATCGAGGCGCTGTTCTGGTTCTGCGTCGCGGCCGGGGCGGGCTGGTTCGCGTACCGGTCGGTGCAGGCCGGCGCCCCGCCCACGCCCGATCTGGCGATCGAGGAGGCCCGCCGCACCAAGGAGACCCTGGAGGCGGGCACGCGGTGAGCGACTCGCAGGAGGTCCGCGTGAGCGGCGCCAGCCAGCCCGTCCCTCAGTCCGCGCCCCCGATGCCGGCGCGAAGCTCGGACCAGATCCGGGCCGACATCGAGCAGCAGCGCACCGAGTTGGGGCGCTCTGTCGACGCGCTTCGCGGCCGCGTGGCCGAGCTCACCGACTGGCGCCGCCAGATTCGCGCCCACCAGCGCGAGCTGGCGATCGGGGCGGCGGTCGTCGGCTTCGCGGTCGGCGGCCTGATCGCCCTGCGCCGCCGCCGCTAAGCGAGTCAGCCCGACTACAGCCTGCTGTCCGAATCCGCGCCTACGCTGCGCGGTGATGGACCACACGCAGGTGTCGGGGCGGGCGGTGGCCAAGGTCGTGCTGATCGTCGCCGGCGTGGTCGGCGGCCTCTATTTCTTGTACCTGATCAGACAGGTCGTCGGCCTGGTCTTGATCGCGGCCTTCTTCGCCATCGCGATCACTCCGGCGGTCAACTGGCTGGGGGAGCGCCGCGTCCCACGGTGGATCGCGATCCTGCTCGTCTACCTGTCGATCGGGGCGAGCATCTTCGGCATTGGGCTGCTCATCGTCCCCCCGCTGGTCAACGGGGTCACCGACCTCTCCAACGACCTGCCCGGCTACGTCGACGACCTGCGACACAACAAGACCTTTCGCGACTACGACAACCGGTACCACATCACCGGGAAGCTCACCGAGCAGGCGAATCAGCTCCCGAACAAGCTCGGCGACGCCGCGGGCACGTTGCGAGACGTCACCGTGGGCGTCTTCAACCGCTTCGTACAGCTGTTCTCGATCCTCGTGATCACCTTCTTCCTGGTCAAGGACGGGCACCGCTTATTGAACTTCCTCTACAGACAGATGCCGTCGGAGAGGTCCCGGCGGCTGCGAAGGATCGCCGGCGACATCTCGGATGCGATTGCCGGCTACGTGTTCGGAAACTTCGTGATCAGCATCCTGGCCGGCCTGGTCACGTACGTGACCTTGCGGATCCTCGGGGTGCCGTTTGCCCTTCCGCTGGCGATCCTGTTCGGGTTCTTCGACCTGATCCCGCTCGTCGGCGCGACCTTGGGCGGGATCCTGGTCGGGATCGTCGTCGCGTTCGTCAACTTCCCGGTTGGCCTGATCATCTGGGCCGCCGTCCTCGTGCTCTACCAGCAGATCGAGAACAACCTGATCCAGCCGCTGGTCTACGGCAAGGCCGTGGAGCTCCATCCCCTGATCGTGATCGTCGCGATCCTGATCGGCGCGTCGCTGCTGGGCGTGCTCGGCGCGTTGATGGCGATCCCCGCGGCGGCGGCGGTGCAGGCGGTCATCCGCGACTACTGGCGCTTCAGGGGCGGCGAGGAGCCCCCGGCAGCGACGGACGAGGCACCCGCCGGGGCCGGCTAAGGGCGGCGTTCAGGCCGGTCAGCCGTCTTCGCCCGGATGGGCGGTGTCGCCTCGGTGGTCTCAACCCAGGGCAGAGGCGGGAACGCCGCCCACGCCGAGCAATCCCGGCCCCACGTGAGCACCGATCACGGGGCCGACCTCGGAGACGAACGCGGGATCGGAGCCGAAGATCTCGCGCCCCTGCTCCACCAGGCGGCGCGCCGTCTCCGGATCCTGGATGTGCTGGACGACCCAGGCGTCCGCGCCGTCGGCGTGGCGCTGTTGCGCGTACTCGACGAGGCGCTCCAGCGCGCGACGGCGGGTGCGTACACGCTCCACGGGCGTGATCTCCTCGGCGAGGGTCAGGATCGGCTTGATCTGGAGCGCCGACCCGAGCCACGCCTGGGCGGCGCCGATTCGCCCGCCCTTTCGCAGGTACTCCAGCGTGTCGATCGCGAACCACATCTCGAGCCGGTCGCGCGACCGCTCGGCGGCCGCGAGTGCCTCCTCACCGCTCGCCCCGGCCGCCGCGGCGATCGCGGCCGCCAGAACCACCAGGCCCTGTCCGCCAGCCCCCGAGCGACTGTCGAACACGCGGATCCGCTCACCGTCCCCGTTTTCGTCGAGGAGGCGTTGCCGGGCCTGTCGCGCCGACTCGCAGGTCCCCGAGATGCCGGCCGAGAGGTGGATGGACACGATCTCGCGGCCTTCGGCGAGGAGCGGCGAGTACACGGCCAAAAAATCGCCAACCGAGGGCTGCGAAGTCGTCGCGCCCTCGTCGCTGCGGCGGAGCCGCTCGTAGAAGTCCGCGTACTCCGACTCGGCGATCTCGATCTCAGGCCGTTGCTCCCCCTCGAGCGAGACATAGAGACTGACCCGATGGATGCCGTGCCGAGCCACCAGCTCGTCGGGGAGGTACGCCGTCGTGTCGGTGACGACGGCGGTCGTGGGGACCGTGCTCACCGACCCCTTCTATCACGGCTCTACCATCCCGTAGCTCGTGGCTAAAACGCTCGTCACCGGCGGCAGCGGCTTCCTCGGTTCCCATCTGGTCCGGGCGCTCGCCGCGCGGGGCGATGATCTGCGACTGCTCCTGCGTCGCGGCTCCAGCGTGGACCACCTCTCCGACCTCGAGTTCGAGCGGGCCAGCGGCGACGTGCTCGACAGGGCCACAGTGCGGGGGGCGATGGAGGGGGTCGAACGCCTCTTCCACCTGGCGGGGACGACCTCGATGCGCCCACAGGATCGTGATCGGATCTTCGAGCTCAACACCACCGGGACGCGGATCGTCCTCGAGGAGGCGCTCGCGGCCGAGGTGGGGCGCGTAGTGCACGCCTCCTCGGTTGCTGCAGTCGGGCCGGCCACGCCGGGCGGGACCGCGGACGAGGATCAGCCCTTTCGCGCCGGAGAGCTGGGCATCGCCTACGTCAACTCAAAGCACGAGGCTGAGGTCGAGGCCCTGCGGCTCGCCGCACACGGGCTGTCCGTAGTGATCGTCAACCCGTCGTTCGTCCTCGGCCCCGACGATCCGAACAGCACCTCAATGGGGCTCGTTCGCCGCTTCCTGCTGGGGCGCATCCCCGCTTACGTGGGCGGAGCGCTCAATATCGTCGACGTCCGCGACGTGGCGCAGGGCTTCCTGCTCGCCGACGAGAAGGGGGAGAGGGGCGAGCGCTACATCCTCAGCGGCCGGAACTTCACGCTGGACAGGCTGTTCGCCGACTTCGCCAGGATCTCCGGGCGCGAGCCGCCGGTGAGGCTGCCGGCCGCGCCGACGTCCCTCACGGTCGACGCGATCGTCCGGGCGGGCCTTCCACTGCCGGTTTCGCCGGAAGAGGTCCGCTCGGCAAGCCAGTGGTGGACCTATCGCAACACGAAGGCACGTCGGGAGCTCGGGTTCGAGCCGCGGCCGCACGAGGAGACGCTGGAGGATGCTGTGCTGTGGCAGATGGGGGAGCTGGGCGACCGCGTGCGGCACGGCCGAGCCCCGCAGGAGGCGGCGCTCGCCGTCGTCGCGCCGCTGCTTCGCCTCGGAGAGCGGGTCCTCGGCTTGTGATCGTCCTCTACCGCTGCCCCACGCGCACCAACGTGCTGTGTCCCTGCGGAGCGGTCGCGAGGCGCCTGGGGAAGCTCGGCGTTGAGTTCCGGACGGAGCGGGTGCCTTATCGGCGTTCGAGCCGCCCGGAGATCGACGAGCTGACCCGCCAACGGCGCGTTCCCGTGCTCGTCGACGGGGACGAGGTGATCCACGACTCGAAACGGATTATCGAGTACCTCGAATGGAAATACGGGCAATGACCTCGATCGCCTATACAATTTGAAGCGATGGAGACTGCACAGACAGCTGTCAACCTCACGGACAAGGCGGCAGCGAAGATCAAGGATCTGCTCGCCGCCAGCGAGAACTCGCCGGAACAGGCGCTTCGCGTCGCCGTCCGAGGCGGTGGGTGCTCGGGGTTCCAGTACGCCCTGGCCCTCGATCAGGCCAAGGACGACGACCACGTGTTCGACCACCAGGGCGTCTCCGTGGTGGTCGACAAGGTGAGCATGCAGTTCGTGTTCGGCTCCGAGGTCGACTACGTCGACGG
>JBOGZC010000080.1:0-16125 GCA_050697075.1 Solirubrobacterales bacterium | reverse complement strand
GCGATCGATCTCTCGGGAACGATGTCGGCGCGAATGCCGTGGTCGGCGAGCTCGGCGGCGGTGCTCGGGCCGATCGCGGCGATGGTGGCGTTGGCCAGGGCCCGCGCGTCGCGCCCCGCGGCGTCCAGCGCCTCGAACAGCAGCCGAGCCCCGTTCGGGCTAGTCAGGCAGACGAGCGCGTAGGCGTGGATCGACCGCGCCGCCTCGCGAACCTCCGGTGCGTCGATCCGAGGCACGATCCGGATCGCCGGCAGCTCGACGACCTCGGACCCCAGCGCGGCCAGCGTGGCCGCCAGGCCGCTCGCCTGCGCGCGCGCCCGGGTGACCACCACCGTCCTCCCGTGAAGGGGGCGGCGCTCCAGCCAGCCGATCGTCTCGCGCCGCGCCGCGACCGCGCCGGTGAGGATCACCGCGGGCGGGCCGATTCCCGCGTCGGCGGCAGCCGCCGGCAGCTCGGCCAGGGTCGCCGTCACGGTCCGTTGCGCGGGCGTGGTCCCTCTCTCCACCGCGGCCGCCGGCTCCCCGCCATCCCTGCCGGCGGCGATCAGGTGCTCGGCGATCTCCGGGAGGCGCTTCAATCCCATGTACAGGACGAGCGTGCCCGGGAAGGCCGCGAGCGCATTCCAGTCGAGCGCCGAGCCGTCCTTTGCGGGATCCTCGTGCCCGGTGACGAAGGCGACCGCGGAGGCCTCGTCCCGGTGGGTCACCGGGATCCCGGCGTAGGCGGGGGCAGCGACTCCGGCCGTCACGCCGGGGACCACCTCGAACTCAACCCCGGCGCCCGCCAGCGCCTCCGCCTCCTCGCCGCCGCGCCCGAACACGAACGGATCGCCGCCCTTCAGGCGCACCACCACGCGACCGGCGCGCGCGCGATCGATCATCAGCCTCTCGATCTCCTCCTGCGGCAGCTGCGCGGAGCCCGGCTCCTTGCCGACGTACACAAGCTCGGCGTCCGGGCGCGCACGCGCGAGCGCGGACGACGGGATCAGACGGTCATAGAGGACCGTGTCGGCGTCGGCGAGGAGATCCGCGGCGCGCAGCGTCATCAGGCCGGGGTCGCCGGGGCCCGCGCCGACGAGATACACGACGCCCGGGCGCGCCGCCGTCACGCCGCCGCCTCCGCGCGCCGCAGGATCTCGCCCGCGCCGGCCGCCAGCATCCGCCCGGCTAGGGCCTCGCCCAGCGCCGCGGGCTGCTCGGGCTCGCCGCTCAACCGGTCGCGCACCCAATCCGAGCCGTCGGGGTCACCGGCGTAGCCGAACATCTCCAAGCCCTCCTCACCCAGGCGAGCGCAGACCCCCACCGGCGTGTGACAGGTGGCCTCGAGCCTGGCGATCGCCGCGCGCTCGGCGGTCAGCTCGACCAGCGCGTCGTGGTCCGAGATCCGAGCCGCCTCGGCGGCCACATCCGCGTCCGAGCGCCGCGCCTCCAGCGCCAGCGAGCCCTGACCGCCCGCGGGGGTCAGCTTCTCGAGCCCGAACTGAAAGGAGATCTCGGCATCTCTGCCCAGCCTCCGCAGGCCCGCAGCGGCCAGCACGATCCCGTCGTAATCGCCCTCGGCGAGCCTTCGCAGCCGGGTATCGACGTTGCCGTGCAGCTCGACGATCTCGAGGTCGGCGCGCAGGGCAAGAAGCTGGGAGCGGCGGCGAAGGCTCGCCGTTCCCACCCGCGAGCCGCCTGCGAGCTCGCCGACCGAGGACGCCGGGCCGACGTAGGCGTCGGCTGGGTCCTCGCGCCCGACCACGCCGACGAGTCGGATCGCCTCCGGGCGGTCCGACGGAAGGTCCTTGGCCGAGTGGACGCCGAGGTCCACCTCGCCCTCGAGCAGGGCTCGGTCGATCCCGCGCACGAATCGCTCCTTGTCGCCCGGCTCGCCATCGGTCGACTTGACCGTCACGATCTCGGCGCCGCCGAGGGCCTCCGCCACCAGATCGGCCTGCGCGAGGGCCAAGCGACTGCCGCGCGTCCCGAGCTTCAGCGGGTCGCTCAACTCGCGGGACGCTTGCGGGCGCGAGCCTCGCGCAGAGGTCGCACCTCGCCGCCGGCGTCCTCCGTCGGCGCGCTCTGGGCGTCGAGGCCGAACAGCTCCCGCAGGGCACTGACGAACAGGTACGCGTCGTCGTCGCCCGATGCGCGCTTGAGCCGCAGGGTGGGCTCGTGAAGCAGCCTGCTGGCGATCGCTCGGGCCATCGCCCGCATGCGTTCCCGGTCCCCCTCGCTGAGAGACTCCCACCGCGGCTCGTTCTCGGTCAGCACCCGCGACACGATCTCGTCGGCGCGGGCGCGGAGGGCGGCGACCGTCGGCACGACGTCCTGGGAGCCCAGCCAGCGCTCGAACCGCGCCAGCTCGGCGCGCAGGATGATCTCGGCCCGTCGGGCCTCCGTTTCGCGACCCGAGGCGTTTCGCTCCACCAGCGCCTGCAGATCGTCCATATCGTGGAGGGCCACTCCCTCCAGGTCGCGGCAATCCGGATGGATGTCCCGCGGAACCGCCAGATCGATCAGCAGGACGGGGCGTCCACGGCGCGCCCGCATCACCTCGCCCAGCTCCTCGCGCTCGATCACGTGATGCGGGGAGGCAGTCGAGGCGACAACGATGTCCGCCCGCTCGAGCTGCTCGGGGAGCTCCTCGAACCGGATCGCCCTCCCGCCGAAGCGCTGGGCGAGCCCGATCGCCCGGTCGTAGCGGCGGTTGGCGATGAACGCGGGCTCCACGCCGCGCGAAGCGAGGGCCCGAGCGGTGAGCTCCGCCGTCTCGCCCGCGCCCACTACGACGACCAGCCGGCTCGAAAGATCCCCCAGGGTCCGCTGGGCGAGCTGCACGGCCACCGACGGGACCGACACCCCGTGCTCCGTGATGGCCGTCTCGGATCGGGCCCGCTTGCCCGCGGCGAGTGCGCCGCGGAACAGCCGGTTGAGGATCGGCCCAGTGGCCCCCTCGACGAGGGCGAGCTCGTAGGCCCGCTTCACCTGGCCCTGGACCTCGGCCTCGCCGAGGATCATCGAGTCGAGCCCCGCGGTGACCCTGAACACCTGCATGGCGGCCTCGGCGCCGCGCATCGAGTACAGATGGCCCACCAGCTCCGTGGGCGGTGTCCCGGCCTCGCGCGCGAGCACCCCAAGCGCCAGCGACTCCGCCCCGACTGGGTCCGGCGCCGCGAGGTACAGCTCGGTGCGGTTGCAGGTGGAGATCGCCGCCGCCTCCTGAACCTCGGGGGCCGAGACCAACTCGCGCAGCACCCCGGCCGCGCGTCCCTCGGTGAGCGCGACGCGCTCGCGCAGCTCGAGCGGCGCGGTCTTGTGGGAGACGCCGAGCCCGAGGATCTCGGTCACGGGTGAACCCCTTCGGCTGGGTCGTCCTGAACAACTCCGCCAGAATGCTCCGCTTCGCGTCCGCTTCCGGCTTCGCCGAACGACCGGTCGCTCTCGCTCCCTGCGGCGGGTCGCGACGCGATCGTGGCGGCAGGGTCACTCGCCCGCATCGGCACTTCGTCCCTAGCCCCGGCGGATCCACCTCGGGCCGCGGTTTCGACCGGCTTTCCTTCGGCGAGGTCTGCCAGTTCGCCCAGCTCGCGGTCGATTCGCTGCAGCTTGGCGGCCATGATCGCCACGTACACCAGGATCAGCGCGACGAAGACCACGTATGCGGCGGCGACGTACTTCCCCGCCTCGTCGAGCGGCAGAGCGGGCATCAGCTGAGCGCGGACGGGGCGCGCGAGACGATGCCCGGCGCGATTCGGGACCCGGAGGGAGGCGCGTACGTCTCGCCCTCGAGGGCTCGCCGCAGCCGGGACAGCTTCGCCGAAGCCGACTTCGCCGCGAGCTCGAACCGAACGAGGCAGATCCACAGGAGCGCCATTCCCGCCAGGCAGACGAGGAAGGTGAACAGCATCGAGCCCGGGAGGCCGCCGTTCGCGGTCGCGAACACGCGCGGGTGAACGAGCGACTGCGCCATCCGCACCGCGATGAAGTTCAGCGGCACGAAGGCGCCCGCCGTGATCGCGAACACGGATGCGTAGCGCGCCTGACGATCCCGATCCTCGATCGCGTAGCGCAGCGGGTAGTAGGTGGCGTACAGGAGAAAGACGATCAGGAAGCTGACGAGGGTTGGCTCGTCCCAGACCCACCACTTTCCCCACGACGCGTGGGCCCAGAGGGACCCGGTGAGCAGGACGCCGACCCCGAAGATCACCGAGAGATGGATCGACACGTATGAGCGAACGTCGTGCACCGGGTCTCCGGTGCGTAGGTGGCGGATCGCATGAATCGCGGCGACCACGAAGCCGGCTAACGAGCAGATCGCGAGCGGCACGTGCAGGTAGAAGATCTTCTGGATGAATCCCTGGTCCACGTCGAGCGGGGCGTAGAAGAAGACCAGCGCGAACCCAGCGCACAGGCACAGGACCGTGGCGATGGACGTAACTCGGAGGCTGGGGACCTTCATATGGGATCAGTCCTCGAGAAGGAAGTCGTAGACGGCGAAAGCGACCGCGATGAAGGTCATATCGTAGAGAGCCAGGAAGCCCAGCCATTTGCCGATCCCCCCGTAATCGGGGCCCTGCGCGGCGAGCAGGGGCTGGGCTGCATTCCCCGCTGCGATCATCACCGGCACGAGGAGCGGCAGCAGGATGAGGGGGACGAGCAGGTCGCGAGCGCGGGAGTTGGCGGCGATCACCGACACCAGCGCCCCGATCGCCGCGAGCCCGACGTCAGCCAGGGCGAGGACGCCCGCGAGCGCAGGCAGCCCGCTCCAGGAGTCCAGGAAGAAGATCGCGAAGACCGGCAGCGTGATCGCCTCCAGGACGAGCAGGTAGACGAGCAGCGCGGCTGCCTTGGCGCCACCCAGGGCTGTGCCGTCCACCGGGGCGAGCCGGATCGCGTCGAACCCACCCTCGTCGCGCTCGGCGACGAACAGCCGGTTGATCGCGAGGATCGCCGCGAACAGCACCGTTGCGAGCAACACCCCCGCGGCCAGACTGCCGCTCAACGTCGTGCGATCGAGCCCGTAGCGGAAGAGAACGAAGGTGGTGATCCCGAACAGTGCCATCGCCGGGACGGACTGGAGCGTTCGAAGCTCGACCCGCAGGTCCTTGGCGAGGATCGCCTTGAACGCATCCACCGAGGCTCCGCGGCGCCCAGCGGGGGTGCCCCGCGCCCCGCTTCCAACCGTCACGGCGCGCCCCCGTAGATCGCTCGGGCATCCCCCGCCGACAGGCCGCTGGCCGGTCCCTCGTATGCGACGGCGCCCCCGGCGCGAAGCGCCAGCACGCGGTCGGCTTCGGCGAGTCCAGAGCCGATGTCGTGCGTGACCAACACTCGCGCTCGCTCCGGCGCCGCCGCGAGCAGGGGCTCGACGAAGGCGGCTGCCTCCGGATCGAGGTGGGAGCTTGGCTCGTCGAGCAGCAGCAGCTCCGGCTCGTGCAGCACCGTGCGACAGACAGCGAGACGCTGGACCATGCCCGCCGAGAGGTTGCGGACAAGCTCGTCCGCTCGCCGGGACATCCTCACGCCCTCGACCAGCTCCGCGACCCGTCCGGCGGCGGCGCCCCCCAGTCCCTGAAGCCGCGCCGCGAACAGCAGGTTCTCCGTGCCGGTCAGGTCCCGGTAGAGGAGCGGCTCGTGGCCCAGGTAGCCGATTCGCCCCCGAGCCCTCCAGGACTCCCCCGGAAGCGAACAGCCCAGCACCGACACCTCGCCGGCCGTCGGTCGAAGCAACGTGGCAAGCACGCGCAACAGGGTCGTCTTGCCGGCCCCGTTCGGGCCCAGCACGACCAGCGTCTCGCCGCGGCGAAGCTCGAGGGCTACGTCGCGAAGTGCCGGCACCTCCCCGAACTCGCGCCAAAGGCTCCGCACGGACACCGCAATGGGGATCGACGGCGTCGCTGGCGGGGTCGCGATCTGGACAGACGCGGCTTCAGCCACTAGCGTACGATTGTCCCAGCTAGCAGGGGGGCATCGACACGGATAGGGAGCCAAGGATGGGCAATCGCAGGAAGGTGGGCGTGCTCGTGCTGACCATCGCCGCCCTGACCGTGCCTCAGTTCGCCGTCGCGGGCCCGCCGACCTCTCAGGTCACGGTCAAGGACGACAGGTTCGCGCCCGCTCAGCCCGGCCCGCTCAACTTCGGCGGCAGCTTCAGCTGGAAGCGGGCACAGGGCGCTGTCGACGAGCACAACGTCCACCAGGTCGCGGGGCTCTTCAAGTCCGGGAACCCGACCAACACCAGCTTCACCGCCGCCCACCCCTACTCGATCACGCCGTCAGCGGGCAGCTACACCTATTACTGCGACGCGCACCGAGCGCAACAAATGGTCGGCAAGATCAAGGTCCGCCCGATCGTCGAGCCGGGCACGCTCGCCAGCCGCAGCTTCGGAGTCCGGTGGGCCTCCCGGACCAACAAGGAGACGGGCACTCGCTTCGACGTGCGCTACCAGGTCGGCGGCAAGTGGAAGATCTGGAAGAACGACACGGCGAGCTTCCACGGCACCTTCGGTAAGCACAGGCGACCCGTCCGCGTCACCCCGGCGCACACCTACAAGATCGAGGTGCGCTCCGAGCTTCAGAACACGCGGAAGAAGAGCGACTGGTCGCCGGCGCTCTCCGTCAAGCCCCCGGCCTGATCAGCGGTCCTTGCGCAGGGTCCGGGCGGTCGCCCGCATCAGGGGCAGGCCCCCCTCGCGCAGGGCGCGCAGCCGCTGGCCGTTACGCCCGTACAGAAGGCGGGCCGATGCGCGCACCGCCTGGCCCAGGGTGCGGTCGTACGGCTGCCACCAGAAATCGCGCGTGATCCCGGGTTCCCACGAGACGAGCTTGACGTCCACGCACTCGTAGAAGCCGAACTTCGAGTGGGAGCGGCCCAGGCCGGATTCCTTGACCCCGCCCCACGAGCACTGGCAGGCGCCGTGGGTGTAGGAGTGGTCGTTGATCCACACCATCCCGGACTCGATCCGCCGTGCCATCCGCTCCCCCTTTGCGCGGTCCTTCGTCCAGACCGAGGCGCCGAGGCCGAAGTTGGAGTCGTTGGCACGCTGAAGCGCCTCCTCCTCCGAGTCGACCACGATGATTGGCACGACCGGGCCGAAGATCTCCTCGGTCATGATCCGCATGTCGTCCTCGACTCCCGCGAGGACCGTCGGGGCGATGAACTTGCCGCTGAATCCGGCGATCTCGCGCGGTCCGCCGGCGACGCGCTCCGCGCCGGCCTCGAGGGCATCGTCGACGAGCTCGGTGACGACGCCGAACTGATCCTCTGAGACCATCGGGCCGATCTCCGTCTCCCACTCCATCGGGTCGCCCACCGTGAGCTCGCTGGCACGCCGCACCACGCCCTCAACGAAGCGATCGGCGACCTCTCTGACCACGTACGTGCGCTCGATCCCTGAGCACGTCTGGCCGGCGTTTGCGAACCCGCCCCAGACGCAACCGGAGATCGCATTGCCGAGGTCGGCGTCGGCGCAGACGATCTGCGGGTCCTTGCCGCCGAGCTCGAGCACGGACCCCTTGAGGCGAGCGGCGCAGATCTCGCCGACCTTGCGGCCCACCTCGACCGAGCCGGTGAAGAAGATCTTCTGCGCGGAGGATTCGCACAGCGCGCTGCCGACGGCGCCGCCACCGTGGACGACGCGGACCAGGCCCTCGGGAAGGCCCGCCTTCTCGAACGTCTCCCGGATGCGCTCCCCGAGAAGGGGCGTCAAGCTGGCCGGCTTGAGCACGACGCCGTTGCCGGCCATCAGCGCCATCGCCACCTCGTCGAAAGGGATCGACCACGGGTAGTTCCAGGGGGCGATCACACCCGCCACCCCCTGCGGCTCGTAGCTGAACTTGGCCTTCTTCGACAGGAACAGGACCTGCCCCATGCGGATCGGCTCGTCGGCGAGGATCTTCGGCCCGGCGTCGGCGCACCAGTGGAGGACGTCGATCGTTGGGACGATCTCCATCGTGTAGCTCTCGGTGAGCGGCTTGCCCTGCTCGCGGCTCAAGAGGTCGGCGACCTCGTCGATCTCGTCCACGAGCACGTCAGCCGCCTTTCGCAGGTACCGCGCCCGATCCGCGAGCGACAGCTGCGCCCAGAAGGGCTGGACCTCGGCGACGTCGTCGACGACCGCCTGCACCTGGTCGGGCTTCAGCGTCTCGACCGAGCCGATCAGCTCGCCGGTCGCCGGGTTGAAGGACTCGAGCTGCCCCATCGCGGCACCCGATTCTATGTCGATGCGAGTCGGGGGCCGATCCCGCCCCCGACTGCGCATCTGGAACGCCCATGCCGCAGGTGGTGCGCGACAGGGCCGGGGCCCGGTCCCGCTCGGCGAAAGGGGGGTGCGCGCCTCGCGGGAGGGGACCTCCTGGTCGCTGCACCCCCCGGAACACGCCGGAGCCCGGGTAGTTGCGGTTCCCGTCGAAATTCCGGGCTCAGCTCGACTCGCCGAGCCGGTGGCGAATCTCGGCCAGTCGGCGGCCGAGCTCGGCCTCGGCACCGCGATCGGTCGGCTCGTAGAAGCGCTCGGCCTCGAGCCCTTCCGGAATCACCCGTTGGTCGGCGAGGCCGCCGGGCTGATCGTGCGGGTACACGTAGCCGATCCCGCGACCCAGCTTGCGCGCCCCGGGGTAATGGGCGTCGCGCAGGTACGCTGGCGGCGGCTGGGCGCCGTGCTCGCGCACGTGAGCGGTGGCGCGCTGGATTCCCCGGTAGGAGGCGTTGGACTTCGGCGCCAGCGCCAGGTACGTCGCCGCCTGCGCCAGGTTGAGCCGGCACTCGGGCAGGCCCACGCGGTCCACCGCCGCGGCGGCCGCCGTCGCGACGATCAGCGCCTGCGGGTCGGCGTTGCCGATGTCCTCGGAGGCCAGGATCACCATGCGCCTGGCGATGAATCGCGGATCCTCACCGCCCTCCAGCATCACCGCGAGGTAGTAGAGCGAGGCGTCGGGGTCAGAGGCCCGGGTGGCCTTGATCCAGGCGGAGGCATAGTCGTAATGGCGGTCGCCGTCGCGGTCGAAGCTGAGCGCCTTGCGCTGCAGGGCGTCCTGCGCCGCGTCGAAGTCCACCGCGCGATCGGTGGCGCGGGCGGCCTCGACCGCCCGCTCCAGCGCCGACAGGGCCGTGCGGGCGTCGCCGCCCGAGCGGCCAGCCAGCAGGTCCAGCGCCTCCTCGGAGACCGCCGGCGGATCCGCGATCCCCCGCTCCGGATCGGCGAGCGCCCGGTCGAGCAGGGTGCGGGTTTGCTCCGGCGTGAGCGGATGAAGCTCGTAGAGCTGGGTTCGGCTCAACAGAGCCGAGTTGACCTCGAAGTAGGGGTTCTCCGTCGTCGCGCCGATCAGGGTCACGAGCCCCTCCTCGACCGCCGGCAGAAGCGCGTCCTGTTGGGCCTTGTTGAAGCGATGGATCTCGTCGAGGAAGAAGATCGTGGGCTCCTGCGAGGCGCGTCGCCGCTCCTCGGCCCTGCCGATCATCGCCCGGACCTCGGCCCGCCCCGCGTTCACGGCCGAGGCCTCCTCGAAGGCTCCCCGGCAGGCGATCGCGATGATCCTCGCCAGGGTGGTCTTCCCCGAGCCCGGCGGCCCGTGGAAGATGGCCGAGTGGGGCTCGCCGCGCTCCACGGCGCTCCGCAGCGCCGACCCATCGCCGAGCAGGTGCTCCTGTCCGACCAGCTCGTCCAGGGAGCGGGGGCGCATCCTGACCGCGAGCGGGGCGTCGGAGGGCGGGACGCTGGTCCCCTGACCTGGCTCCTCTCCGGTGTCGAACAGCCGCTCCATCCGCGATCCTCCGCCCCAGTATGACCCGGGCCTGGACGCGGTCGGGCTGCCAGTAACCTGCCTCGGGTGGAGGATGAGGCAGCGGTCGCGGCCCAGGACGAGCTGGGCATGGAGGGCGTCGAGCTCCTCCAGCGGCTGATTCGGATCGACACCGCCAACCCCCCCGGAAACGAGCTCCCCGCGCAGGAGCTCCTCGCTGAGACGTTGACCGACGGCGGGTTCGACTGCGAGCTGCTCGCGGCCGAGCCAGGACGCCCGAACCTCGTGGCCCGCCTGCGCGGGACCGAGCCGGGGCCAACGCTGTGCCTGCTCGGACACGCGGACACCGTCCCGGCCGATCCCTCCGAGTGGAGCTTCGACCCCTGGGTGGGCGACGTCGTGGACGGGCAGGTCCGCGGCCGCGGCGCCCAGGACATGAAGGACCAGGTGGCGGCCGAGGTGGCGGCCGCGGCCGCTCTCGGCCGTGATGGTTGGCGGCCGCGGCGGGGCGAGTTGCTCGTTGTGACGACCGCCGACGAGGAGATGGGGGCGGTAGCAGGCGCCCAGTGGCTCTGCAGGGAGCACCCGGACAAGGTGCGGTCCGACTACGTCCTCAACGAGGGCGGAGGGGTCTCGTTCGAGCTCGGCGGCCGCCGCTTCTACACCCTTTGTGTGGGCGAGAAGGGCGTCTTCCGATTTCGGGTCCACGCGCGGGGCACCGCCGGGCACGCATCGGTTCCGGGGCTTGGCGACAACGCCCTGCTGAAGCTTGCGCCGCTGCTGGGGCGGTTGGGACGACAACCGGCGCCCGAGGCGACCCCGGAGGGGCTGGCATTCCTCTCGGCGCTCAGGGGCGAGAAGCTAGACGAGGACCCTGAGCAGCTCGCGAAGGCGATCGAGTCACTGCGGGCGACCGCGCCCGAGGTGGTCGCCTACCTGGTCGAGCCGATGTTGCGCGTGACCCTCGTGCCCACTCAGGTGCGGGCCTCGGAGAAGGAGAACGTAATCCCCTCCCATGCCGAGGTCCTCGTCGATTGCCGGGTGCCGCCGGGAATGGACGAGGCGGACGCCCGCCGGCGTGCCGTAGAGGTGCTCGGGTCCCCGAACGGGAAGGGGCAGGAAAACGAGAGCCCCGCCGTGTACGAGCTCGAGTTCGTGGAGCACGCGGTCGGAAACCGCTCGCCCGCTCGCTCGCCGCTCGTGGAGATGATCGAGGCGTGGCTCGAGCAGGCCGACCCCGGCGCCACCTTGGTGCCGATCGTGATGGCCGGATTCAGCGACAGCAACTGGTTCCGGCGGGCATTCGGTTCCGCCGTCGTGTACGGGTTCTGCCCCCAGCGCGAGATGTCGATGCTCGAGGCCGTGCCGCTCGTCCACAACGCCGACGAACGCGCCGCGGTGGCGGACATCGGCCTGGCGACGCACTTCTACCGCGACATCGTCTTGGCGGCGCTCGGATGAGCGCGGCCCACAACGGCCCGTCGCCCGAGCGGGTTGTCGATGGCGCCGGGAACGGCGCAGGACCCGATCGCCGGCTGCGCCTCGGCGGGATGGCGCTTCGCAACGGCCTGCTGATTCACGGGCCCCACGCCTGGGCGGCCGCCGCACGCACGCCCGACGGCCGCATCGAGGTGTCCTCGGGGCCGAAGCCGGCCTTCTCGCGGGGGCGGCTCGGCTCGGCGCCCCTGATCCGGGGGCCGCTGCGACTGGCGGAGGCTTTCGCCGTGGTGCCCATCGCCCGGCGCGGCCTGCCCGCCGCGCGGCTGCCGATCGAGGATCCGCGAGTCCTCGTCGTCGCGCTGGCCACGGCCCTCGCGAGCAGGGGCATCCGCCGGCTCGGGCCCGCCACCGCCGCGAGCGAAACGGTGATCGCCGCGCTGGGCGTGCTCCCAGCGGTGACGGCGCTGAGGGATCGTGACCTCGCCGCCTACCACGGGGTCGAGCACAAGGCGATCGGAGCCTACGAGCGCGGCAGCTTCGATCCGACGGACGCCCCCAAGGAGCACGAGCGCTGCGGCTCCAACCTGATCGTGCCTCTGCTGATCCTCTCGACGGCCGGCCAGCTGATCGTGGAGCGGCTGTTCAGCCGTCCGGGCCCCGTCGCTCGCGCGGTCGCCGCGGTGGCAAGCACGTCTGGCGCGGTGGAGCTGTTCGCGTTCGCCGAGCGGCGGCCGGATTCCGGGCTCGGGCGCGCGATCCACGCGATCGGACATCAGATCCAGCGGTTCGTCTCGACCCGTGAGCCGACCGCCGAGCAGCTCGAGGTCGGCGCGGCCGCTCTCCAGGAGGTGCTTCGCGCCGAAGCAGCATCGGAAGCCGGCGTTCCGCGCAAATAGCGGGCCCCCGTTACCGTATATAGACGAGACAGGGAGGTTTCACCGGGTAGATGACGACGCTCGCGATTCTAGGCATCGACTGGTACCAGTTCGAGAACTTCGCGCAGCTGTGGCTCCCGCTCATCTTCATGGGGCTGCTGGTGTACCTGGTGTGGCGCACGCTGCGCCTCATGCCGCGAACCAAGCCGCAACAGATCACCCCGCGCTCGGCGAGCGCCGTCACCTGGGGGGACATCGCGGGCGTCGACGAGACGAAGGACGAGCTGCGCGAGGTGGTCGAGTTCCTTCGCCGCCCCAAGCAGTTCAAGCGCCTCGGAGCGCAGGTCCCGAAGGGAATCCTCCTCCACGGGCCTCCGGGCACCGGCAAGACGCTGCTCGCCAAGGCGGTGGCCCACGAGTCCGGCGCCAACTTCTTCGGCCAGTCCGCCTCTTCGTTCGTCGAGATGTTCGCGGGCCTCGGCGCGGCGAGAATCAGGCGGCTGTTCAAGCAGGCGCGCGAGCACGCGCCGGCGATCATCTTCATCGACGAGCTCGACGCGGTCGGCACGCACCGCGGCAGCGACATCTCGGGCGAGCGCGACCAGACCCTGAATCAACTCCTGGTCGAGATGGACGGCTTCGACTCACGCGACAACGTGATCGTGATGGCCGCCTCGAACATGCTCGAGAAGCTCGACAAGGCGCTGTTGCGTCCCGGCCGCTTCGACCGCCAGGTGTTCGTGCCGCCCCCCGACATGCGAGGCCGGGAGCGGATCCTCGCCGTGCACACGCGCCAGAAGCCGCTGGCACAGGACGTGGACCTCGACCGGGTCGCGCGGCACACGGCCGGCCTGACCGGGGCCGACCTGGCCAACCTCTGCAACGAGGCCGCGATCCTCGCCGGGCGACGGGACCGGGACTTCATCGCCCAGTCCGACTTCGATGACGCCTTCGAGCGCGTCGTCGCGGGCCTGCAGTCGCGCAAGGTCATCACCCAGCATGAGAAGCGGGTGGTCGCCTGGCACGAGGCCGGCCATGCGCTCGTCTCCGAGTTGCTCCCCACCGTCGACAAGGTGCAGAAGGTGTCGATCGTTCCCCGGGGCAAGTCCCTCGGCTACACGTTGAACCTCCCGCAGGAGGACCGCTACCTGAAGTCGCGCGAGGAGCTGATCGACTACATGAAGGTTCTGTTGGCGGGGCGCGTGTCGGAGCAGGTGACGTTCGGTCGCATCACCACCGGCGCCTCGGACGATCTCAAGCGGGTCACCGACATCTCCCGCTCGATGGTCTACGAGTACGGGATGGGGACGTCGATCCGCTCACACCAGGTGCCGGCCGACGACTACAACGTCTCCGAGGCGCTGCGCCGCACCCGCGACGAGGAGGTTCAGGCGATCGCCGAGGAGGCGTACCGGGGCGCCTACCGCCTGCTGATCGACCACCGCGACCTCCTCGACGAGATCGCGGAGCGCCTGCTCGCCAACGAGGTCATCGAGCACGATGAGATTCGCTCGATCATGGACGGCGAGCGGGTACCGGGGCGGGTTTCGCGGGAGTTGGGGAAGCTCGCGGAGCCGGACGCCGAGCCGGCGGCCGAGCCGGCGGCCGGCGATCCCGCCGGCGCCTACGCGACCAAGCCGCCGGCCGACCAGGCCTGAAGGCGCCGGCCGCGACTTGACGGACCGCCGGGCATCCGGCGGTCAATAGTCTGCGCTCCGGATGTTCGAGACGATCGACCACGTCGGGATCGCAGTCCTGGACCTCGAACGCGCGGCGGGCCAATACGAGGCCGCGTTCGGGATGCCGTTGGTGCACCGCGAGACGGTCGAGTCCCAGGGGGTGGACGCCGCCCTGCTGGACGTCGGCCCCGCTCACGTGGAGCTGCTCCAGCCCCTCGGGCCCGAGACCGTGATCGGCCGGTTCATCTCCAAGCGCGGCGAGGGCCTTCATCACGTCGCCTACCGGGTCGCCGAGATCGACGCGACCCTGGCGGCGCTCAAGCAGGCGGGCATCGAGCTGATCGACACGGAGGCCCGCGTCGGGATCCGCGGCAGCAGGGTCGCGTTCCTGCACCCCAAGGCGGCCCGGGGCGTCCTGACCGAGCTCGTGGAGCCACCGGGCCCACCCAGAAGACTGATCGCGACGCGAAGGAGGATTCGATGGCCGAGGACATGAAGCGGGTCGAGGTGGGCTTCAGCGGCGGGCAGGTGATGTCCGTCCGCGTCAGCGCCAGCGCCCGCACGGCCCTGCGTGAGGCCGTGGAGCGCGCCCAGGGCTGGTACGACCTCGAAACCGAGGACGGCTCGGTCTCCCTCGATCTCGCGCAGGTGGTCTTCGTGCGCACCGCAGGCGCTCCCCACACGATCGGCTTCTCAGGCGAATAGCGGCTCCATGGCCCGGCGTGCGCGCTCGAACGCGGTCGGGTCCCCGAAGAGCTGAAAGTTATGCTGCCGGCGCCTCACTGACGCCCACCCGACACGAATGGAGAGCCAGATGGCCGACTACGCGGTGAAGAGGATCGACGACATGGACGCGATATACGGCGGGGCGTTCAAGCGCGCTCGGGCGGAGCTGGGCATCAGGTCGTTCGGGTTGCAGGTGCTCGACCTGCCGCCGAACGCCGACTCCTACCCGGAGCATGACCACGCGGAGGACGGGCAGGAGGAGGTGTATGTCGTCCTCAGAGGATCCGGCGAGGTCGAGATCGACGGCGAGCGCCATCCGCTCGACGTTGACACGATGGTCCGCGTCAGCTCCGGCACGGCGCGCAAGCTCTGGACGGGTGATGAGGGCATGCGCGTGCTGGCGATCGGCGGCTGCCCCGGCAACCTGTACGAGGCGCCGGAAATCACCCAGCTCGGGGTTCCGGACCCGCTCGCGCAGGCTCAGAGCTAGGCGTCGGCGCTCAGAGCCTCTAGCTCGCGAGGGCGGGCCAGAGGCGTTCCTCGGCGTCGAGGACCCTGGCCGCCTCCGCCCGAACGGGGAACCAAAGGCTCGGGGTGGGCTCGTCCGACTCGCTGGCCGCCAGCAGCGCGGCGGCCAGCGACGTCCAGCCCGCGGCCGCCTCGGCCGCGAGGCCGGCGTGCTCGTTGCTCACCTCACGGAGAAAGCGCGAGTACATCAGCCTGAAGTTGCCGCCCCCCGTCCCGCGGCGCTCGATCACCTGGTAGCAGAACCGGGCGCACCACTTCCAGTCCTCGAGCTCGTGCGGCCAGTCGCCGACCTCGGAGGCGAAGCGGCGGAGGGCGGGCAGCCCCTCGTACTCCCCCATCGGCGGCTCGAGCATCTGCTGGGCGTTTCGCTCGATCGCGCGAGCCGACGCCTCGCGGACGTCGCCGATCTCCGCCCCCTCTGGGACCGTGAGCATGTGGCCCTCGAGCTGGAACACGGGGTGCTTGCCATGTCGGGCACGCGCGAGGTTCTCCAGCCGCGTGGTCTGCAGCTCCTCGAAGCCTGTATCGGACAGATAGGCGACCTCGGAGTCGTAGCCCGCGAGGACGACCGCGTGACCCGGGAAGCGAGCGGAGCGCCCGTAGTGGTCGAGGTAGTAGAGGTCGGTGAGCAGGATGGCCGAACGACCGGAGTCGACGGTCGCCCGGGCCGCCTCCCAGGAGGCATCGGGGCCCTCGAAGGTCTCGAGCCGGATCGGCGTCCGGGTCAACTCGATGAACTGCGCCTCGAGCGTTCCAACCCGCCCGTTCGTGAACCGGGACGGCGATTGGCCCTCGATCGGCACGTAGTAGAAGCTCACGCCCGCGCCCAGCCCGAGGGCCATCTCCTCCGTGATCTCGACACCGTGATGGGCGAGCAGGTTCCGCAGCGCTGTCGACCCGCAATGGTGACCCGGCCTGTGCCGATATCCGGGAACCATCCGTGGCGCGGCGTCCGTCTCCATGCGCGGGATTCTCCACGAATCCGCCCGGCCGTATCCTGCGCCGGATGGTGAAGAAGCTCGAGCGACTCGACCGGCGCCTGCTGCGCGCGATGCGCACGCGATACCACGGTCCCGAGGCCGAGGCCACACTCAAGGCCCTGGGTGCCGCGGGCGAGTGGGGGGCGATCTGGGTGGCTCTGGGGCTGGGGG
>JBOGZC010000079.1:0-16281 GCA_050697075.1 Solirubrobacterales bacterium | reverse complement strand
CGGGCGATCTCCAACCTGAAGGCCTGGATGCACGGCACCCATCGCGGCGTCTCCAATGAGCACCTGCCCGTTTACCTCGACGAGTTCGTCTTCCGTCACAACCGGCGAGGCACGCCAATGGCCGCCTGCCAGACCCTCCTCGGGCTCGGCGCGATCCACGACCCGACGACCTACGACGAGATCACCGCGCTCAGGCATGCAGCCTGAGTCAACCGGATATGCATCAGCCCCCTAGGCTTCCGGGTCGTGCGCGCCGACCCGGACCGGCTTCGATTCGAGATCACTGCGCAGGATGGGGCCGCCCGTGCGGGGCGGCTCCATCTCGCTGCGGGCCCCGTGGAGACGCCCGCCTTCATTCCGCTCGCCACGCGGGGCAGCGTTCGCTCGCTGACGTCGGAGGACGTGGCCGGCCTCGGCTATCAGATGGTGCTGGGGAACACCTTCCACCTGCTGCTCTCGCCCGGGCCCGACCGCATCGGTGCCCTTGGCGGGCTCGGCCGCTTCATGGGGTGGCCGCGGGCGATCATCACCGACTCGGGGGGCTTCCAGGTCTTCTCACTTGCTCACGGGACGGTGGCGGACGAGATCAAGGGTCGGCGCGGGCGAGCGGCCGGGTCGGGAAGCGTCCTCGAGATTGGGGAGGAGGGGGTTCGATTCCGTTCGTACGTGGACGGCTCCGAGCGCTTCCTCGGCCCCGAGGAGTCCATGGCCGTGCAGGCGGCGCTCGGCTCCGACATCGCCCTGGCGTTCGACGAGTGCACCCCGTACCACGTCGATCGCGACTACACGGCGCGGTCGGTGGAGCGAACGCACCGCTGGCTCGATCGCTGCCTCGCCTGGCACGAGCGCGCGGGTCCCGCGCGCCAGGCGGTGTTCGGGATTGTTCAGGGTGGCGTGCACGAGGACCTTCGCAGGCTCTCGGCCGAGCGGGTGTCGGCGGCTGCCGTCGACGGGTTCGCGATCGGCGGCACCCTGGGGCGCGACAAGGGGGAGATGCGGGGAGTCGTCGGGATGACGGCGCCCATGCTCGATGACCGGGCGCCCCGACACCTGCTGGGCATCGGCGAGCCCGACGACCTGGTCGAGGGAATCTCGGTGGGCATCGACCTGTTCGACTGCGCCGTCCCGACCAGGCTCGCACGACACGGCATGGCGCTGGCGCCGCTGCCCGAGGCGCGTTACCGCTTCGACGTTCGACGCGCGCGGTACGCCGAGGACCACGCGCCCCTGGTGGAGGGCTGCCATTGCCCGACGTGCGAGGTGCACACTCGCGCGTACGTCCACTACCTGTCGCGAGCGAAGGAGATGACCGGGGTCCGGCTTCTAGCTCTCCACAACCTCGCCTACCTGGAGCGCCTCGTTCGCGGTGCCCGCGAGGCGATCCACGCCGGCGGCCTCGCGCGCTTCCGGGGGCGGATCCTCAGCGGTGCGCCCCCCTGGAGCGCGCTCACTGCGTATGGGAGTTGATGAAGTCCTTGATCGACTGGATCTGATCCGGGATGTCGTGCTTGACCAGGTCGGTGTTCTGGCCGGCGTTGGTCGTCAGAAGCACGATCCCCGCGACAACTGCCGCCAGGATGGCGATCACCAGCAGGATGCCGACGGCATTGCGGATGCGCTTGGCCGGCGAGCGCCGCGGCTGGCGCGCGGCAGGCCGAGGTCGCGGCGCCGCGCGGCGCGGGGCCGCCGGGCGGGTGGCCGGCGTGACCGGTTCAGCCGGGAGATGCCGGGTGGCGTCGGTCGCCTCGCCCGACATCATGCGCGTCGCCTGGGTCACGGCGCCGTCGGGAGGTGGGGGCTCGTCGCCGGCCCCTCCGGCGCGAAGCGCCGCCGACAGCTGGCGGGGGGTCGAGTAGCGGCCGGCGGGATCGCCGTCCAGCGAGCGCAGGACGGCGGTCGAGAGTGTCTCGGGGACGTCGGCGTCGTACGAGGTCGGGGGCAGCGGGCGCTCGTTCTCGCGCCGCAGCGCGAGCTCTGCCAGGGTCGCTCCCTCCCAGGGGAGGCGTCCGGTCAGGAGCTGGTAGATGACCACCCCCAGCGCGTAGACGTCGGACGCCGGGGTGGCCTCCTCGCCGCGGGCCTGCTCCGGCGCCAGGTAGGCCGCGGTCCCGACGACGGAGCCGACCTGGGTCAGGCGCGACTGCTCGGCTGCCCGGGCGATCCCGAAGTCGGTGAGCTTCACGGTCATCTCCCCGGTTGGCGGCTCGTGGGCGGTGGCCCGCCCGTCGCCGCGGGTCGCGGGGCCGCCGATCACCATCAGGTTTCCGGGCTTGACGTCGCGGTGGATGATCCCCTGGCGGTGTGCGTAGTCGAGCCCTGCGCAGGCCTGGGTGCCGATCTCGACGGCGACCGCGGGCCCCAGGGACCCGCGCGCCTGAAGCAGCTGGGCGCCGGAGCGGCCTTCGACGTACTCCATGACGATGTAGTGGCGACCGTCGTCGACGCCCGTGTCGTAGACCTGCACGATGTTGGGATGGATCAGCCTCGCCACCGCGAGCGCCTCGCGGCGGAATCGGGCGACGAACTTGTCGTCGTCGGAGAGGTGCTCGGCGAGGATCTTCACGGCGACGGTCCGCTCAAGCACCCGGTCGGTGGCCTTGTAGACGCTTGACATCCCGCCGGACCCGAGTCGGTCGGCGAGCTCGTAGCGGCCCGAGATCAGCGTCGCGCCCATCCTCAGTCGCCTCCGATCCCGGTGCCGCCCGTGCCCCCCGTCGAGCCTCCACCGGGGTTGCCGCTGCCCGGGCTTCCGGCCCCCGTGTTGCCGTTTCCTTGGCCGTTCGCGTTGCCGTTGCCGTTCGCGTTGCCGTTGCCCGGCGGGGAGGGGGGCTCCTCAGGCGGCGGCGCGTTGGTCGTGCTCCCCGTCGTGCTGGCCTGCGTCGAGGTGGTGTCGGTGGTCGTGTGCTTGGTCGATGGATGCTCCGGGGTCGTGGGCTGCTCGCCGGTAGTGCCCGTGACGCCGGATTGACACTCGTTGACCAGGGTCTCGAGGTTGGTGCCCGCGCTGCGGAGGGTGTCTTTCAGGGCCGGACCGGCGGTGTCCGGCAGCAGGTTCACGTGGTTGACGAAGTCCTGGGCGCTTGTCTGAGCGCTGGCGCAGTCCCCACTCGCCGTCGAGGCTTGGACGGCATTCAGGTCAAGGTTCAACTGATCGGCATCGGTTTGCGGGATCGTGCCCTTGACGTCGTTCGAGCCGCAGCCGGCAATCGCCCCGACCGAGGCGGCGAGGGCAAGCAGGGCAGCTGGCCGCGTCATCCCCGGCATCGCGGCGAGTCTAGTTCGTGACCTCACGCGTCCCAACTACCCCCGCGCGCCCTCGCGGTTGCCCGTCCGTGGGTCATTGGCCGACATACAGCCGCCTTGCCAGATGCTCCGGCAGGTCGGTGGCCGTGATCGCCTCGGCGGCACGATCGATGTCGTAGTCAACCCGGTGGTAGGTGGCCTCCCACGAAGCTGTGTCCAGCTCAAGCCACGCCGCCCGGGGATCACCGTCGCGCGGCTGCCCGACGCTGCCGGGGTTCGCCAACCACCGCCCCTCCGAGAGGTTCAGCCGGGTGCCGCCTCCAGCCTGGGCGCCGCGGGCGGCGTCGAGTAGCTCCGCCGACCGTCCCCCCGGATCCTCGTTCTCGGGCATCACGAAGAAGAGGGCGACATGTGAATGGCCCACGAGGCTCACGCGGGACGCCTGGATCCCGATGCACTCGGCGGCCTGATCCGGCCACAGCACGTACTCCCACACGGGGTCGCGGGGGGAAGCGTGGTAGAGGGCGACCTCGTTGCTCTCGTCGGCGGGCTCCAGCCCGCGTAGGAAGTCGAGCGTCGCCGGCTTCGCCACGTCCTTCGTCCAGCGGACTGCAGCGGCCGCGGCGGGCGAGAAGGCGGACACGTCCAGCTCTCCCAGGACCGCCAGGTCGTGGTTTCCGACCAAACAGAGCGAGCAGCGGTCGGCGACCAGGGTTGCGCACTCGTCCGGCTGGGCGCCGTACCCGACCACGTCGCCCAGGCACCAGAGCTCGTCGACGCCCGCGTGCTCGATCGAGCCAAGCACCGCCTCGAGAGCGGGCAGGTTGGCGTGGATGTCGCTGATGATCGCCAGTCGCAAGCGGACTATCGTAGGCGCATGGCCATTCGCCACGGCTCGAGTGGGCTGAGGAGGCCCACCAGCCGCGCTCTGCGGATCGGGGCCACGGCGGTGGCGATGGTGCTGGTGGCCGAGGGGGCGGTTTGGCTGCTTCGCCCTCGCGACCGGCCGATCCAACCGGTCTCCGTGCCCGAGAGCCGCTACTTCACCTCGGCGCAGATCGAGCGGGGGCGCTCGTTCAGCGACGGTCAGCTTTGGCTCTTTGTGGCCGCCCTCGGGGCCCAGGGCGTCGTGCTCGTGACCCTTGCTCTGGGCCGTCCGAGGGCCGTTCGCAGTCGCCTCGAGCGTCTCGGGGCTCGGCCGGTGCTTGGAGCCGCGGTGGCGGGCGCCGGCCTGTCGGTGACCCTGGGGGTCGCCGGCCTGCCGGCGAGCATCGCGGCGCACGAACGCGCGGTCGATTACGGGATCTCGACCCAGGCCTTCGGCTCGTGGCTTGGCGACGTGGGGAAGTCGGCTGCGATCGGCGCGGTGCTGGCGGCGGCGGGCGCGGCCCTGTTGATCGCGCTGGTGCGGCGCTTCGGCGGCCGTTGGTGGCTTCCTGGGACGGTCGCGGTCGCCGCCATCGCCACGGTCTTCGTCTGGCTCGCTCCGGTGGTGCTGGCGCCCGTGTTCAACAAGTTCACGGCGCTGCCGCCGGACAGCCGCGCCCGGTCCGAAGTGCTGGCGCTCGCCCGCCGCGCGGGGGTGGACGTCGGGCAGGTGTACCGCGTCAACGCGAGCCGTCGGGTGCGCTCGCTTAACGCGTACGTCGACGGGATCGGGTCCACGAAGCGGGTCGTCCTCTACGACAACCTGCTTCGCCGGACCAATGGACCCGAGCTGCGGAGCATCGTCGCGCACGAGCTCGGCCACGTAAAGCACGACGACGTGCTTCGGGGGCTCGCCTTCCTGCTCATCGTCACGCCGCTGGGTCTCCTGTTCGCCGGCGAGCTCGGCGCGGCGCTGGCGGGGCGAGCCGAGGTGGACCGGCGTGGGCCGGCGGCGCTGCCCGCTTACCTCCTCGGCCTCGCCGTCGCCGCGCTCGTCCTTGGCATTCCGGGCAACCAGCTCTCCCGGCAGGTCGAGGCAAGCGCCGATACCTTCGCCCTCCAGCTCACGCACGATCCGCGCGCGCTGATCGAGGTGCAGCGTCGGCTCGCACTCTCGAGCGTCTCCGATCCCGATCCCCCCGGCGTGGTGACGGCGCTGATCGGGACCCATCCATCGACCATGGAGCGCATCGGCGCCGCCGTGGCCTACGAGCGGGAGCACTAGCGCGAAGGGCTGAGCCGCCTCACCGCGGCTCGCGGGACCAGGGCGATCGCCCGCGGGCCGTCTAGTAGTTTCGCCACATGGCGGACCCGCTTCAGGAGCTTCACGCGACGATCCGTTCCGCGGCCGAGGCCCTCCGCGACGGAGCGCCCGACTCGGTCGCGCCCACCCTGGAGCGCCCTCCGAAGCCCGAGCTGGGCGACTACTCGACCAACGCCGCAATGCTGCTCGCGCCGGCCCGCGGACAGCCCGCGCGGGAGATTGCCGGGCTGCTGCGGGAGGAGCTGGGCGCCCGCCTCGGTCCGAGCGCCGAACGGATCGAGGTGGCGGGCCCGGGCTTTGTGAATGTCTTCCTCGCCGACCGCTGGCATCGGGAGAGCCTGGCGGGCCTGCTCGACGCCGGCGATGAATTCGGCCGGGGCTCGCCCGAGCGGCCAGAGCGGGTGCTGGTGGAGTTCGTTTCGGCCAATCCGACGGGCCCGCTGACGGTGGCGAGCGGAAGGGGGGCCGCGTACGGGGATGCGCTCTCCCGGCTCCTGGAGCTCGCCGGGCATGACGTCGAGCGGGAGTACCTGCTGAACGACGTCGGCGGTCAGGTGCGCCGGTTCGCGGAGTCGATCGCCGCTCGGATGGAGGGTCGCGAGCCGCCGGAGGATGGCTATACGGGCGAGTACGTCGGCGAGCTGGCGGGCGAGCTGGCCGCCGCCGGGGTGGAGTCGACCGACCAGGACGAGCTCGCCAGGCGGGGCACGGCTGCGATGCGAGATCGGATCGATCAGACGCTGACCCGCTTCGGCGTCGGTTTCGACACCTGGTTCTCGGAGCGCTCGCTCCACGATGCGGGCAAGGTGTCGGGCGCCGTCGAGGCGCTGCGTGCCCGCGGCCACGTGTACGACAGCGAGGGCGCCGTGTGGCTGAGGACCACCTCGTTCGGCGACGACAAGGATCGCGTCCTGATCCGCTCCGACGGCGAGCCCACCTACTTCGCCGCGGACATCGCCTACCACCTCGACAAGTTCGAGCGCGGGGCGGAGCGGCTCATCGACCCCGTTGGCGCCGATCACCACGGCTACGTCCCCCGAATGCGGGCTGCCGTCGAGGCGCTCGGGCGCGACCCGGATAGGTACGAGGCGCCGCTGATCCAGCTCGTCCACCTGATGGAGGGCGGCGAGCGGGCGCGAATGTCGAAGCGAAGGGGCGAGTTCGCCACCCTCGATGAGCTGATCGACGACATCGGGGTGGATGCGGCGCGCTTCTTCATGCTCCAGCGCAGTCACGAGACGACGGTGGACCTCGACCTGGACCTCGCCCGTCGCCAGTCGCAGGACAACCCGGTGTACTACGTCCAGTACGCGCATGCCCGCATCGCAAGCATCCTGCGCAAAGCGGAGGCCGAGGGCAGCGCTCCCGGGATGGCGGGCGACACGGAGTCCGCGGACGAGGGGGCTCTGGCCGCGGCGGCCGGAGGGGATGCGGCCGTGCGGGCCGCGGCCGAGCCGACGGAGCGCGCCCTGGTCAAGAGGTTGTTCGAGTTTCCCGCCGAGGCGGCGGCGTCGGCCGAGCGCCGAGCCCCGCACCGGCTTGCCGCTTTCGCGACCGCGACGGCCGCCGACTTCCACGCCTTCTATCGCGATTGTCAGGTCGTGGGGGCGGGGGAGGGCCTCGAGGAGGCTCGCCTGGCCATCTGCGTGGCGGCCAAGCGCGTGATCGCCCGGACCCTCTTGCTGCTCGGGGTCAGTGCGCCCGAGCACATGTAGGGCCCAGCTCGGGGCGGCCAGGGGCCCCCACGCACGGGTGACGCCTGGGTCGCTGTTAGATTGCGCCCGGCTCCTGCACCCGACGAGGAGGTCACATTGACCAAGGCTGAGTTCGTCGATCGACTGGCCGCGGACGGCCGGATTGGCAGCAAGAAGCAGGCAAGCGAGGTGGTCGAAGCCGTGCTCGATGGCATCGCCGACGCGCTCGCCGCGGGCGATTCCGTCAACTTCACCGGCTTCGGCAAGTTCAGCGTCGCTGAACGCGGGCCACGCCAGGGCGTCAACCCGCGCACGGGCGAGCGAATCACGATCGCCGGTGGGCGCGTGCCCAAGTTCTCCGCCGGCGCGGGGCTGAAGACCAGGGTCAAGGGCTGAGTGGCCTGAGGCCGCCGTTCGCGGACCGGCTGGTCGCCCTCGTCGAGGAGCGGCATAGCCAGGTCTGCCTGGGTCTCGATCCCGATCCGTCAAAGCTCGACCCCAACGCAGCCCCGGCCGCCGAAGGCCCCGCGGAGCGAGCCGCCCAGGCGGTCCTCGAACGCTGTCGCTCGCTGATCGAGGAGGCAGGCCACGCGTGCGTGGCGGTCAAGCTCCAGCTGGCGTGTTTCGAGCGGCTTGGGGCGCCGGGGTGGGCGGCGCTCGAGCGCACCGCGTCGGCGGCGCGCGACGCGGGACTGCTGGTGATCGCGGACGGCAAGCGCGGCGACGTGCCGGTGAGCGCGTTGGCGTACGGGCAGGCGCTCTTCGGATCGACGCCCACGCCCTGGGGGGACGTTCCGGGGCTTCGCGCCGACGCCGCCACCGCCAACCCGATCCTCGGCGCGGACGCGCTCGAGCCGCTGCTCGACGAAGCCCACGCCGCGAGCGCTGGGCTGTTCTTTCTGGTGCGCACCTCCAATCCCGGCGCGGCCGACCTGCTCGATCTTCCGGCGCCGCAGGCACCGCTGTTCGAGCGGCTGGCGGGACTGGTCGCCGAGCGCGCGAATCGTCTCGCCTCCGAGTCAGGGCTGTCCGGCGTGGGCGCCGTCGTCGGAGCCACGGAGCCGCGGCATCTCGCCCGTCTGCGCGAGCTGATGCCGAGCTCGATCTTCCTCGTGCCCGGCGTGGGGGCGCAGGGAGGTCAGGCGCCCGACCTGGCGCCCGCCCTCGGCGCTCATCCGGCCTCCATCCTGGTCACCGCATCGCGGTCGATCGCATACGCCTCGGATCCTGCCGGCCAGGCGGACGAGCTTCGCGCCGCGCTCTGGGATCTCGTTCCCTGACCCGGGGCGGCGGCGGTTGGGAGAGCGGTTGCCAACCGACCGCGGGGCGTCACCTCGGGCTTCTCCGCGGTTACCATCGCCACAGGAAAGCCTGACCGCGGTTGCTTCCGGGATCGCGAACCGGGACCCGGTCCCAGCCCCCGCGCGGAGAGATGGAGCCACAAGCCACGCAGATGAGCTCGGGCGCGGGTCCCACCGCGAGGATCCTCGCCGTGATCGCGCTCGTTGCCGCCGCGATCGTCGTCGTCGTGGTGGTCACGAGCTCGGTGGGCGGGTCGGGGGGCGGCTCCTCAGGCGGCCGACACGCGAGCGCGGGCGGCAAGCCGGCCCAGAAGTACTACGTGGTGCAGCCGGGCGACACGTTCGCCGGGATTGCACACAAGGAGGGGGTCTCGGTGCCCAGACTCGAAAAGCTCAATCCCAACCTCGACACCCAGCTGCTGCCCGAGAAGGGCTGCGTCGACCTGGTGCCCAACGGGTGCAAGGTGCTCGCGAACGGGGGTTGAGCGGCAGCCGTCGCAGGGCGAAGCTCTGCGCCTGCCTTCTCATCGCCCTGGCGCTCGCCGTCCCGGCGTCCGCTGCGGCGTCACCGGCACCACCCCGGATTCCGGCCCGCGCCTGGATTCTGCTCGACGCCGGCGATCGCGCGCGACTGGCCGCCTCAAGCCCTGATCGCTCGCTCCCGATGGCCAGCACCACGAAGCTGATGACCGCCTACCTCGCCCTCCACCGCCTCCCTCTCGGCACGCGCCTGGTCGCGCCCGCGTACCACCCGATACCGGGCGAATCGCTTCTGGGCCTGAACAAGGGGGAGCGGATGTCGGTTCGCGACCTGTTGTACGGGGCGCTGCTGCCCAGCGGAAACGACGCAGCGGCGACGCTCGCCACGGGGGTCGCGGGGACGACATCGGCGTTCGTGGAAGAGATGAATCGGGCCGCTGGGCGGCTTGGCCTGAGCAACACGAGCTACGCGAACCCGATTGGCCTGGACGAGCCGGGCAACTACTCGAGCCCCGGCGACTTGGCGAGGCTCGCGCTCGACCTCCGCCGCCGGGCGCTGTTCAGGCGGATCGTCGACACACCGCGTGCCACGCTCAAGACGGGCGAGCATCCGCGCACGGTCGTCAACCACAACGACCTGGTTGGCAGGGTGCCGTGGATCAACGGCGTGAAGACGGGATACACATTGGACGCCGGATACGTCCTCGTCGCCTCCGGCGCCCGCAAGGGCGTGACCCTGCTGTCCGTGGTCATGGGAGCGCCGAGCATTGGCGCCCGCGACCAGGACACCCTCGCCCTGATGCGCTACGGGTTCTCGCTCTACCGGGTGGAGGCCCCCGTCCGGCCTCACCAGACGCTCGGGCGCGTTCGGGTGCCCAACGGGGACCGCGACCTCCCGCTGATCGCCGGTCACGCCGTGCACGCGACCGTGAGGCGCGGGCAGCGGCTCCATGTCGCGGTACAGGCGCCGCGCTCCGCGTCGGCCCCGATCCGGCGGGGGAGGCGCCTCGGCCGGGCCGTCGTCACCGTCGACGGCCAGCGGGTCGGGCGGGCTCCGCTCCTCGCCCGGTACACGGTCCGGGTCGCGAGCGGAGAGTCGTTCGCAGCGCGGGCTGACGACGCGCTCCCCGGGCCGCGAGCGGTCGTCTGGGCGCTCGCGGTGGCGGTCGTCGCGGCGATCGCCGTCGCGATCGGCGCGATTGTCACCCGTCGCCGGCCCGGCTAGTCTCAAGGCCAGGGAGCTCAACGTGATTCTCACCGTCACCCTGAATGCCGCCATCGACCGCACGGTCGCCGTCCCCAACTTTCGGCTCGGGCAGCGCCACCGCGCGGTCGAGTCGCGTACGGTCGCCGGGGGCAAAGGCGTCAACGTCGCGCGCGCCCTGAAGCTGCTGGGGCGCCCGGTGATCGCCACGGGGCTGGCCGGCGGGGGCACGGGGTCGCGAATCCTGGAGCGTCTGGCGGAGGAGTCCATCCTCAACGACTTCACTCGGATCGAGGGCGATTCGCGGACGAATCTCGTGGTCGTGGACCCCACCACGGGCGAGCAAACCGAGATCAACGAGCGAGGCCCCGAGGTTCGCGCCGACGAGGTCGACCGCTTCACCGAGGAGCTGCTCTACCTCGCCCAGGGCGCGAGCCTGTGCGTGCTCGCCGGAAGCGTCCCGCCCGGTGTCGACACCGCTGTCTACGCCCGGCTGGTCGGGGAGCTCCAGCGCCTCGGGGTGCCGACCGTGCTGGACACCGACGGCGAGCCGATGCGCCTCGGCCTGCGCGCGGAGCCTGCGGTCGTCGCCCCGAACGTCGCCGAGGCCGAGGGGGCCGTCGGCCACGAGTTCAACGACGCCGACGATGTCGCGATGGGGCTTGCCGGCCTGCTCGAAATGGGGGCCCGGGAGGCGGTGATCACCCGCGAGGCGGGATGCGTCGCCATCGTCGCCGACGAGGGTCGGCACCGCTACGAGGTGGAGATCGAGGCGCTCGAGCCGGTTTCCGGCGTCGGCTCGGGCGACTGCTTCCTCGCCGGCTACGTGGCCGCCCGCTACGAGGGCGGAACGCCGCGCGAATGTCTCGCCTACGGCGTCGCCTGCGGGGCGGAGTCGACCCAGCACTTCGGTGCGGGAAACCTCAACGCGCACGAGGTCGAGCGGCTGCTGCCCCGGGTCGAGGTCAGAGAGCTGGACGTTCCCGCCGGCGTGAGCTGATCTTCGGGCCTAGGGCCCGGTGTAGTTGACGTGCCACCACTCGCCGGGGGCCTCGGTCTTCGCCCATCCGTACTGCGCCCCGATCTGGTCGATCACGGTTGCCATCGACGGGTCGGCGAGATCGATCGCCGCCCCGTATTCGTGGGATGAGGTTCCGGGGGCCGCCGCGAGGCTGCCTTGGCCCGAGAGGTACAGGTCGTAGAGGTAGAGCTGCTGGGCATAGGAGCGGTACGCCGACAGGGACCCCGCCGGGTAGAGGTCGATCCCATATAGCTGCAGCGCCTGCTGCCTCATGGCATTCCAGTTGGCGGCTGCGTTCGACGAGAGGTAGGCCTGGCCTGACGGACAGGAGGGGCAGTAGATGGGCGAGGTCCAGTACGGAGGCGACTCGGGCGGGGGCGCGGTCGGCACTGCGGACGCCGTGGTCGGGGTGCTCGTCGTCGTGGTGGCGGTCGAGCTTGCCGACGAGGTGTCAACGAGGCCCGCGTTGGCGAGCGTCGCGGCTCCCTCGGCCTCGGTCGGGATTTGAAGCGTCTCGCCCGTGTACACCGAGCTGTCCTCGGAGAGCCCGTTGTAGGCGGCGATCGTCTGGGTCGTGAAGTTGTTGGCGGCGGCGATCGACCACAGGGTCTCGCCCGGTGCGACGGTGTGGGGGACCGCTGCGTAGCTCGGGGCCGCGGCGCAGGTCACCGCCAGGACGCCGGCGGCGAGGATGGGAAGCCTCGGGACGCGCACGTGCCTCCCCTTTGAGACGCGGGCCGGGCCTCCTTCCCGATGAAGGGCGTCATGCAGGCGCTGCTAACATCGCCTGGGCCTTGGAAACGCCGAGCCTGAGCCGCAAAGAGCACGTTTTTTCGCCTCGCTCGACGGGGTTTTTTTCGTCCGCGGCCCAACATAGCCTGGCTTCTTTACCGCCAGAGGGGAGCTGAGTCGGCTATGGAACTCGAGATCGGACGCGGGAAGAAGGGCAGGCAGGCGTATGGGTTCGACGACATTGCGATCGTCCCCTCGCGACGCACTCGCGACCCCGACGACGTCGACATCAGTTGGACCCTCGGTCCCTACCGGTTCGAGCTGCCGCTCCTGGCTGCCGCGATGGACGGCGTGGTCAGCCCCAGGACCGCCGTGGAGATCGGCCGCCGGGGCGGGCTCGCGGTCCTGAACCTCGAGGGGATCTGGTCGCGCTACGAGGACGCCGAAGAGCAGCTTGAGCGCCTCGCCGCCGCGCCGCCGGAGGTCGCAACGAAGACGATGCAGGAGATCTACGCCGAGCCGATGAAGCCGGAGCTCATCGCCAAGCGTGTCGAGGAGGTCAAGGCCGAGGGGGTGGTGGCCGCCGGCTCACTCACCCCGCAGCGGGTCACCTCCCACTACGAGCTCGCGCTCGAGGCGGGCCTCGACATCCTCGTCATCCAGGGCACCGTGATCTCCGCCGAGCATGTGTCCTCCAAGTCGGAGCCGCTGAACCTCAAGAAGTTCATCGCCGAGGTCCCTGTGCCGTGCATCGTCGGCGGATGCGCCTCCTTCTCCACCGGGCTCCACCTGATGCGGACGGGCGCGGTGGGCGTGCTCGCGGGGGTCGGCCCCGGTGCCGCCTGCACGACCCGGGGCGTCCTCGGAATCGGGGTGCCGCAGGCGACGGCGATCGCGGACGTCGCCGCGGCCCGCTCGCAGCACATGCTGGAGACCGGGGAGTACTGCAACGTGATTGCCGACGGTGGCATGCGCACGGGCGGTGACGTCTCGAAGGCGATCGCCTGCGGCGCCGATGCGGTGATGATCGGCTCCCCGCTCGCGCGGGCCAAGGAGGCCCCCGGTCGCGGCTTCCACTGGGGCATGGCGACCTTCCATCCGTCTTTGCCTCGAGGCACCAGGGTGGCGACCACCCAGGACGGGACCCTGGAGGAGATCCTTCTCGGCCCCGCGCAGGAGAACGACGGCACCTTCAACCTGATGGGCGCCCTCCGCACGTCGATGGCGACGTGCGGCTACGAGGACATCCGCGACTTCCAGCGCGCCGAGGTGATGGTCGCTCCGGCTCTTCAGACGGAGGGCAAGCAGCTCCAGCGCCAGCAGTCGGTGGGCATGGGCTCGAACGGCCGGGCGGCCGTGGCCGCGGGCGTTGCAGTCTCGGATGACTAAGGCGAGCGAACCTGCCGCCACGACAGCGTTGCAGCCCGCGCAGGGAGCCAAAGGCGACCGGTCGTCCGGCGAAGCCGAACGCGGACGTGAAGCGGAGGATGTCGGCGGAGTTATTCATGAGGAGGTATTGGTCCTCGATTTCGGGGGGCAGTACTCCCAGCTGATCGCCAGGCGGATTCGGGAGTGCGGCGTGTTCGCCGAGCTCCTTCCCCACGACACCGACCTCGGCCGGATCCGGGACCGGCAACCGGCCGCCCTGGTGCTGTCGGGGGGCCCGGCGTCCGTGTACTCGAAAGGGGCCCCCGAGCTGCGTTCCGAGCTGCTCGAGCTCGGCGTCCCGGTGCTGGGCATCTGCTACGGGATGCAGGCCATGGTCCGGGTCCTCGGCGGCCGGGTGGAGGGGGCCGAGGCGGGCGAGTTCGGCCGCACGCCGCTGTCGCTCGCGAACGGCGGCGGACGCCTGCTGTCCGGGCTCCCGGACGAGCAGCAATGCTGGATGAGCCACCGGGACTCCGTCTTCGAGCCCCCGCCCGGCTTCGCCGCCCTGGCATCGAGCCCCGGCTCCCCCGTGGCCGCCTTCGAGAGCCCCGACCGCGGCCTGTACGGGATCCAGTTCCACCCGGAGGTTGTTCATACGCCCTACGGCACCCAGATCCTCGACCGGTTCCTCCGCGGACTGGCCGGGCTCGAGCAGCGCTGGTCGCCCGCATCCGTGATCGGCGAGCAGGTCGAGCGGGTGCGCGCGCAGGTCGGCGACGGCGGCGTTCTCTGCGGACTCTCCGGCGGCGTGGACTCGGCCACCGCGGCGGCGCTCGTCCATCGGGCCGTTGGCGATCAGCTCACATGCGTGCTGGTGGATCACGGCCTGCTGCGCAAGAACGAGGCCAAGCAGGTGGTGGAGACCTTTCGCGACCGCGGTATCAGGCTGATCGACGTGGCCGCGCAGGACCGCTTCCTCGAGCGGCTCGCCGGGGTGGTCGAACCTGAGGCCAAGCGCAAGATCATCGGGGAGGAGTTCATCCGGGTTTTCGAGGAGGAGGCCGAGAAGCTCTCCGATGTGCGGTTCCTGGTCCAGGGCACCCTTTACTCGGACGTGATCGAGTCCGGTGGCGACGGGCGGACCGGCGCGGCCACGATCAAGTCCCATCACAACGTCGGCGGCCTGCCCGACGACCTCGACCTCGAGCTCGTCGAGCCGCTGAGGATGCTGTTCAAGGACGAGGTTCGGGCGGTCGCGACAGAGCTTGGCCTGCCCGACCGAATCGTTTGGCGTCAGCCGTTCCCGGGCCCGGGACTGGGGATCCGGGTGGTCGGGGGCGAGGTGACGGCGGAGCGGCTCGACATCCTCCGCGAGGCCGACGCGATCCTCCAGGAGGAGATCCGCGCCGCCGGCCTCTACCGGGAGCTGTGGCAGTCCTTCTGCGTGCTGCCCGTGGTTCGCTCTGTCGGCGTCCAGGGCGACGGGCGCAGCTACGCGTACCCGATCGTCGTCCGGGCGGTGACCTCGGCGGACGCCATGACCGCCGACTGGGCCCGCCTGCCCTACGAGCTGCTCGAGCGCGTGTCGAGCCGGATCATCAACGAGGTCCAGGGCGTGAACCGAGTGGCGCTCGACATCAGCTCGAAGCCGCCCGCGACGATCGAGTGGGAATGAGAACAAATCCGCCGGAAGCCTCGCCTGCGGCTACGTTTCCGGCGGGTTTGGGCTCGTTACCGGGCGGCAGGTCGTACTCGCGCGACCCGCGACTTCGTCGCTAGCTCCAGCGGTCCCAGCGCTTGAGCATCGGGAGGGGGTCGACTGGGTTTCGGCGCTCCCAGCCTCGCGGCCAGACCTCGAAGTGAAGCTGGCAGCCCACCGTTCGGGCGTTGCCGGTCTTGCCGACGCGACCGATCCGCTGTCCCGTCCTGACCCGCTCGCCGTCGTGGACCGAGGCCGGGTGCCGGAAGTGGGCGTAGCGGTAGTCGGTCTTCGTGCCGCGGCCGTCGATCACAACCCAGTTGCCGTAGAGGACGGGATCCCAGCCGCGAGCCTGCACCCTCCCGCCGCGGGCCGCGACGACGCGCGTGCCGCAGGAGGCGAACACGTCCTGTCCCTGATGGACGCGCCCTCCGCTGCGCGGCGCGCCGAAGCGCTGCACCGGGCCGCCGTAGCCGTGCCGGCCGCGGACCGGGAATACGCCGTCGTAGAGGTTGAACGCCGGCGAGGGATGGGCGCGGTGCCCGGTTCGCTGGAGCCTGAACCGGTAGCGCCCGCGCTTGGCGGCTCGCCCGTGGGACAGAGCGCCGTCCCACCGCAGGCGGTGCCGCTGGTAAGGGGACTCGCGCCGGAGGGTCCACCTCCTTCGGACCTGCTGGCCGTGGACCAGCTTCACCCTGACATCGACGGCGCCCCGAGCCCGGAAGCGAAAGCTCAGGGCGACCCCCCGTCCCCGATCAAAGAACGCGCGCCGGGGCTTCACCTTGGCGCCGAGCACATCGAAGCTGCCGGGCGGCGGGAGCCTTCGGGCCGGGACGACCCCCAGGGACTCGGTCGCCGGGTACCGGTGGCCGCTCGAGGCGACGATCCGCGGCTGTCCGGTGCGAGCGTGCGGAGGAACCACCACCACGAGGCGGTGGGCCCGCACGGTGTTCGGGGTTGCCGACACGAGCCCGGTCATGGCGGGGAAATCGACCTCGTCGACTTGACGCAGCCGGCGCCCCGTGATCGCGATCTTCCCGCCCACGGCCGCCTTGTGGCTGGCGGCGCAGCGCTCGAGACAGGCGATGGCGGTCGCGCGCGGCGGTTGGACGGTGGAGGCGGCGTCGCTGGCCGTCAGTGCGACCAATAGCGGGAGGCCGGCGCCGAAGCCGACGGCGAACGCGAGGCGGGGCCGGTAGTTCAGGGGACGCAGGCTAGCGAGCTGATGCGTATCCGGTTCCGTCAGGTACGCGCCCTACGGTGCGCCGGTGGCCCGACCAGACTTCCCGCGCACGATCATGGAGTTCCAGGAGCGCTTCGCGACTGACGCCGCATGCCTCGACTACCT
>JBOGZC010000078.1:0-16817 GCA_050697075.1 Solirubrobacterales bacterium | reverse complement strand
AGACATATCTCGGAGATCACGAAGTCGACCGCCTGGGACTCCGCCAGGATCAGGATTCTCTGCTTGATCTCGTCCGTGACGTGAGGGATCACCTGAACGGTGGCGCCCAGGTAGTCGCCGCGGCGCTCGCGCCGAATGACGGAGTTGTAGACGGCGCCGGCGGTGACGTTCGAGGCGCGCGACGTGTTCTCGTCCGTGAACCGCTCGTAGTGGCCGAGGTCCAGGTCCGTCTCCGCCCCGTCCTCGGTCACGAACACCTCACCATGCTGGAACGGGCTCATCGTTCCGGGGTCGACGTTGATGTAGGGGTCGAACTTCTGGAGCTGGACCCGGAAGCCGCGGCTGACCAGCAATCGCCCGACCGATGCCGCGGCGATCCCCTTGCCGAGGGATGAGACAACGCCGCCGGTGACGAAGATGAACCTGGTCTCGCCTGGCTTCATCTTCCGGGGTCTGGCTCCTGGCCCTCAGTCAACCTGCCCCACGAGTCTAGAGAGCGAAGCAGCGGAATGCCCTCGATGGTCCGCGAGATCGAGCGGAACTCCCCGTATACGTTGAGCGCCGCGACGACCACCAGGGCGACGATCCGCCCGGTGTCCCCGAGGGTGATCAGCAGCGAGATCCCCGCAAGGGCCCCCACCAGGTTGGAGCCGGTGTCGCCCAGCATCGCGCGCTCCCGAAGCGTGAACGCCGCCCCCACGAGAACCGGCCCGATGAACAGCCCCAGCAGGTCCAGCGGCGCGACGGTCCAGGCGCCGATGCAGAGTCCCGCGAGCAGGGCGGCGAAGACCTTCTCGACCCTGCCCGGCCTCAGGTCCAGCAGGTTGAAGAGGTTCGTCGTGAGGAGAAGCAGCGCGAGGTCGGCGACGTACCCGAGATCGTGGCGGCCGAGCCCCGACGTCGCATAGGCGGCCAGCCCCAGCGCACCCACCGCCTTGATGGCGCCGGTCGAGAAGCGCCCTGCGGCGACCGCCCTCGCATGCGCGCGCCAGCCCCGCGGGGCCGCAGCATCCGGCCCGCGTCCGAGCGCGTCGTCGATCAGCCCGAGAAGAGCGACACCCAGGACGTATACGGCCCAGCGGCGAAGCTCCGGATCCAGGAGGTCGAGGTCGGCGCGATCGTCGAGCACCGCCAGGGGGACAAGCGCCACCAGCGAGCACGCGACGAGCACCGCCCCGGCGGGAAAGGCGACCGCTCGCCCTCGGAAGTTCTGGCGCGCGAGGCCGCTCCGCTCCATGTCGCGCAGCCAGGGGCCGACGAATGCTGCCGCGACGGCCAGCGACAGCGCCAGGCCGGCGAGCCTCACCGCGAGCTCGGAGCCGGCTGCCCGAGCGCCGGCAGCAGCCTGTCGGCTGTGGATTTGATCCCGTAGTTGCCATCGGCGCCGTCGAGCGCGTAGGCCAACGCCACGCGGCCGGAGACGAGATCGATGCTGTCGACCGTGGCACGCAGGCCGGCCGAGCCGTAGAACGAGATCGACGAGGGATCCGTGTCGGAGCGCTCGACCCCCACGACCGGGATCGAAGCCGAGCGCTGGAGGCCGGCCAGGATCCCCGCCTCGAGGCCGTCAGCAGCCTGCGACTGGCGCGGCCCCAGGTCGGTCGGCCGATCACGCACCAGGATCACCCCGGAAATTCGGCCAGGACGCCCGCTGATCCCGCTCAGCAGCGGGTCGCGATAGCGCGCGAGCGTGGGTCCGCCGACCACGAGCTCGCGGCCGAAGCGCCGGGTCAGGGAGGTCAGCGCATCCGGGTCGCGGGCCACCTGCGCCCACCGCGTCCCCTTCGCGTCGGCGGCAAGCGCGTGCATGTCCAGCGGCTCGCGGAGCACGGCGACCTCCGCAAGCCGCGCCGCAGTCGGGCTGTCCCTTCCCACGACGGCCTCGATGTCGCCCTTGATGTCGTCCGGCAACCCTCCAAGCGCGATCACCGCGATCCGCTTGCCGCTCAGGAGATTGCCCGTGAGGCCCGGGTAGATCTGCGCTCCGAACTCCCGCGCCTGGTTGAGCTCGCCCTGAAGCGCCTGGTTTTTGCCCCGCGTGTTGGCGAGGTCGCTCTTGAGGCTGGTCTCGAGATCCCGCTGGGCGCCCGAGAGGACGTTGTGCCCCAGGCCCACCCCGATCAGGATCCCGATCGCGAGCGCCAGGAACACGGCGGCGAGCGAGGCGGCGTGGTAACGGCCCGAGTACCCCATCAGGTAGCCGTCGAGGATAGGAGCTAGCCAGCCGCGATCACTGAATGCCGAGGATGATCTTGAGCTTCAGCCAGATCAGGTCCATCAGGTCGTTGAGCGCTGGCGTCGTGAGCACGACGATGATCAGGAGGACCAGCGCGGCGACCAGGAACAAGCCGAGCTGGCGGGAGGTGACCCCGGGGTTGTAGAGCCGGCTCACCCCCTTTGCGTCGACGAGGAGCTCGCCCACGCGCAAGCGGGTGAGGAAAGTCGACGACATTCCGTTGCGGCTGCGCTCCAGGAAGTCGACCAGGTTGAAGTGGGCACCGACGCTGACGATCAGGCCCGCGCCCTTCTCGTGTGCGAGCAGCATCGCCGCGTCCTGGCTGGTCCCCACCACCCGCAGCACCTGATGGTCCAGCCCTAGTTGGTCCAGCCGCGAACACCCGGGCGCCCGTCCATCCGGATAGGCATGGACGACGAGCTCGGCGCCACATCGAAGCGCCTCGTCGCTCGCCGAGTCCATGTCGCCGAGAACGACGTCGGGCTTGAGCCCCTCCTCCAGGATCGCGTCCGCCCCGCCGTCCACCCCCACCAGCGCCGGGCGCACGTCGCGGATGTACGCGCGAAGCGCGCGCAGATCCTTGCGATACGTCGTGCCCCGAACCACGATCAGGGCGTGGCGGTCGCGGAATGAGGTCCTGACCGGCGGCAGCTCGATTCGCCCAGCCAAAAGCTCGCTCTCCTCGCGGAGGCGGGTCATCGTGTTCTCGGCGAACGCGGTGAGCGCATCGTCGACTCGCTCACGCTGGCTGGATAGCTCCTCCGAGAGCTCGTTGGTGCTCAAGAGCCGCCCGACCGCCAGCACCGTCCCGTTGCGGCGAACCTCGTCGCCGACGATCGTCACCGGGTCGCCCTCCCGAAGCTCCTCGAACAGCGGAGCCGCGGGCGCGTCGATCAACCGCACCCCAGCCATCGCCAGGAGCAGAGGCCCCGCGTTCGGGTACCGGCCGGTGACCGATGGAGCGACGTTCACCACCGCGCGAACGCCGCTCGCGACCAGCTCCTCCGCCGCGACCCGGTCGAGGTCGGCGTGATCGATGATCGCGATGTCCGAAGCGTCGAGGCGCCGGACCAGCTCCTTCGTCCGGCGACCCAGCCGAGCGTTGCCGTGGATGGCGGCCTCCGGCCGCGCGGTGGCGCGGCCGTTGCCTTGCGAAGGCCGACGGCCGATTCGGAGGTGGGGCACCATCGAGACGTGGTGATTATCCGCGAAAGGGGCGCGGAAGATTCCCACGCCCTCCTCGGACGTCATGCGACCGATCTATGCGGCCGCGAGAAGCTCCCGGGCGTGCCTGCTGGCGGCCTCGTCCTCACGGCCCGCGCCGAGCATGCGAACGATCTCGGCCACCAGCTCGTCGCCGTCGACCCGTTCCACGGTGGCCCGCGCCTGACCGCGCTGCGATCGCTTGGCAATCCGGAAGTGGGCTTCCGCAAGCGAGGCGACCTGCGGAAGATGGGTAATGCAGACCACCTGCCGCTCGGCTCCCAGGCGACGCAGCCGCTCGCCCACCGCGCGGGCGGTGTTGCCGCCGATCCCGGCATCGATCTCGTCGAAGGCCAGGGTGCGCTCCCCTAGCCCCGGGCCGAGGCCCGTGAGCGCCAGCATGATCCTGGAAAGCTCGCCACCCGAGGCGGCATCGCGAAGCGGGGACGGCGGGATGCCGGGATTGGTCGCGATCCGAAGCTCGACCGCCTCGGCCCCGCTGGGCCCGAACCCCTCGGGATGCGGGTCCAGCGCAACCTCGAGCGTCGCTCCCTCCATCGCCAGCTCGCCGAGCTCGGAGCGCACCCGCTTGCTGAGCTTGCGCGCGCCCCCCGCCCGGGCCTTGCTCAACTCGGCGGCGAGCGCCGCGCGCAGCCGGGTCGCCTCCGCGAGCCGGCTCTCGATCTCGCCCGCACGCTCGTCGGCGTTCTCAAGCCGGTCGACCTCCCGCCTGCACCGCTCGGCGTGCTCGAGCACGGCTTCAATCGACCCGCCGTGCTTTCGCTTCAGGCGGTCGAGCTCGTGCAGTCGCTCCTCCACCTGCTCGATGCCGCCCGGCTCGGCCTCGATCCCGTCGAGGTAGGAACGCAGCCCACTAGCGACGTCGTCGAGCTCCAAGGCCGCCGCGCCGATCCGCTGCGCCAGCTCGTCCAGCGAGGGATCGAGCCCCTGCGCGCCCGACAGCTCGGCCTCGGCCTCGCCTACGAGGGAGCCCGCGGCCGAGGCACCGTCGTCCTGTCCGGCGATCCGCGCCAGGGCGCCGGACGCGGCGGCGCGCAGCCCCTCCATGTGGCGCAGCCGCTCGCGCGTCGCCTCGAGCTCGCGCTCCTCGTCCGGATTGGGCATCGCCGCCTCGATCTCGGCGAGCTCATAGCGAAAGAGGTCCAGATCTCTCTCCCGAGCCCCCTCGCGGGCCTGGAGCTCGGCGAGCTCTCGCTCCAGCGCGCCCACCTCGGCGTGCGCCCCCCGGTATCGCGCTCGGCGCTTCAGCTGCTCGGCGCCCGCGAAGCCGTCGAGGATCTCGAGCTGCGCCGAGGCGAGCACCAGCTTGCGGTGCTCGTGCTGCCCGTAGAAGGCGAGCAGTCGTGATCCGAGCGCTCGCAGGTCGCTCGCGGACGCGCTCCGCCCCTGCACGAAGGCGCTGGTGCGGCCCCCCGAGGCTATCCGTCGCCCGAGGGCGATCTCGGTGGCTCCCTCCGGGAGGCGCTCCTTGAGCTCGGCCAGCTCGGGGTCGTCCAACAGCCCGTCCGGCAGCGCGAAGACGCCTTCGACGTATGCCTCGTCGGCGCCCGGGCGCACGATTTGCGGTCGCGCCTTGCCGCCCATCAGGAGGTCCAGCGAATGCGCGAGGATCGTCTTGCCGGCCCCGGTCTCGCCGGTGATCGCATTGAGACCCGGAGCGAGGCGAAGCTCCGCGCGCTCGATCAGCAGCAGGTTCTCGATCCGTAGCTCGTGCAGCACCGACACCTACTTACCAGCGCCGAGGGACGGATTCGGAGCGAGCTCAGGCGGGGGCGGGCTCGGCGGCCGCCTCGCCCGGGGTCACGAAGTCGCTCTGGCGCACCATCGCCAGGCCCAGGACCCCGCCGACGATCGCAATCGCGGCGCCGATCAGGAGGATCTCGTTGAAGGCGGTGACGAAGGCGTGGTTGGCGGCGTTCAGCGCGCCTTGCTGGATCTGCGGCGAAAGATCGGAGTTGGCCAGCGCCTGGTGGGTCGCGCCGGACGAGACCGCATCGGAGAAGCCCGGCGGGGTCTGGGCAGCGCTTGTCGCCAGCTCGCTGGAAATCCGCGACTGGAACACCGCCCCGAGCGCGGCGACCCCGGTGGCGATCCCGACCTGACGGAAGGTGGAGTTGACGCCCGAGGCCATCCCCGCGCGAGCCGGCGGGACCACGCCGAGCGCCGTCGACGCGATTGCCGGGTTCGTGAGCCCGATGCCTACACCCGCCACGAGAAAGCCGGGCAGGAGCCCCGTCCAGCTGTCTCCGACCTGAACCCCGTGCATCAGCAGCAGCCCCACCCCGACGAGTATCAACCCCGAACCCAAGAGCGCTCTGGCAGGCCAGCGCTTCAGGAGCTGTCCCCCGATCGGCGCGACAAAGAACGACAGCAGCGTCACCGGGAGGAAGCGCAGACCCGCCTCGAGCGGCGTGAAGCCGAGGATGTCCTGGATGTAGAGCGTGAGGTAGAGGAACATTGCGAACATGCTCGCCGACAGCGCCCACGCGACGATCGAGACGCCGCCGAAGGCGGGAACGCGGAACAGGCTGAGGTCGAGCATTGCGTTGTCCTGCCGCAGCTCGATCACGATGAACGCGGCCATCAAGGCGCCGGCGCCGATCAGGGACACGAGGATCTGCGCGCTCGACCAGCCCTCGGAGTTGCCACGGATGAGGCCGAAGATCAGCCCAAACAACGCCAACGAAAAGGTGGCCAGCCCGGCCCAGTCGATCGGCTGACGGTCGGAGGCGGCGACATTTGCGAGTCGCGTCTCGGTGAGGAAGATCGCCGCGATGCCGATCGGGACGTTCACGAAGAAGATCCACTCCCAGCCGAACGCATCCGTGATCGCCCCGCCCACGAGTGGGCCCACCGCCACGGCCCCGCCGACGGTCGCGCCCCAGATGCCGATCGCGGTGGCGCGCTCGTTTCCCTCGAACTCCTGCGCGATCAGGGCCAACGACGTCGCGAACATCGCGGCCCCGCCGACGCCCTGCAGCGCCCGGAAGAAGTTGAGGACCGTGGGATCGTTTGCAAGCCCGCAGAGCAGCGAGGCCAGCGTGAAGATGCCGAACCCGATCGAGAAGATCCGCTTGCGCCCCAGCCGGTCGCCGAGCGATCCGAAGACGAGCAGGAACGAGGCCAGGGTCAGCGCATAGGCGTCCACCACCCACTGCAGGCTGGAGAGGCTGGCGTTGAGGCTCCGCTGGATGGAGGGGAGCGCGACGTTGACGATCGTGATGTCCAGCAGCAGCATGAACGTCGCCACACAGACCGCCAGCAATGTCCACCACTTTCGCTCCAACCACACACCTCCTGGTCCCGCATTACTTTCGGGGAGCCATCGAACGCGCCGTTGATCGGAACTCCCCCGACCGTAGCAAGCCTGCGCCGCATGCTTGACCGCGCACGCGACTCAGTGGGCGAGGTGGCCGAACTTCTCTCGGATCCGCCGGTAGAAGTTCGAGCCGGGCAGCTGCGCCAAGTGGCCGATGCCGTCTCGAAAGCGAACCGCCAGCTCCTCGCCGCTCGCCAGCTCGCTCACGGGCTCGCCGTCGAGGACGACGTCCACTGGGTCCCTGCCGGTCGCGTTGGCGACGTGAAGGACATCGTCCGGCGCGACCACGAGGGCTCGCGCGGTGAGCGTGTGCGGGGCGATGAAGCTGACGACGTAGCCCTCCACGCCCCAGGCCAGGATCGGGCCCTGGTTGGCGAGGTTGTATCCGGTGGACCCCGCGGGGGTGGCGGCCACGAGCCCGTCGCAGCGAACATGTCCCACCTCCTGGCCGCCCAGGCGGTAGGAGAGCTCCGCCACCCGGCCGTGCGGCTTGCGGATGAACGAGACGTCGTTGAGCGCGATTGGGATCGCGGTCTCGATCTCGGGCGCGAGGCCGGGCAGCGTCATCACCTCGAAGTCGCCGCTGAAGGCGCGCTCGAGGCCGCTTTCGAGCTCCTCGCGCTCGGCCGCCGCGAGGAAGCCGATCGTGCCGAAGTTGATCCCGAAGACCGGGATGTCTGTCTCCGCGTAAGTGCGCAGCGCCTGAAGGATCGAGCCGTCGCCGCCCAGCACCAGGCAGAGATCCACATTCTTGGGCGGCTCCTCGCAGGCCTGGAGACCCGTTACCCCCACGCCGTGCTTGCGCAACTCCTCGCCGTCGGCGAAGAGGGTGCAGGAGGCGTGGCCAGCCGCCTCGGCTGCCGCGCGCAGGGCGGCCGCCGTCTGGTCGGGCTGCGTGTGCGTGATCACGACCGCCGTGCGCACGGCGGCGGGGGCTGCGACCTCGATGCTCAAGGCTCGGTCCTCCCGATCGCGGCCTCGAGGTCCGCGAGATCACCGCCATCGGTACCGCACCAGATGAAGGTCTCCCGATTGCCCTTCGGCCCGGGGAGCCCCGACGACGCGAACCCCTTCACCCTGAGTCCGATCTTCCGGGCCGCGTCGGCGACGCCTTGAAGGGCCTCTCGCCGCTCCGAGGCCGAGCGGACAACCCCGCCGCGAACGCGTCCCTTGCCGAGTTCGAACTGGGGCTTGACCAGGGCGACGATCTCGCCTCCCGGCGCGAGGCATCCCGCCACCGCCGGGAGCACCTTGGCGAGCGAGATGAACGAGACGTCGACCGTGGCGAGCTGGGGCACGTAGGGCAGGTCGGCGGCCCGGAGCTCTCGCGCGTTCGTTCGCTCGAGCGCCTCGACCCGCGGGTCGTTCCGAAGGCTCCAGTCGAGCTGCCCATAGCCCACGTCGAGGGCGATCACACGAGCCGCGCCCCGGCGGAGCAGGCAGTCCGTGAACCCGCCGGTGGAGGCGCCCGCGTCCAGGCAACGGCGTCCCTCGACCTCCACCCCGAGATCGTCGAGCCCCCGCTCGAGCTTCAGCCCCCCGCGCGACACGTAGCCCTGCTCCTCGTCGAGGAGCAGCTCGGCGTCGCCCGGAACGAGCTCGCTGGGCTTCGACGCCCGGCGTCCATCCCGCCCGATCCGGACCCGCCCGGCGCGCACCGACGCCGCCGCGCTCGTCCTCGAGCCGGCAAGCCCGCGGTCCGCGAGCAGCGCATCGATCCGACGGCGCTCCATGAGGGTCAACGGTACCTGGAGGGACTCGGGCGCGCGGGATTTCGATTGTGGACGCAGCAAATCCCCAATGGTGGGGCCGATCGCGACCAAGTGTGACCCCAGTCACACACGAATCGCACATACGTTCGTATCTTGAATGGCGTCATGGGTAACTCACATGCGATCCCATTCTCGGCGCACGCGGTCATCGAGACCGTGGCCGGGCCGGCCATCATGGCGGCTCCGTTCGTCTTCGACTTCGGGCAGGCCGCCTCGATCGTCGCGTTCGCTGTCGGGGCGCTGCTCCTCGGTCTCGCCATTCAGGCGGCGGGCCCGTCGCGCACCATCCCGCTCGCGGCGCACGCCGGCTTCGAATACATGCTGGCGGGAGCCGCGGCCCTCGGCGGCCTGATCGTCGGGTTTGCGACGGGCGAGTGGGGCGCAACAAGCTTTCTGGTCGGCGTAGGCGTCGCCCAGGTGGCGTTGACCACGGCAACGCGGTTCAGCGCACCTCTTGGCGCCTGAAGGTGTCGACCTCCCTCCCATAAACACATACATATATCTCTCCTCCCTGTACCCCTGAGAACGCCCGGCAAAGTGCCGGGCGTTTTCATTTGGCTGAGGCATGCGGTTTGGCCTCCCTGCGATCCGGGCTCACCGGCTCCGGAAAACTGCGGTGTCGCAGACGACTGCGAGGAGGTGGAGCGCCTGTAGCGAGATACTGCGCGGGCGATGTCGCAGGGGGATTACCTGGTTCTCGCGGCGAAGTTGACGCCACGCGCCCAGCGTGGGACGCTGGCCCCTCGGGCGGTCCCCGGATTCGCCGTCAAGCCGTAGCCGACTCGCCGACGCATCTAGTTCCGCCTTCAACCAGGTCCATAGGGAGGAACCATGCGTCGTATCCGTCGCCACCTGACCTTTGCCAACGTGGCCTCTGCGCTCGCGCTCTGCGTGGCCCTCGGCACCGGCGGTGCCTGGGCGGCGGCGACCATCGGCCCCGGCGATATCAAGGACAACGCGGTGAGGAGCCGTCATATCGACAACCACGCGATCCACGGCCCCGATATCGCTGGCAACGCCGTGGGCGCGGCGATACTCGCAGACGACACGACAGGCAGGGCGCTTACTGGCACCGACGTCACGGACAACTCTCTCGGCGGCACCGACGTGACGGACAACTCGCTCACCGGCACCGACGTTGCCGACGGAACGCTCGGCGGCGCGGACATCAGCGAGGGCACGCTCGCCGAGGTGCCAAGCGCCAAAGTCGGCGGCTTCGGCCGCAGGGGATACGGTGGCAGCTGCTATCCCAACGGCGCCGCGTACGTCGACTGCGTGGTCCTGACGGTCAACCTGCCCACGCAGTCCAAGGTCCTGCTGATCGGCGCGACAGAGGCCTTCCCCCAAAACGGGGCTGCGACGGGAGCTTGCAAGCTCGTGACCCAGTTCGGCGACGTCCCCAACACGGCGGCCGATTACCACCTGCCCGCCGGCGCCATTGTCCCCGGATCGCTGGTCGGGATCACCGGCCCGCTCGGGCCGGGCCCGGTCGACTTTGGCATCGACTGCAACAAATTCAGCGGGACAATGGAGTACTTCGCGAATCTCGCAGCTATTCAGATCGCGCCGGACTAGGGTGTTCGGCGCGTAAGGGCTGGAACGACGGCCCTCGAAGCCGCCGGACTGTCGGAGTAGGCGATGTCGCAGGAGAACGTGGAGAAGCTTCGGGCCTTGCTTGTAGCCTGGGACCCGGAGGCCTGGAGACAAGGACAATTCGACGCCTCGTTGTTCGATCCGCGGGTTACCTACGAGGACAAGAACCTCCCCGACCATGTTCAGGAGACGTATCGCGGACACGAGGGGGTCATCCGGGCGACGGAGCGCTGGGTGGAGCCATTCGCCGAGATGACGATCGAGCTGGAAGAAATCCTCGGCACCGGGGACCATCTCGTCTCCGTTCACCGAGTCAGCGCCAGGGCAAGGCACACGGGAATCGAGTTCTCGGGGCCGGTCGCGTATGAGTGGACGTTCCGACATGGCAAGGTCATCCACTTCCAGTCGTTCAGGGACCGTGCCGAAGCCCTCGAAGCCGCCGGACTGTCGGAGTAGGCGATGTCGCAGGAGAACGTGGAGATCGTGCGCGAGGCCTGGGATGCCTACTCGCGTGGCGACTACGATCGCATCGCAGGGTTCCACGACCCCCACATAGTGGTGATCAGCTTGGAGGACGGTGCCTTGTACGGCAACGACGCCGTGCTGGCGAACTACGAACGCTGGAACGAGGCCTGGGTGGGGGCTGAGACCACCCTCGAGGAGGTGATCGGGCGCGGAGACCGGGTGTTCGTGACGGTTCGATTCCAGGGTCGTGGTCGAGCGAGCGGGGTCGAAGTCGAAAGCCGCTTCTATGAGGTCTACACGCTGCGCGACGGCAAGGTTCTGCGTATAGATGAGTACGAACATCGGGCCGAGGCCCTCGAAGCCGCCGGGCTGCGGGAGTAAAGGGGCCCTCTCCTACGGCCCGACGCAACCTCACTGGAAGGTCTAGGCGCCCCCGGTCTCGCGCGCGAAGAAGGTGTGGAGCTCGCGCTCCACGATCTCGGGCTCCCTGGCACGGTCGCCGAGCGCCTCTCCTATGGCCGCTTGAAGCCGCGCCTCCCCGAAGCGGTCGAAGTGCCCCCGCGACTCCCAGACGTCGTTTACGACCAGGTGCCCGTCGACGTCATGGGCGCCGTGGGCGATCAGACCATCCGGCCATTCGGCCGGGAAATTGAGCGCTTCGACGACCTTGTCGTAGTCCTCGAGCGTGTTCTCCGGGAAGTTCTGACGTAGACCAACAGGCATGCCATCTCCTCGCGTCGTTGTCGTCGCGAACCTATCCGATTCGGCTCCGGCGGCGCTCGGTTCCCCAGTCACCTCCTCCCCAGCCGCCGCGAGGTAGGCGTCCGTGCGCTGGCATGAAAGCTGGAGTCAAGCGCAGTCCGTAGACGCGAGATACTGCGCGGGCGATGTCGCAGGAGAACGTGGAGGTCATCCGTCAGGCGGTCGACGCCTTTAACGACGGTAGATTCGAGGCTGCCATCGCGCGGGTCCATCCCGATGTCGAGTGGACAAGTGCCGAGGCGTTTCCAGACGCCCAGACCTATCGCGGCCCGGACGGGGTCCGGCAGTTCTTCACGACCTGGCTGGACACCTTCGAGGGGTTCCGGTTGCACCTTGAGAATTGCGATACGGCGGGCGATGACCTTGTGATCGCAGCCTTGCGCGTCAGCGGCGAAGGGACCGAGAGTGGCGTTCCGGTGGAATCGCCCACGTTCTTTCAGGTCGTTGAGTTTCAGGACGGGCAGATATTTCGCGCTCGGATGTTTCCGAACGAGGAGGATGCCCTCGAAGCCGCCGGGCTGCGGGAGTAGGCGATGTCGCAGGAGAACGTCGAAGTCGTGAAGCGCCTCTACAACGCCTTCAATCGAGAGGACTTCGACGCAGGCCTGGCGCTCTGCGACTCCGAGGTGGTGATTGATCGCTCCAACTCGATCGGGCCCGATGCTCAGATCTATCGCGGGCACCCAGGTCTTGAAGAGTTCTGGAACCAATGGAAAAGAGCCTGGGCCGATACGCGCTGGGAGATCGACGAGTGCATCGACAACGGTGACAACGTGGTGGTGCTCGGTCGCCTCTACGCTCGTGGTGCCGCCAGCGGAGTGAGCGTCGAAGCGAACGTCAGCCAGGTGGTCGTTGTCCGGGGCGGCAAGGTCCTTTCCTCCAAGCTCTTTCAAAGCAGGTCGGATGCCCTCGAAGCCGCCGGGCTGCGGGAGTAGGGCGCTCCTTCAGCAGCTCGTTCGCCTCAAAGGACAAGGCGCCGGTAACCGTCAGCCAGCGCCTCGTGGCGCTTTATCGCGCCTGTGATTTCAGTGTTGCATCCCTGACACGGCCTGCGGCTCGGTGGTCCTTGCGGATGAGATACTGCCGCCGGCGCGGGACAGGTCAGAGCTACGGGAGGTCAAGGTTTGAATAGCAGCAAAGGGTGGCTGGTCCCGCTCACCGGCGTGGCATTTGTCGTAGTCGCGATCATCAGCTTCATCGTCGGCGGAGAGCCTAAGGACGCGAGCCATCCGGCAACGGAGATCGTCAACTGGTACCTCGACCACAAGGACTCAGTGGAGGTCAGCTCCTTCATCGGGGTGGCCGCAACCGTCTTGCTGGTCTTCTTCGGTGCCTATCTCCGCGATGTCCTGCGGGTGGCAGCGGGTGGGGCCGACATGCTCTCGCTGGTCTCCTTCATCGGGGTCGTTGTGATCGCGATCGGCTTTGCCTTCGACACCACGATCCAGCTCGCAATCGCCGAGCGAGCCGACGACATCGATCCGATTGCGGTGCAGTCGCTGCAGGCGCTTTGGGACAACGACTTCGTACCGATCGCGCTCGGGGTGCTGCTCTTCCTGTGGGCCACCGGGATCTCAGTGGTGAGGAGCGGGGCGCTCCCCAAGTGGATCGGCTGGATCATGCTGCTGCTCGGGGTCATCGCCCTAACGCCTATCGGCTTCGCGTCCTTCATCGGGACTGCGCTCTTGATCCTGGTGATCAGCATCCTGCTCAGCGTGCGGGCTCGCTCGGCGGCGACAGCGGGGGCATAAGTCTGCAGGGGGCGCCGCGACGGCGGCGCCCCCCGTGCGCGCCAGAGCCTCCGGGCGGATCTCTCGACGCATCGTCGGACTAGCGGAATCGGGTATCGCCCCTTGCGCGGCGGATGGGCCAAAGGTATGGTCGCCAGACCGGACCGCCTAGAGGCACGAGATACGTCTGTTGGGGGGACGCACCACCCCGAAGATGCCTCCTCTGTGCCAGGGGGACCGTGGAGGAGAGGCGGGTGCATCAAAGGAGTGGTGCACTCGCTTCTTCGATCCGCTGTGCCGCGCGGTCACTCAACCGAGTTCCCCTTCCCTCAGGCTGCCCAGCATCAGCCCCTAGCCGCCTGAAGCTCCCACCTGCTCTCCCTCACGAGATACTGCGCGGGCGATGTCGCCGGACTTCCCCTATCCGCCGCTCAAGCTCGCCAATCGCGTTGGCTCTCTCAGGCGTTGGGATGATCCGTACAAGGCCTACAAAGCGATGGGCGCCAGGGCAAGACTCGCGCTGTTGGACCTCCTTCCCGATGGATGGTCGTTCGAGGGAAAGCGTGTTCTGGACTTCGGCTGCGGCGCCGGTCGCACGCTCCGCCACTTCATCGTGGAGGCCGAGACGGGGGAGTTTTGGGGTACGGACATCGACGCCGCGAGCATCGACTGGTTGCAAGAGGCCTTCTGCCCGCCGCTCCATGCCGTGCGCTGCAACACCGACCCGCCCCTCCCCTTGGATTCCGGTTCCTTCGACCTTATCTGGGCGATCTCGGTCTTCACCCACCTGACCGACAACTCGATCCCGTGGCTCTTGGAACTGCACCGTCTCCTGAAGCCCGACGGGCTGCTGATTGCCACGTATATCGGCCCGCGCCATTCGCAGAAGCACGCGGACGAGCCGTGGGACGAGGATCGGGTCGGAATGAACGTGCTTCGCTCCGGCAACCCCTGGGACCGTGGAGGCCCGACGGTCCTGATGTCGGATTGGTGGGTCCGAGACCATTGGGGACGAGCTTTCGAGGTTCTCCAGACGAAGCCGGACCATCAAACCTGGGTGCTTCTCAGAAAGCGCGATGTTGAACTCACCGCGGACGACCTAGAGCGGCCAGGGGACGATCCGCGTGAGTGGGCGGCGCTCCGCCATAACCTGCGTCAGGTCTGGCGAGAACAAAGCGAGATGCAGCGCGACTATGGGGAATCCCTGAGCTGGCGAGTCACCCGTCCCCTGCGCGCCGCGGGGCAGTTCGCTCGCTCGCTTCGCTCGCGTTAGAACGGGCCAGCCCTCGAAGCCACCGGGCTGTGGGAGTAGGGCGCACGTCACAATCGCGCCTCCGCCTTGAACGGTTCGCGCGTCCTGGGGAACTTGACTCGACCCGCTCGGAGTGGGAGGCTGGCCTTCCCGGCGGACTTGGCCTTCCGCTCAATTGGCTCAGCTCGGTTCTGGGATTCGAGGCCCGAACCCGGAACGATGCCCAGGAAGGTTGTGTGAACCACATGAAGCGTTGCTCTTTGCTGGTCCTTTTCGCCGTTCTCATTTCGACCTCGCTCGCCGCAACGAGCGCAGCCGCCCAGCGAGACTCCGTAACGGGCATAGCTCGGCACCTCGGGGCTGACCCTCCCTTCCCGGTCATCCAGGTTTACATCGACGCTAGCGCCGATGCGAGCGGAGCAGACCCGCGAGGCCACGTGAGGGCGCTGATCAACACGCTGGGCATCGACGATCGCGCACGGGTGGTCTGCCTGAACGTCTTCGGGAATCAAGCCACCATCGGCACGGAGATCGTGCAGTCGAACGATCCAACACTCGTTGGCCGGGGGCAACTTTGGAGCGTGGTCGACAAGGGCAAGTCCGGCGTGGACCGGATCGCCGGTCACCCCATCACCCCGACACCGCCGACCGCGTGTCCGCCGCTGTTCTTCAACGTTCCGGTGGTGTCGGGCGACTACGTCATCCACGACGCGGCCCCGCCCTCGACCGCGGGATGGGAGGGCTTCATCACCAACCGGGCGTCCGGCTGCTCGGCGCGCGTCCAGAAGCCGTTCCTCGACGGTGCCCTGCAGGTGGCGGCGAACACCGAGGTCTTCTGCCCCAAGCGAACCCAGCTGACGATCAGGTCGCGGCTGCGGGCGGACTACGCGTTCGCCGACCTGACCATGGACCAGCGGGGATGCTCGGCCAGGCCGGACTGCGTTCGCAGCGTGCCCAGGGGGTTCAGCTACTACCACCTGGCGTGCCCCAAGTCGGGCACGCGCCGACACAACACCCGCTACTACACCGATCTCATCCTCTATCCGGGCGACAGGATCGGCAAGGCCTCGTCGACCCGGTCCAGGGACGCCACGCTCTCCCCCAACTGCCTCTGGTAACGCGTACTGCGCGGGCGATGTCGCAGGAGAACGTCGAGGCCTTCAAGCGCGGACTTGAGGCGGGGAACCGCGGAGACGTCGAGACGTTGCTGCAGGAGCTCGACCCGGAGGTGGAGTGGCACTCGGCGCTCCACGCGTTGCTGGGAGGGGAACAGACGGTGTTCCGCGGACACGACGGCGTACGCGAGATGATCCGTGACCTCAACGAGGCCTTCGGCGAGTTTCGCATCGAGATCTCGGAGGTCAGGGATCCGGGAGACCGACTCGTCGCGATCGGCCACGTCCGCGCACGTGGCAAGGGAAGCGGTGCCGAGACCGAGACGCCCTTTGCCCTCGTCACCGAGATCAAGAACGGCAAGACGACTTCGGTCCGGGGCTACCTCGATCCCAAGGAGGCCCTCGAAGCCGCTGGGCTTCGGGAATAGCTCGATCCCATTCCGCGAGCGCTGGCGCCCCCTCCCGATCGGACAGGGCGCCCTACCTGGCGGAGGCCGCGGGACTGCACGCCGCGGGCCTGACAGCCGACCTCAGCGGTTACGGGGCGCAGCCCGGGCGGATAGCGTGGGCGACCTCCGACCGCGTTCGCGGGATACTTCCGGGCTCGATGTCCGATGAGAACGTGGAGATCGTCCGCCCCACCTGCCGGTTAAGAGCACGGGGCCCCCAGGCCGGGCGAAGGGCCGGCTGAGCGATGGCTTCGGACACGTCGGCTCTGCGGCGCGAGGTCGAGCGGGCGCTCCCGGACCGCCCCTTCGCAATCGAGCTGTGGGACGGAACGGCGGTATCGGCGACCCGCGAGGGGCCGACCCTGACGATCCACTCGCCGCGAGCGATCGGGCACTTCCTCCGAGCCCCCGGGGAGCTCGGCTTGGGACGCGCCTACGTGTGCGGGGAGATCGACGTCGATGACCTCGACGGCATCATCTCCCTGCTGGGCCGCTGGCATCCCCCGCCGCTGGGGCTCGGGGCGCGGCTTCGCTTCGGCGCAGCGGCCCTGCGCGCGTTCGGCCTCTCGCGTCTGCCGTCGCCCCCCGCCGCCGAGCTGCGGCCCGGTGGTCGCCGGCACACGAAGAGCCGCGACGCCGAGGCCGTCCGGCATCACTACGACGTCTCCAACGAGTTCTTCGCCCTCTTCCTGGACGAGACGATGACCTACAGCTGCGCGCTGTTCTCGGAGGGGGTCGAGACGCTCGAGGACGCCCAGCGCGCCAAGCTCGAGCTGATCTGCGCAAAGCTCCAGCTCAAGCCCGGGATGCGGATGCTCGACATCGGATGCGGGTGGGGAAGCCTGGCGATCCACGCGGCGCGCGAGCACGGCGCGAGCGCACTCGGCATCACCCTGTCGC
>JBOGZC010000077.1:0-16870 GCA_050697075.1 Solirubrobacterales bacterium | reverse complement strand
GCCGGGCGACCAGCTGGTCGCCGACGGCGTCGTGGTGTCCTCACGCGGCTTGACAATGGACGAGTCCATCCTGACCGGCGAATCCGACGGGGTCCGCAAGCGCGAGGGCGATCGCCTCCTGTCCGGCTCCTTCTGCCTCGTGGGCTCCGCCTATTACGAGGTCGACGCCGTCCGCGAGCAGAGCCACGCCGAGAAGGTCGCCGGCGAGGCCCGGGCTTTCCGCCATCCACTGTCGCCGCTTCAGCTCGAGGTCAACACCGTGCTCAGGGCGACGACGATCGTCATGGCGCCATTGGCGGTGCTGCTGCTGCTTGCCTTCTCGATCAGGAGCGTCGATCTGCACGAGGCCGCCCAGACGGCCACCGCCGGCCTGGTGACCCTGATTCCAGAGGGCCTGGTGCTGCTGATGAGCGTCACGCTCGCGGTCGCCGCCGTCCGACTCGCGCGGATGAACACCCTGGTGCAGCAGATGGCGGCCACGGAGTCGCTGGCCGCGGTCGACACCGTGTGCATCGACAAGACCGGGACGCTCACGGATGGGACGCTGGACCTGGTTTCGGTCGAGGTCGCCGACAAGGCGCAGTCCGCCGCCGCCACGGCGGCGCTGGCCCGATTCGTTCACTCGGCCGGTGCCCGGAACCGAACCCTGGAGACGATCGCCGAGCGGTATCCGGGCAAGCCCGAGCGGGTGGTCGCCGAGGTGCCGTTCTCCTCCGCCTGGAAGTGGAGCGGGTTGACGCTCGACGGAGGGGCATCCGCCACCAGCTACGTCCTGGGCGCCCCCGACGTGCTCCGACAGGCGGGGGCGCTCGACCTGCCGCCCGCCCTCGAGCGAAGCCTCGAGCACCACACCGCTGAAGGGCGGCGAGTGGTCGCATTCGGGGAGACGTCCGCGCGGCTCCCCGAGGACCCCGGGCGGCAGCCTCCGCCGAAGCTGGAGCCGCGCGCCCTGGTTGCGCTTGAGGAGCAGCTGCGCCCGGACGCCGCGGAGACGATCGAGTTCCTTCGCTCCCAGAACGTCGCCCTGAAGCTGATCTCGGGCGATGCCCGCCAGACGGTCACGGCGGTAGCCCATGGGGTCGGCGTCCCGCGAAACGCGGGCGTGATCGAGGGCCCGGAGCTCCCCGAGGACGACACAGGACTGGCGCAGGCGGCCGAGCGCAACACGATCTTCTGCCGGATCACCCCCGACCAAAAGAAGGCGCTCGTCGGGGCCCTTGCGGACAAGGGCCGGTTCACGGCGATGATCGGCGACGGCGTCAACGACGTCCCGGCGCTGAAGCGGGCCCGGCTTGCTGTCGCGATGGGATCCGGGAGCCAGGTCACCAAGGGGATCGCAGACATCGTGCTGATGCGCGACCAGTTCTCGATGCTGCCCCGCGCCGTCGCCGAGGGCCGGCGCATCGCCCGCAACATCCATCGGCTCAGCCGCCTGTACGCGACCAAGACCGTCTACGCCGGGCTCCTGATCCTGTTCTTCGCGATCTTCGGGGGCTCGTTCCCCTTCCTGCCCCGCCAGTTGACGATCGCCGCCTTCCTGACGATCGGGATCCCGTCGTTCGTTCTCGCCCTCGCGCCGAGCGAGGGACCGCTTTACCGCGGCCGGCTCCTGCGGGCGCTGGCCGCCTTCGCGGTTCCCGCCGGGGCGGGGATCGCCGTCGGGTCGCTGCTCTCCTACTACACGGTCGACAAGGTCTTCGGGGGCTCCCTGGCGGAGGGGCGCACCGGGGCCACGACGACGCTGATCGTGCTCGGGCTGTGCTTCATCCTCCTGCTGGAGCGCGGTCCCGGCCGCGAACACATCACCATCCAGAGCTACATGCTTGCGATGATCGCTGGCCTGGGCGCTCTGTACGCCCTCGCGCTCGCGGCAGCTCCGGTTCGGGAGTTCTTCGACCTGGAGCTGCTCTCGGCCGGACAGTGGTTCCTGTGCCTGATCTCGGTGACGGCCGGCCTGGTGCTCGCGGCGGTCGGCTGGCGACTCCCCTACATCCAGGACCTCGAGGGGCCGGCGGAGGCCCCGCCCGAGCCCGAGGCCCAGGCGCCGCCGGGCTCGCCGGCGGCCGCTCCAGGGCAGCAACCCGCTGCTCCCGCCCCGACGGTCGACGCCGAGCGCGGGGCAAGGCCGTGACCGATCTCGCGACGCCGCCGCAACGCCGGACGAAGATCGTCGCCACGGTCGGGCCGGCCACGCACACCGTCGAGCGGCTCACGGAGCTGATCGGGGCCGGGGCCGACGTCCTTCGGCTCAACTTCTCGCACGGCTCACGCGATGAGCATGCGGCCAACATTGCGATGGCGCGCGAGGCGGCGGAGGCCGCCGGCCGCGAGGTGGGCGTTCTGGGCGACCTGCCGGGGCCCAAGCTTCGAATCGACGAGGTCGAGGGCGGTGTGGTGGAGCTTCCCGAGGGCTCGGAGCTCACCCTGACCACCGACGAGGGGGTCGGCGCGGCGGACCACCTACCGGTCTCGTGGGAGGGGCTGCCCTCGGCCGTCCACGAGGGGGACGAGGTCTATCTCGCCGACGGACGGGTGCGCCTGCGGGTCCTGGGGGCCACCGTGCGCGAGATCCGCTGCGCGGTCGAGGTCGGAGGAAGGGTGGCCTCGCACCAGGGACTGAACATGCCGGGGACCGAGATGCACCTTCCCTCGGCGGGTCGCGCCGACCTCGACTGGGTCGACTTCGCCGTGCAGCACGGAGTCGACCTGCTCGCGGTTTCCTTCGTCCGGCGGGCCGAGGACCTGCAGGGGGTGGAGCGGCGGGTTCGCGTCGCCGGCGCTGACATCCCGTTGATCGCCAAGATCGAGAAGCCGCAGGCGGCCGAGAACGCAGAGGCCATCGCCAGAGCGGCGCTGGGCGGGATCATGGTCGCCCGGGGCGACCTCGGAATCGAGCTGCCGATCGAGCGCGTGCCGACCGTGCAAAAGCGGCTGCTGGCCCTCGCGGGCCGCCTCTCGCGACCGTCGATCACGGCGACGCAGATGCTCGCCTCGATGGTCACGTCGAGCCGTCCCACACGCGCCGAGGTGACCGACGTCGCGAACGCGATCTACCAGGGAACGGACGCCGTAATGCTCTCGGAGGAGACCGCGGTTGGCGACTACCCGGTGGAGGCGGTGCGGGTGATGGACCGGATCGCCCGCGAGACCGAGCCCGACCTGCCGTATGGCGACTGGGTGTTCAGCCGAGTCGCCACGGAGCCCTCGGACGTCGCCGGCTCGGTCGCCCGTGCGGCCGTCGGGTCCACCTACACGCTCGGCCTCTCCGCCTTGGTGGTGCCCACCCGGAGCGGCCGGACGGCCCGACTCGTCTCCGCACACCGTCCGAGGGTGCCGATGCTCGCGGTCTCGCCGCGAATCGAGACCGTGCGACGCCTCCAGCTCCTGTTCGGCGTCCACTGCGCCCTGGCCGACGAGTGGACGAGCCTGCGAAGCCTGCTCGACGACTGCGCCCGCCTCGCGAGGGAGACGGGCGTCGCTCCCAGCGGGAGCCTGATCGGGATCACCGCCGGGTTGCCGGAGCAGGAACTCGGCACGAACATGTTCGAGATCCACCGGGTCCCGTAGCGGGCATAGCGAGCGGCCGGAGAGCCGCCGGCCGCACTTCCTCGGACTGTGCCTTACCCGGCCTGTCGGTTGACCTCCCGCGTCCCCGGTGAGAGGATCGGAGCCTCGCGACCCAAGGAGCCCGATGGAGGTGAGCGCCGTGCCCGACGTTCCGAGTTGGCATCTGAGCGGGGACTGGTTCGACGTCTGCAAGTGCACGGTCCCCTGCCCGTGCACCTTCGCCCAGCCGCCCACGGAGGGCGACTGCGAGGGAGTGCTCGTCTGGCACATCAACGAGGGCAACTTCGGCGACGTCGCCCTCGACGGACTCAACTTCGCGGCGGTGGCGCGATTCGAGGGCAACATCTGGGATGAGGGGACGACCGCCGACATGGGCTTCCTGCTCGACGAGCGGGCTGACGAGAGCCAGCGGGAGGCGATGCAGGCCATCTTCAGCGGACAGGCCGGCGGTTGGCCGGCGACATTCGCGTCCAAGCTCGGTCAGATGCTGGGCATGGAGCCGGCGCAGATCGAGTTTGAGATCGCCGACGACCGCGCGGACTGGCGTGTCGAGATCCCGGGCAAGGTGAACGCCGGCGCGAGAGCGCTTCAAGGCCCTACCTCGGTGCCGGGGAAACAGACGACGGTCCACGACCCGCCGGGCGCGGAGGTTGGCCCTGGAGCAGTCGCCACCTACGGAACCGCGACCGCGGGTGAGGTCTCGGCCTTCGGCTTCGAGTGGGACTGGGCCGGTCGGTCGAGCAAGCACATGGCGTTCGAGTGGTCCGGGCCTGACTGATCTGAGCGATCAGGCGGCGAGCGCCCGGCCGGCGGCGGGCTCCCGCCGCTGACCCGCGGCGGCGACGAGCTCCTCGATGATCCCCGCGAGGCGCGCGTGGAGCTCGCGATCCGCGAGCCGGTCGCCGTCGAACGCGGCCTCGGCGCCGGCCACCGGCAGCTCGATGTCGATCACCCGGGCGCCGGTCGCGGCGAGGACCTTGCGGGCCTCGGCCTGGGCCCAAACCGCGCCGAACATGCCGGTGCTCGCGCCCACTACGGCAACGGGCTTGTTGCGAAGGACGTTGTCGGGGAACGGACGCGACGCCCAGTCGAGCGCGTTCTTGAGCTGACCCGGAAGCGAGGAGTTGTACTCGGGCGTCGCGATCAGAACGGCGTCCGCCGCGGCGATCGCTTCACGGAGGCGCTGCGCGCCCCGCGGCGCGTCGCCCGTGTCGTCGTCCTCGTCGTACGGCGGCACCCCCTTGAGCCCCTCGAACAGCTCGAGCTCGACGGGTGGCGGCGCAAGCTGCGCCGCCACCCTCAGGAGCCGGGTGTTATGGGAGCCGAGGCGAAGGCTTCCCGAGATGGCCAGGACCCGCATTGCCTACTCCCCCTTCTTGAGCTCCAGGTGGACGGTCAGGGTGACCTCGTTCTCGACCGCGACGCCGCCGCGCGGCAGCGGAGCGTTCCAGTTGAGGCCGAACTCCGTCCGGTCCGCGGTGGTTTCGAGATCGATCCCGATTCGCTCGCTGCCCTCCAGGTATTCCGACGGGCCAACGATTGTTCCGCGGGCCTCGACGTCCTTCGTCGTGCCCTTGATCGTCAGCTTGCCCGGCACGACCAGCTCGCCGTCGTCGGCACGAATCTCGGCGGAGGTGAAGGTGATCTCCGGGTACCTCTCGGCGTCGAAGAAGTCCGGCGAGAGCAGGTGTCCCGTGAGCTTCGGGTCGCGAACCTCCACGCTGGCGGTTCGGACCGCCCCATAGAGCCTCGGTTCCCCATCCTCGTTCGCAAGCGTCACGTCGTAGTCCGCGAAGCTGCCGCGGAACGTCGCGACGACCGCGTGCTTGACCGCGAAACCGACGTGTGAGTGCACCGGGTCCGACGTCCAGACGCCGGTGGGGATCTCTGTCTTCTCGGCTACTGTTGCCATTTGAGGCCTCCAGTCGTAGTAAGCTTGATCAGTCAACTAAAAGCCTATCACGAAACTTGCGCATGCAACAGTTGAGTACACAAGCATCTGTCGCCGTCACCAGCTTCGGCCGCCTGATCGGAGCCCATGCGGCGCTCACCCAGGCGCTAAGCGCGCAGCTCGTCGAGCAGCATGGGCTGACGATCAGCGAGTGCGAGGTGCTGCTGCTCCTGTCGCAGGCGCCCGAGCACGCGATGCGACGGATCGACCTCTCGCGCGAGGTCCGGCTCTCCCCCTCGGGCATCACCCGGATGCTCGACCGCATGGAGACGACCGGGCTGGTGGGGAAACGCGCCTGCTCGGAGGACGCCAGGGTGAGCTACGCGGTGCTCACCAACGCCGGAATGGAGAAGCTGCGGGCGGCCTGGCCGGATCACTGCGCCGCGATCGAGCGGCTGCTCGGCGAGCGATTCGACAGCCGGGAGCTCGCCATGCTGGCGGAGCTGCTCGACCGGGTGTCTGAGCCCGTCGAATGCGAGGTCGGGGAGTAGCCGGGCTGAAGTTTCGCCCACGGTAGGTCGAGGGCCCCTGACGGACCCTTCAGGCGGTGCGCGGCGCCAGCACCAGCTGGGTGACGAGCAGGTTGGCGACCAGCCGCTCGCCGCAGTGAACGCGTACCTCGACCACGTGCGTCGAGCGACCGGCGTGGAGATGCTCTGCGGTGGCCACCAGCTCGTCGCCGGGCCGGCCGCCCGCGAACACGTTCAACTTCATCTCGGCGGTCGTGAAGTCATGGCGAGGCGGTAGGTGCCGAAACGTCTGCCAAGCCGCGACCGAGTCGGCCAGCGCCACCCACGCCCCGCCGTGCACCAGCCCGCCCGGATGAAGGTGGCGCTCGTCGACCACGATCCGGCCCCGGCATCGCTCGTCGTCGAGCTCCAGCGGCTCGACCCCCATGTCCGCGGGAAAGCTCGATGCGATCCGCTCCCGGATCGCATCGACGGTGATCTGCGGCTCAGCCTCGGCCACGGCGGCGGCCGACTCTATCCCCTGAAAGTCGAGTGACCCAGGTCCCCGAACGGCTCGTCGCGGTCGCGGACCGCTTCTCGCCAACCCGACTCGGCCGCCCGGCGGGCGAACGCGTGCCCCTCGGGCGTGTGGCGGGCAACGCCGTCAAAGACGGTGCCCAGGAGCTGGGTCGAGTGAAGGCCCTGCGCGTACAGGGCCTGGTTGACGAGCAGCTTGTGCATGACCAGCTGGTTGGTCGGCACCCTGGCGACCCGCTCGAGCAGCCCCTCGAAGCGCTCCTCGAGCTGCCTCGCCGGCGCCGCCTCGGCGGCGAGCCCCCACTCCGCGGCCTCGGCACCCGAGATCGAGTCGCCGGTCAGGAGCAGGCGCTTCGCCCGCGCCGGCCCGATCCTCCAGGACCAGAGGGCCGTGGTCGGAACGCCCCATACGCGCGCCGGCGGATACCCGATCTTGGCCTCGTCCTCGACCACCACCAGGTCGGAGCACAGCGCCATGTCCGTGCCGCCGGCGACGCAGAAGCCGTGGACCTTGCATACGACCGGCTTCTCGGAGTGAAAGAGGCTCATGAAGCCACGAACGTTGCGCCACATCATCTGGAAGTCGATCACCGGGTCCCAGACGCGGCTCGGGTCGTGGTTGGCGGCCTGCACCGCTGGGTCGATCGGGGAGCCCGCCGGAGCCCCCTCCGCGCCGAGCCCGTCCGAGCGGTTCTCCGCCGAGGCGACGAGGTCGTAGCCGCCGCAGAAGCCGGGGCCGTTTCCGGCCAGCGCGATCACTCGAACGGCCGGGTCGAGGTTGGCCCGCTCGACGCAGCCGGCGAGCTCGCGGGGCATCTCGAGCGTGATCCCGTTGCCACGTTCGGGGCGGTTGAGCGTGACCCGCGCCACGGCCCCGTCGGTCTCGTAGGTGATCGTCGTGAGCGTCTCCATCGAACTCCTCCTGACTCGAATGCGGCACGATCCTTCCACCAGTGGCGAAACGAGGGAGCCATACGACGCGGGTACAGCCGCGCCGACGCGAGGAGTCACGATGAAGACCACGTTCCGCGGCGCACTCGCGCTCGCGCTGACGGCAGTGTGCGCGCTCGTGAGCACAGCGCACGCGATCGCGCCAACACAGACCCACACGGTCAAGCCCGGGAGGCATCCGGCCCAGGTCAACGCCCGCCACCTGCCGGTCCACGGTGGCGCCCCGTCGCCCGAGGGCCTCGGCTACGCCCCGGTGCCCGATCGCTGCCTGGGCCACGCCCAGCCGGGCACCATCTCGCTGAGGCGCTACATCGACCACTGGTTCCGTGGCCACTCGCTGGGAATCTACAACTGCCGCAACGTGGCGGGGACCAGCCACCTGTCGACGCACGCCGAAGGCCGCGCGCTCGACTGGGCCCTGAACGCCGCCGTTCCCAAGCAGCACCGTGAGGCACGCAGAATCATCCACTACTTCCTGAAGGACGACTCGTCTGGAAAGCCGCGCGCGATGGCGCGCCGCTGGGGCATCGAGGTAATCATCTACAACGAGCACCTCTGGAGCGTCACCCACGACCGCGAGGGGTGGCGACCCTGCCGAGACTCATGCAGCGACCACATCGACCACCTGCACATCGAGCAGAATTGGCGAGGCGCCAAGCGCAGGCTGAGCGCTTGGACCGGCTGGACCTACACGGCCCCCGCCGGGTAGACGCCCCGGGACTCACCGCCCTCCGCGCGACGCCCGATCACTCGAGCTGGTCGAAGGTGCACGCCACCGGCGCCTTGTCGTCGCGCCACCGCAGGACCTTGGTGCCGTGGCGGATTCGGCCGTCGCTGACGTGGTCGAAGCTCACCTCCACGACCAGCTCCGGGCGCACCGCGATCCACTCCAGGTCGCGCCCCGACGCCCATCGGCTGGGGTCGCCGGAGCCCCGCTCGCCGGTCTCGTAAGGGGCGAGCTTGGCGACCAGCGCGCGCTTCTCGGCGGCCCGGAAGCCCGACGTGTGCCCCACCACGCGAAGCTCGCCGCGGTCGTAGAGGCCGAGGATCAGGGAGCCTACCGTGCCCTCCTCCTTTCCCGGCCGCCAACCCACGACGACGCAGTCCGCCGTGCGAACCCGCTTCACCTTCACCATCCCCTTGCGCTCGCCGGGCCGGTAGGGCGCCGCGAGCTGCTTGGCGATCACTCCTTCGCCATCCTGGAGCCACGGCGTCGCCTTCGCGAGGCTGGCTTGCAGGGGCGTCAGCTCGATCGACCCGGCCGCGGTCTTTCGCTGCCCCCCGAGGCCCGCGACGAGCGACGCGAGGCGCTCGCGCCGTTCGTCGAAGGGCTTCGCGAGGAGCTTCTCCGATCCCTCCGCCAGGAGGTCGAAGGCCCTCAGCAGCGCCGGCGTCTCGACGGCGAGCATCCTCACCCGCGACTCCGCGGGGTGCAGGCGATTCTGGAGGGCGTCGAACTCCTCGCGGCCATCGTCCCCGAGAATCACGAGCTCGCCGTCGAGCACGTAGCGACCCGGCGGGAGCTCGAGCTCGGGGAAGTAGCGGCGAAGCGGCTTCGCCCCGCGAGACTGAAGGTAGACGTCCTCGCCGTCGACGAACGCGATCACCCGGAAGCCGTCGAACTTCGGCTCATACACCCAGTCCGTGCCCTCCGGGAGCTGCTTTCGCGACAGCGCCAGCTGCGGCTTGACGGGCGGCTTGAGCGGCAGGGACACGCCAGCGATCGTAGCTCGGCTGCGGGGGGCGCCGGCAGCCCCAGCGACTACCCGCCGGGCAGTTTCGCTGGGACCGGCTGGATGTCCTTGCTCCTCCCGACGACGCTCACCGTCCGCTGATAGGAGTCGCGCAGCTGGGTCGCATCGCCCTCCCCCTTTCGCAGCGCGTCGCCGATCGGCAGGACCTCGTAGTCGGGGTGGTTGACGAACACGGGCACGTAGGCGACGCCTTGCACTCGGACACCGCGCCCGTCGGCGACGCAGTGGAGGAGGACCACCATCCCGTCCTGGCTTTCGGCCGGCAGGCCCGCGTCCGGGCTCTGGTTCGAGATCAGATTGCCCTCGCTGAAGACCACGAACTTGTCGTTGATGCGCTCGATCGGCTGCACGGCGTGCGGCCCCTGGCCCACGATCGCCGTGATCAGCGGGGATGCCGTGAGCTTCTTGACCAGCGCCAGCTGCCCCGAGCTCGGCTCCTGCTGGTACTCGGGGAGGATCTCGCCGCCCCAATGGAGGTTGACGATCACCGCCCGAGCCCCCATCTTCTTCGCGCGTTTCGCATCGGCGAGCACACGACCGGCACTCGCGATGTTCACCGACCAGGGATGCGGCGCGGGGATCCCGTTGGTGTCGGTGGTGTATGCGAGGAAGGCGACCTTCACCCCCTTGACGTCCATCAACACCAGCTTGCGCTGCACGGCCGCCGACGGGAACGACCCGGTGTGCCGGACGTGAGCGCGCTCGAGCGCCTTGCCCGTGTCGTCGATTCCCGTCTGGCCCTGGTCGAGGGAGTGGTTCGACGCCGTGTCGCACACGTCCCATCCGGTGGCTTTGATCCCGTTCGCCAGCTCGGGCGGGGTGTTGAAGATCGGGTAGCTCGCGGGCGGCGCCGGCGTCATCGGCGTCTCGACATGGCAGATGCCGAGGTCAGCCTTTGCGACATACGGTTTCAGCTCGTTCAGCTCGGCCGCGAAGTCGTAGTGGCTGCCGCCGCCGAGCGCCAGCGCCTGCTCCCAGACCGGGGAGTGGATCAGCAGGTCGCCGCTGACAGAGACGCTGAACTGAACGGGCTCCGCCCTTCGCACGGCCCTGACCAGCTCCTCGGGCGTGACGGATCCCCCGCCATTGCCGGCGTTCGAGCCGACGACGAGGCCCGCTGCCAGCGCGGCGGCCGCGGCCAGCGCCAGGGCGGCGACCCGGCGACGCTGGAACTTCGCGGCCCGGTGCCGCGGGCGGGCGGGGGACGGGCTCTCCTGTGCGCCCTGCATGGTCAGAGATTGTGGCCGACCTCCCGGCCGGTTAGCCCGGTGGAGCGGGGCTCAGGTTCGGAGTAGGCTCGGGCCGATGGAGGCGACAACGGAGGCGAGGGTCGACCGGGCTCGCGCGGAGCAGCCCGCCTCCTCGTTCGCCAAGTCCCTGTTCTGTGGCGAGATCCACGAGGACCTCGTCTTCCCCTGGCCTCAGCCGGATCCCGCCGAGCAGGAGCAGGTCGGGGCCCTGATCGCCTCCGCCCAGGAGCTCGGCTCTCGCCTGGACCCGCGCAAGATCGAGGAGGACGGCTGGATCGGCGACGACGTGGTCCGGGAGCTCGGGGAGCGCGGTCTGATGGGCCTCTATGTGCCCGAGCGATACGGCGGCCAGGGCCTGTCCCAGACCGGCTATGCCCGTGTGTTCGAGACCCTCGCCCAGATCGACGCCGCCCTGTCCATCGTCCTGGGCGTGCACCAGTCGATTGGGTTCAAAGGCATCCACATGTTCGGGACGGACGAGCAGAAGGAGCGCTTCCTCCCCGATCTTGCCGCCGGCCGCAAGCTGGCCGGCTTCGCGCTCACCGAGCCGAACGCGGGCTCCGACGCGTACAACATCTCCAGCCGCGCGGTCCTCCAGCCCGACGGCTCGTGGGTGCTGAACGGCGAGAAGCGCTTCATCGGGAACGGGGGAACCGGCTCGGTGTTCACGACCTTCGCCCGGTGCGAGATCGACGGCTCCGATCGCCACATCGCCCTGATTGTCGAGCGGCGGATGAAGGGCTTCGAGGTCGGCGAGCGCTTCGACACCATGGGCCTGCGGGGCAACGACCTGCGGCGGCTCCGTTTCAACGACTTGCGGGTGCCACCCGAGAACGTGCTGGGGGCGCCGGGCGAGGGCTTCCACATCGCCATGGAGGTGCTCAACAACGGGCGAATCGGGCTCGGAACCGGCTCCGTGGGCGCCGCCAAGTGGCTCTGTGACAAGGCGATCGTCCACGTCAAGGAGAGGCGCCAGTTCGGCCGCCCGCTCGCCGAGTTCGAGCTGGTCGAGGACAAGATCGGCTGGATGGTCTCCAACCTGTTCGGCCTGGAGTCGATGTGCTACCTCACGTGCGGCCTGGTTGACGCCGGCGTACCTGATTACTCGCTCGAGTCGGCGATCTGCAAGGTGGCCGGCACAGAGTTCCTGTGGTACGCGGCCAACCGCACGCTGCAGCTCAAGGGCGGCGAGGGCTATCTGCGCACCCAGCCGTTCGAGAAGGTGCTACGCGACATCCGGATCTTCCCGATCTTCGAGGGCGCCAATGACGTGCTCCGAGCGTTCGTCGCGCTATCCGGCCTGAAGCCGCTGGGCGAACGCCTCTCCGGGCTCGGAGAGATCGGCCTCACGGACCCGATCGGCTCGCTCGGGGTCCTGATCGACTATTTCGGTGGCCGGATCCAGCGCGAGGTTCGCCCGGATCGGATCGGCAACGCCCATCCCGAGCTCGAGCAGCACGCCGATTCCGTCTCCGAACAGGTGAAGCGGCTTCGCGACGTCTCGGAGGCGCTGCTTCGCAAGCACAAGCGCGAGATCGTCGACCGCCAGTTCGCGCAGAAGCGCCTCGCCGACGCCGCGGCCGACATCTTCGCGCAGGTCGCGGTGCTCTCCAGGGTTTCCTCGATCTTCGAGGACCAGGGCGTCGAGCCCTCGGGGCAGGAGCGTTACATCGCCGAAACCTTCTGCTCGCGCGCAACCGAGCGCGTGCGATCCCGATTCGACCAGCTGGAGCACAACGACGACGAGCGGATGTCCGCGATCGCGAAGCTCGCCTACCGACGGGGCGAGTACGGCTACGCCCTGTTCGAGGGGTAATCAGTCAACGGCAACGAGCACCAGGGTCGCGATGCCGAGGAGCACGCCAGCCGCGGTCAGCCCCCCGAGCAGGCGGTCGGGGCGGGTCGCGAAGGTACCCGCGGCGATCGCGCTCTCGACCGCCCGCGCTCGGAGCGTTCCGTAAGCGATCAAGGCGATTCCATACAGCGCGAACCCGCAGCCGACGACGGTGTAGGGCCACTGAAGCGAGTTGTCGCTCAACTCGGGCACCACGCGCCCGACCGCGAGGGCCACCGCGATCGCGGTCAGGCCGGTCCGCCACCAGGCGAGCTGGGTCCGCTCCGCTGCCAGGTGCGTGCGCCGCGTCGCCCCGCCGTCCTCGACGCCGTTCGCCACTGATCTAGTTCAGCCGCTCGACGATCATCGCCTTGCCCTGGCCGCCGGCGACGCACATGGTCTCGAGGCCGACCTGGTGGTCGTCGGTCTCCATTGCGTTGAGCAGCGTGGTCATGATCCTGGCGCCCGTCATCCCGAAGGGATGGCCCAGGGCGATCGCCCCGCCGTGGGTGTTGAGCTTCTCGAGGGGGATGTCGCACTCGGCCATGATCGGGATCACCTGGGCGGCGAACGCCTCGTTGAGCTCGACCACGTCGACGTCGTCAATCGCCATTCCGGCGCGCTCCAGCACCTTCTTGATCGCGCCGATCGGCGCCACGCCCATGTACTCGGGCTCGTTGCCGTAGGTGGCGGCCGTGACGATCCGCGCTCGCGGGGTCAGCCCAAGCTCGTTCGCCCTGGCGTCCGACATCAGCAGCACAGCCGCCGCGCCGTCGTTGAGCGGACAGGAGTTCCCGGCGGTGACCCCGCCACCTCCCTCAAACGCCTCGGGGAGCTCGGAGAGCTTCTCGAGGGTCGAGCTCGGCCTCGGGCCGTCGTCCTTGGCCACCTCGGTGCCGTCTTCGAGCTTCACGGGAGCGATCTCGCGGTCGAAGAAGCCCGACTCCTGCGAGCCGACCGCGAGCTCCTGTGAGCGTTGGGCGAACTTGTCCATGTCGGCGCGGCTCACCTCGTAGCGCTTGGCCACGTTGACCGCCGTGATCCCCATATCGATGTAGGCGTTCGGCTGGCCGTTCTCGCCGATCAGATTGGGGTTGCGGTCAGGGATCCCGGCGGGCTCCGTGCGCTCGTTGTAGCGGCTCACCCACTCCACCCCCGCGGCGATGTAGGCGTCGCCCTCGCCGGCCTTGATGGCGTTGCCGGCGTGGCGAATCGCGTCGAGGCTCGAGGAGCAATAGCGCGAGATAGTGACGCCGTTCACCGTCTGCGGGAGCTTCTCGGAGAGCAGCGAGATGATCCGGCCGATGTTGAAGGCCTGTAGTCCCTGCGGCATGCCGCAGCCGCAGAAGACGTCCTCGATCGAGGCCGGGTCGACATCCGCATTGCGCTCGAGCAGCTGATCGACGATGAGGGCGCCCATCTCATCGGGGCGCTGCTGCGAGAGCGATCCCTTGAACGCGCGGCCGATGGGGGTGCGAACCGCGTCGACGATCACTGCTTCGGGCATGAGCCCTCCTTCGAGTTCGAGTGTGGGACGGCAGAGAATAGGAGCCCCGGGCGGGCATGCGCAGCCACGCGGCACAGGGCACTAAGCTGACGTCATGGCTCAGGACACGGCAACCGAGACCGGGATCGAGCCCTCCCGCGCGGCGGAGCTGATCGAGGCGGGCGCCGAGACGATCGACGTCCGGCGTGCCGCCGAGTGGGACGCGGGCAGGATCACGGGCGCGCGTCACATCGAGATCAACGAGCTGCAGGGAGAGGCCGAATCCATCGCCAAGGATCGTCCGGTGATCTTCTACTGCCGCTCGGGGAGCCGCTCCGCGCTGGCCGCGACGGCCTTCAGGCTGGCGGGATGGGACGCCTACAACCTAGAGGGCGGCCTCGAGGCATGGGCCAGCGCCGGCTTGGCGCTCGATCCGCCGGACGGCGAGGTGGCCGAGTCGGGACCGGGCGCCTAGCGCATGGCCGGTCGTCCGCGGATTCGCTTTCGAAAGCCTCGCCCCGAGCAGCCGCAAGCGGGGAACGCGTCCGGCGCCGCAACCCAGCAGGCGCCGACGGGAAGCGAGAAGACGGCGACTCAGCCGGCGAGCGCCCAGCAGCCCTCCGCGGCGCGCGCGCCGGCCGCCGGGGCCCAGGCAGCGGGCTCCGCGACCACCACACCCAAGGGTGCCGCCGGAGCCACGAACGCTTCCAAGGCGGACGTTGATCCGCAGGAGCAGATCGACGGGCTTCGCGCCTGGCTCGCGGATCTCGACCGCAAGCTCGGCGTGCGCACCTACATCGGCGCTGCGCTCGCCGTCCTCGCGCTGGCGGCGGCGGGGGCCGCGCTCTTCCTGACCCTGTCGCTGAAGCAGGATGCGGCCACCAAGGACGAGGTGAACGCGCTGCGTGACCAGCTCTCAAGCGTGGAGCAGTTCGCCGCCGCGGCCGCCCACAACAGCGTTCGGTCGCTCGACAAGCGGCTCGCCGATCTCGAGACGAAGGTGAACAAGCTTTCGACCGATCAGACCACGTCCAAGCGCGAGCTGCAGGTGATCCAGGACGACATCAAGGAGCTCCGCAGCCAGGTGTCGGGCGGCACGGCGCCCAGCACGGGCAGCTTCGGCGGAGGGACCGGAACGGGGGCCGGCACGGGGCTCGGCGGCAGCGCAACAGGCACCGGGACCGGCGGCGGGAGCACGGGTGCGGGCACCGGGGGGACCGGGCAGTAGGCACAGTCGGTTGTAACGATACGCACTATAGGTGCGTGCAGGCGTCCGACCATTCGTCTACCGTCGCTCGAACGTCGCCTGGCTAGGCACGAGTGCCGAAGCCGCTTGGCGGCGCACCGAACACACGAGGTTCCTGAAAGGAGACCCTCAGATGCCAACCGGTTACTGCGTGAAGGAACGCAAGAAGGTGGAGATCAAGGATCCCCAGCAGGTGACCATGAAGAACGGTCGCCCGGCGATCCAGGGCACGTGCCCGGACTGCGGCACGAAGATCTTCAAGATCGGCAAGCTCTAGAACGGTCCCCGCTCAGGAAACCGGCTAGCGACGGCGCCGGCCTCGGGTTCGCCCCGGGGCCGTCGTGGTCGTTCGGCGTCCGGCGGGCACCGCCGGCGCCTGCAGCCGGATCTGCTCCAACAGGCGAGCCGCAAGCTCCCCCGGCCCGCCGTCTCGGTCGTGCTGGCCCTCGGCCGGCTGGAAGAAGCTGACCGCGACGCGAGGGCGACGTGGGAACCGAACGTAGGCACTGGCGCCCTCAACGGCGCAAAGCACCAACCGCGCGTCGCGGCGGGCCTGAGCCAGCCGGCCCACCCCGCTTCGCGCCCGCAGCGCCCTGCCCCGGGACAGCGCGCCCTCCGGGAAGATGCACACCGCGGCGCCGTCGCTCAGGGCTTCGACCGCCGCTCGCAGGGCTGGCGCGTCGCCGACGCCGCGCTCGATCGGGATCTGCCCCGCCGCGCGAAGGACCGGCCCCAGGCCAGGGATCCGGAACAGGTTGCCGCGAGCCAGAAAGCGGAGCTCGCGGCGACCGCGCAGCGCCAGCGCGACGACGACGGGATCCCATTGGCTGTCGTGGTTGGGCACCACGAGCAGCGGGCCGCGGGCGGGAACGAGCTCCAGTCCGCTGACGCGCAGCCGGCCCCACCATGCGGCCGGCGCCAGCAGCCAGGTCAGCAGGCGGTACAGAGTCAAGGGTGATAAGCGTCACAGGCGCCGGGGACGGGTTGAACTCCCCCTGCCCCGGGGGAGTATTACCTGCACGATGAACGCGCTCGCGCGAGACTGACGCTGTGGCCGAGGGGTTCCTGACCCGCGACGCGGGGGTGCGCGAGGCGTATGCCGCCCACTCCGGAGAGCTCTATGGCTTTGCGATGCGCTCGCTCGAGGACTCCGGACTGGCCGAGGAGGCGGTCCAGGACACCTTCCTGAGGGCGTGGCGGGCGGCAGATCGCTTCGACCCGGAGCTCGGTTCCCTGCGCACCTGGCTGTTCGCGATCCTCCGCAATGTGATCATCGACCTCGGCCGCGCTCGCGCGACACGGCCAGTGGTCGGCGGCGAGATGCCGGACGTGGGCCACGAGCCGTTCGAGGACGTTCTGCTCAACTGGCAGGTGGAGGAGGCGCTGCGGCGCATCGGGGAGCAGCATCGCCGGGTCATGGTCGAGACCTATCTGCGAGGCCGCCCCTACGCCGAGGTGGCCGCCGAGCTCGGGGTGCCCGAGGGCACGATCAAGAGCCGCGTCTACTACGGCCTGAGGGCCCTGCGGAACGCGCTCGAGGAGATGGGCTATGAAGGCTGACGACTGCCGTATCTGGCGGGAACGGATCGGCGCTCTCGTGCTTGGGCAGCTCGACGCCGACGAACGGACCGCCACCGAGGCCCACCTGGACGGCTGCTCGGGCTGTCGCGCCGAGGCCGAGGCCCTCGCGCCGGTGGCCGCCATGCTCTCCCGGGCCAACCCCGAGCGACTCACCCCGGCCCCCGCCCCGCCCGCGGACCTCGGCGACCGCATCGCCCGGCGGATCGCGGCCGAGCGCCGTGCCGCGCGCCGCAGGCATGTGCGGCTGGGGCTGGGGCTGGGCGC
>JBOGZC010000076.1:0-16919 GCA_050697075.1 Solirubrobacterales bacterium | reverse complement strand
GCGCTGCGCCGCCGGGGCTCCGCCGCGGGGCTCCTTTCCGCAACCCGGATCGCTGGAGTCGCTGGCCGCGGGACGCGAGCTGGACCGGCTTGCCGCGAAGGTCGCGGCCGACAGTCCATCCTCGGCCCTCGGCAAGCTCGCAGCGTCCGGCGATCCCATCGACGGACGCGATGCGGTCGAGGCCGCCAAGGCGGGCGATCCCGAGTCGATCCAGCTCTTGCGCATGCTCGGCGAGCGCCTCGGCGTGGGGATCGCGAACGCGATCAACACCTTCGACCCTGATGTCGTCGCGATCGGGGGCGGCGTCTCGACCGCGGGGGACCTGCTGCTCGGGCCTGCGACCGAGGCAGCTCGCCGCTACATCCTCCCCGGCGTTGGCGAGCGCACCGAGATCAGGCTCGCTCGCCACGGCGAGGAGGCCGGGGTGCGGGGGGCGGCGCTGCTCGCCCGGCTCGAGCTAGAGGAGTCGGAGGCGGTTCCCGCACCCACTAGTCCCGGCGCCGGGCCGGCATGAACGCCGAGCCGGCGGCGAACCCCTTCGCCCAGGACGTCGCGGAGCCCCTTCCCGGGCCGACGACGGTGGTCATCTTCGGCGCCACCGGGGACCTGGCGGCGAGGAAGCTGCTTCCGGCGATCTACAACCTCGGGCTCGGCGGCCTGCTCCCGGAGCGCTTCGAGGTGATCGGGATCGGCCGGCGGACGGGCGACAGGGAAGCATTTCGTCGCCACGCCCACGAGGCGATCTCGACCTACTCGCGTACGGGGATCGAGGAGGACGCCTGGAGGGCGCTCGAACCGAGGCTCGACTTCTTGAACGGCGACTTCGACGACCCGAAGCTGTTCGAGGCCCTCAAGTCCAGGATCGAGGAAAAGGATGGGGATGACCCGGCGCAGCGCGTCTTCTATCTGGCGGTCTCCTCCACCTTCTTCGGGCCGATCGCGAAGGCACTGGCGGCGGCGGGCCTCGGCGCCGGCGCCGAGCCCCCGACCCGGCTCATGATCGAGAAGCCGTTCGGCCACGACCTCGCCTCAGCACAGGAGCTGGCCGCCGACATTTCCTCCTCCTTCGACGAGTCGCAGGTCTTCCGCATCGACCACTACCTTGGCAAGGAGACCGTCCAGAACCTTCAGGTGCTGCGGTTCGCGAACGGGATCCTGGAGCCGATCTGGAATCGCCGCTACGTCGAGCACGTCCAGATCACCATGGCCGAGGACATCGGGATCGGCCACCGCGCCGGCTTCTACGACTCCGCGGGCGCGATCCGGGACGTGATCCAGAACCACCTGATGCAGCTGCTCGCGCTGGTCGCGATGGAGGCGCCGGTGCGCTTCGACGCCGACACGATCCGGGACGAGAAGGTGAAGTTGCTGCGCTCGGTGCGCCGCTACCGGCCCGACGAGGTCTCCGACTACGTGGTCAGGGGCCAGTACGGCGGCGGCTGGATCGGCGGCGAGAAGGTCCCCGCCTATGTGGACGAGGAGGGCGTGCCCGACCACTCCCGCACCGAGACGTACGTCGCGATGCGGGTCGAGATCGACAACTGGCGCTGGGCCGGGACCCCGTTCTACCTGCGCACGGGCAAGCGCCTGCCGCGGCGGGTGACCGAGATCGCGGTGCGCTTTCGCCCCGTGCCGCATCTGCCGTTCGCACGCTCCGACATCGCCGACGCCGAGCCGAACGAGCTGGTGCTCTCGGTGCAGCCGGACGAGGGCGTTTCCCTGCGGATGGTGGCCAAGGTCCCCGGCCAGACGATGAGCGTCAGGCCAGTCCTGATGGAGTTCAAGTACGGCGCCGCCTTCCTGGGGGACTCCCCGGAAGCCTACGAGCGGCTGCTCCATGACGCCCTGCTGGGCGACGCGACGCGGTTCACCCGCGCAGACGAGGTGGAGGCCGAGTGGAAGATCGTCGACCCGATCCTGGAGGCCTGGAGCTCTGCGGCGGCGCCGCCGGCCTACGAAGCGGGCAGCCAGGGGCCCGCCGCGGCGGACGAGCTGCTGGCCGTTCGCGGGCGGACCTGGAGGCAGTTGTGACCGCCGGGTCGAGCGATCCGGGCCGCGACCGCTGGCGGGGCGAGGGTGTGCATGTGGCGCATGTGGTCGATGAGCTCGACCGGCTGCACCGCGCCCATACGCGTCAGGGGAGCGGGCATGCCCTGACCCGAACCCTCAACCTGATCGTCGCGCCGGCTTCAGCGGGCGTGGACGCGACGGTGGAGGGGGAGCTTGGCGGCCTCGGGGCGCACAACCCGTCGCGGACCCTGATCCTCCGGCGCCACGGCGCCGACCGGCTCGACGCGGAGGCGACCATCGAGTGCGAGCTATGGGACGCCGCTGGACGGGTCGGCTTCTGTCATGACCAGGTGGTCCTGACCGGCGACGACTCCCGGCTCGGGCATGCGGCCTCTCTGCTGGCGCCGCTGCTCATGCAGGACCTGCCCACGGTGCTCTGGCTTCCCGACCCGGCGGCCCCGGTCCCCGACCCGCTGCTGCTCGAGCGCGCCGACCAGATCCTGGTCGATTCGGCGGGGGACGGAGTGTCGCTGCGGAGCCTGGTGTCGTTGGCGGGGAGCGCTCGGGTTCACGACCTGACCTGGGGACGGCTCGAGTTCTGGCGCGCGGCGACGGCGGCGGCCTTCGAGCCTCCCGAGCGACGCGAGCTGCTGCCGCGCATCACCGACCTCGAGGTCCGCTATGAGGGTGAGGGCCTCACGCCGGCGCTCCTGCTCGCGGGCTGGATCACCACGCGAGCCGGCTGGCGCCCCGAGAGGATCGAGCTGGATGGCGGACGTGCCCGCGGGCGCATCGCGAGGCCTGACGGGGCGACGGTGGCGCTGTCGCTCGAGCGAGACTCCGAGGCCCGCGGCTGCGGAGGGGTGGAGACGCTGACCCTGCGGGCGGGTTCGAAGGAGGTGGGGCTCGGCCGTGGGGCGGCGACGAACCGGCTCCGCGACCTCTTCGCGGAGGCGCTCCAACCGCTGGCGTCGTTCGCGCGCGGGTACGTCGACGCGCTCCGGTCCGCGGCGGCGATGCTGGACGGCGAGGTGAGCTCGCCGCGGCCGTAGCCACGCCCGCTGCCCCGGTCAGCCGGAGGCGCGAGGGCGATCGCTCGAGGGCTTTCCGTCGCCGCCGGCTGCGCTCGCTCGCTGTTTCGGCCGGGAGCGGCGTTGCTGCCGCCGTCGCTTGGACGCCTTATCGCTGTTCGCGCTCAGCACCGCGGCGCCGACCGCTCCGCCAAGGTCGCCGAGCCCGGCTACGTGGAGAGCGGGAGGGTGATCGTCCGTGAACAGGTGCGGCGCCATCGCTTCGCGGACCCGCTTCACGTAGGGCTCCCCCAGCCGGGACCCCAGGCCCCCGCCGATGATCACGGCCTCGACGTCGAGCAGGTTGACAGCCGAGGCGATCCCGGCGCCGAGCGCATCAACCGCCCGGTCAATCAGCTTCTCCGCAAGGGGGTCCTTGGCCTGCAGGGCCCGCTCCCAGATGCCGCTCGTCAGTCGGTCGTGCCCGTGCTTTTTCATGATCTTGAAGAGGTCCGTGTGCTTGCCGGCCTTGTCCTCCTCGCGGGCCTTGATCTCCATCGCCGCTCGCCCCGCGTAGGCCTCCAGGCAGCCGCGCCTGCCGCACGTGCAGCGGGCGCCGTTTCGCTTCACCACCATGTGGCCGATCTCGCCCGCGGCCCCACGGCCGAGCCACGGCTCGCCGTTGAGGATGATCCCGCCACCGACGCCGGTGCCCCAGAAGACGCCCAGCAGCGACTTGTAGGGGCGGCCAGCCCCGAGCCGGGCCTCCGCGTTGGTGGCCACCTGGACGTCGTTGCCGACCGAGATCGGGGTGCCGAGCGACTTCGCAAGCCACTTCCCGAGCTGGAACGTGCCGTCCCAGCCTGGCAGGTTGCGGGCCTTGGAAACCGCGCCGGTGGCCTCGTTGACGTCGCCGGGCGAGCCGACGCCCCCGCCGGTGAGCTCGCTCGGGCGCATTCCCGCCTCGAGCGCGGCCTCGCGAAGCGTCTCGGCCATCTGCTCGGCGACGTCGCCGGGGCCGCCGGTGGTCGGGGTTGGGCGCCTTGAGGAGCCGAGGACGTTCCACTTGCCGTCCACGACCACCGCCTGGATCTTGGTGCCGCCTAGGTCGATGCCGCCGCGGGCGACCATGGCGCTCATGCTAGCCCCTCCGCCTCGGCCCCGATGACGCTCATCACCGCATTTGATGACCGCGTCAGGCGTCGCGGCGGGCCCGGTAGCGGCGGATCAGCGAGTTCGTGGAGCTGTCGTGGGCGAGCTCGGGCTCGGTCTCGGCCTGGAGCTCGGGGACGATCCGCTTCGCCAGGGCCTTGCCGAGCTCGACCCCCCATTGGTCGAAGGAGTCGATTCCCCAGATCACCCCCTGGGTGAAGACGCTGTGCTCATACAGCGCAACCAGGGAGCCCAGGGAGCGCGGGGTTAGGCGCTCGACCAGGATCGTGTTCGAGGGACGATTGCCCTCCATCACCCGGTGAGGGACGATTTCCTCCGCGGTTCCCTCGGCGCGGACCTCCTCGGGGGTCTTGCCGAAGGCGAGGGCCTCGGTCTGGGCGAACACGTTCGAGATCAGCAGATCGTGGTGCTCGCCCAGGGGATTGAGGGAGTGCATGAACCCAATGAAGTCGCACGGGATCAGCTTCGTCCCCTGGTGGATGAGCTGGTAGAAGGAGTGCTGGCCGTTGGTGCCCGGCTCGCCCCAGTAGATGGCGCCCGTGTCGTAGTCCACGCGCGCGCCGTCGAGGGTCACGTGCTTTCCGTTCGACTCCATGGTGAGCTGCTGCAGGTACGCGGAGAAGCGGTGCAGGTACTGGTCGTAGGGGAACACGCCGACCGTCTGGGCGCCGAAGAAGTCCCCGTACCAGACGGCCAGGAGACCCATCAGGACGGGCAGGTTGCGGTCGAGCGGAGCCTCGCGGAAGTGCTCGTCGACCGCGTGAAAGCCGGCAAGCATCTCGTCGAAAAGCTCGGGCCCGATGGCCAACATGGTCGAGAGCCCGATCGCGGAGTCCATCGAGTACCGGCCGCCAACCCATTCCCAGAACCCGAACATGTTCTCCACGTCGATCCCGAAGCTGGACACCTCCTTGGCGTTGGTCGACACCGCGACGAAGTGCTTGGCGATCGCTTCCTCCGAGCCGAGACCGGCGAGCGCCCAGTCACGGGCCGTATGGGCGTTGGTCATCGTCTCTAGGGTGGTGAAGGTCTTCGACGAGACGATGAAGAGCGTCTCCTCGGGCTCGAGGTCGCGGGTCGCCTCGGCGAAGTCGGTGCCGTCGACGTTGGAGACGAACCTGAAGGTCAGCCCGCGCTTGGAGTAGTGGCGCAGCGCTTCGTACGCCATCACCGGCCCGAGGTCGGAGCCGCCGATCCCGATGTTGATCACGTTGCGGATCGGCTTGCCCGTCTGCCCTGTCCACTCGCCGTTGCGAACCCGCTCGGCGAAGGCCGCCATCCGATCGAGCACCTCGTGGACCTCCTTGACGACGTCGGCGCCGTCCACGACCAGCGAGCGCTCGCGGGGCATCCGGAGCGCCACGTGCAGCACGGCCCGGTCCTCTGAGACGTTGATGTGCTCGCCGCGGAACATCGCCTCCCGCCGGCCGGCCAGGTCGCACTGCTCCATGAGGTCGACCAGCAGGCCGAGTGTCTCGTCGGTGACCCTGTTCTTCGAGTAGTCGAGGAAAAGGCCGGCGGCCTCCGCGGTCAGCCGGTCGCCTCGATCAGGGTCCTCGGCGAACAGGTCGCGAAGGTGCCGCTCGCCGATCTCGGAGTAATGCCGCTCCAGGGCGGTCCACGCGGCGAGCTCCCTCAGCTCGCTCATGCGGCCCCGGTGGGGGCGTGCCAGGTGTCCGCGCCCTCGATCAGCGCGTCGGCCTCGGCCGGCCCCCAGGTCCCGGGCTCGTACGGGTGCACGGGGGTGACGTCGTCCAGGATGGGGTCGACGACCTTCCATGCGGCCTGGACGCCGTCCTCGCGGGCGAAGAACGTGGGGTCGCCGCGCATCGCGTCGCCGAGCAACCGCTCGTACGGCGGCACCTCCTTGGGGTGGCGATGGTGGGACAAAAGCTCGACGTCCTCGCCCTTGAGCTCCTCCCCTGCGACCTTGACCCGCGCTCGCAGGGCGATTGCGACGTCAGGGCTGAGTGCGAAGCGAAGCGAGTTCGGGTCGCCCGGCTTCGGCTCGTCGAAGACGATCTGGGGGGGACGGCGCAGCTCGACGAGTACCTCCGTGGCGGTTTTCGGCATACGCTTGCCCGCGCGGACCAGGAACTGCACCCCGGACCAGCGCCAGCTGTCGATGTGAAGCCTGACCGCGGCGTACGTCTCCACGGTCGAGTTCTTGGCGACGCCGTCCTCCTCGCGATAGCCCTTGAACTGTCCCCGCACGACCTGTTTCGGCGTCAGCGGCTTGATCGACTTGAGCAGTCGCGACTTCTCGTCGCGCAGGGCCTCGGGATCATGCTCGGCCGGCGCGTCCATTGCCAGGATGGCCAGCAGCTGAAGCATGTGGTTCTGGATCACATCGCGGATCGCCCCGGCCTCCTCGTAGAAACGCCCCCGCCCCTCGACGCCGAAGCTCTCCGCCATCGTGATCTGCATCCGGCGGACGTGCTGGCGGTTCCAGATCGGCTCCAGGAACGAGTTCGCGAACCGGAAGTACATGAGGTTCTCGACCGCCTCCTTGCCCAGGTAGTGGTCAATGCGAAAGATGAAGCGCTCGGGAAAGACCTCGCCGAGGGTCCGGTTGAGCTCCTCGGCGGAAGCCAGGTTGTGGCCGAAGGGCTTTTCGACGATCACCTTGGCGCCTCTCGCGCAGCCGGACCGATCGAGCTCGGAGACCACGGTCCCGAACAGGCTCGGCGGTATGGCGAGGTAGTGGACGGGGTGCTGGGCGTCGCCCAGCTCCTCGCGAAGCGCGTCGAAGGTCGCGGGGTCCTGGTAGTCGCCGTCGATGTAACGCAGGAGGCTCGAGAGCTTCTCGAACGCGTCCCGGTCGACGCCGCCGTGCTCAGAGAGGCTGTCGTGGGCGCGCTTCTTGAGGTCGTCCAGGCCCCACCCGGACTTCGCCACGCCGATGATCGGCATGTCCAGGTGGCCCTTTCGAATCATCGACTGGAGCGCCGGGAAGATCTGCTTGTAGGCGAGGTCGCCCGTGGCGCCGAAGAACACCAGGGCGTCCGAGGTGACGCGCGCCATCAGGCCCGCGCCTCCGCCGGCAGCTCCTGCGCTGCGGTCCGGTCGACGATCAGTTCGATCGGCCTGTCGGCCAGCAGGCTGGCGGGCACCCGCGGGTTGGGGCCCTTGAGCACCATCGCCACGGGGTGGGCCTTCTCCGGGCCGTCGGCCAGGATCGCCGCGCCGCGCGCCGCGCGCAGCACGTCGAGCGTCAGGGTGATGCGATCGGGGGGAGGCTTCGGGGCGTCGTGGACGGCGACGCACACCTCGTCATGGACCTCGAGGGTCGGCGCCTCCGGGAACAGCGACGCCGTATGGCCGTCCTCGCCGAGCCCCAGCAGCGCGAAGTCGAGCACGGGCAGGCCGTCGGGTCCCGCCGGAACGCGCTCGCGAAGCTGGCTTGCGTATGCCGCGGCGGCCTGCTCGGCCGACCCCTCCGTCGGCACCGGGTGGGCGATGGCCCCCGTGCGATCCAGCAGGCTCTCCGAGAGCATCCGGTAGTTCGACTCCGGGTCGTCCTGGGGTACGAGCCTTTCGTCGCCGAGCCACAACTCGACTCCCTCCCAGTCATCGACCAGGCTCGCGAGCCGCGCGTACGCGGCGCGGGGCGTCGTGCCGCCGGCCAGCGAAAGGTGTACGGCTTTCCCCTCGCCCCTGCCTGCGGCGATCGCGTCCGCGAGCCGGTGAGCGGCGGCGTCGGCCGCCTCCGCCGCCGTCTCGGTCACCGTGAGGCGGGCCATCGACTACTGCGCGGCCTTCTCGGCGTGGCCGCCGAACTGCTTGCGCATTGCGGAGAGCACCTTGTCCGCGAAGTCGTCGAGGCCGCGTGAGGCGAACCGCGAGTACAGGGCCGAGGTCAACACCGGCGCTGGAACGCCCTCTTCGATGGCGGCGATCGACGTCCAGCGGCCCTCGCCGGAGTCCGAGACCCGTCCGGCGTACTCGGAGAGGTCGGGGGACTCCTGCAGCGCCTGGGCGGTCAGGTCCAAAAGCCAGGAGCCGATCACGCTGCCGCGGCGCCACACCTCCGATACCTCGGGGAGGTTGATGTCGTACTGGTAGTACTCGGGGTGCTCCAGCGGGGCGGTCTCCGCGTCCATCTCGCGCTCGGCCTTGCCGGCATCCGCGTTGCGCAGGATGTTGAGCCCCTCGGCGTAGGCCGCCATGACGCCGTACTCGATTCCGTTGTGGACCATCTTCACGAAGTGGCCGGCGCCGCTCGCTCCGCAGTGGAGATACCCCTGCTCCGCGCGCGTGGGGTCACCGTCGCGCCCGGGAGTCCGCGGCGCCGAGTCCACGCCCGGCGCGAGCGAGGCGAAGATCGGGTCGAGGCGGGTGACGGCTTCGTCCGGCCCGCCGATCATCAGGCAGTAGCCTCGGTCCAGCCCCCAGACGCCCCCGCTCGTCCCCGTGTCGACATAGTCCAGGTCGTCCTCGGAGAGGCGCGCGGCGCGGCGGATGTCGTCCCGGTAGTAGGAGTTTCCGCCGTCGATCACGGCGTCTCCCGAATCGAGTGCGGGGATGAGGTCGTCGAGCGTCTTGTCGACGACCGCGGCGGGCACCATCAGCCACACGGAGCGCGGGGGTGTCAGCTTGCTCGCCAGGTCCTCCATGGACTCGGCGCCCACCGCCCCCTCGCCGGCGAGCTCGCGCACGGCGTCGGAGTTGAGGTCGAAGACGACGCACTCATGGTCGTCGCGCAGCAGGCGGCGCACCATGTTGGCCCCCATCCGACCCAATCCGATCATTCCCAGTTGCATTGCAGGGGCTCCTTTCTGAGGGTAGGGCGGCGGGCTCGCGAGCGAACCTCGCCCGGGGTCATCCGGTCGCGGCGAGCTTGCGGCTCTTCTCGTCGATCGACCGCAGCAGCTCCTTCCAGGACTTGTCGAACGCCTCCGCGCCCTCGCGCTGAAGGCGGGCGGCCAGCTCCGAGACATCCACGCCCGCCGCCTCGAACTCGGCGAGGACCTCCTCGGCGTCGCCCCCGTCGGCCGGCAGCGGCTCTCCGACCTCGCCGTGATCGGCGAAGGCGAGCAGGGTCTTGTCGGGCATCGTGTTGATCGTGAACGGGGCCGCGAGCGCACTGACGTAGAGCGTGTCGGGGGCATCGGGATCCTTGGTGCCCGTGCTCGCGAACAGCAGTCGCTGGGGCCGTGCGCCCTCGTTGGCGAGGCGCTGCCAGCGTTCGGAGTCGAGCAGCTCGCGATACGCACGGTAGGACTGGGCGGCGACCGCGATGCCGAGCCGGTTTCGGAGCTCGGGCGACACCTGGTCGGCGACGGCAACGTCCCAGCGGCTGACGAAGATCGAGGCCACCGAGGGGACCATGGGGTCCAACCCAGCCTCGATCCGGCGCTCCACCCCGCGCATGTATGCCTCGGCGGCGCCGAGGTATTGCTCGGTCGAGAAGAGGAGGGTGACGTTGACGGGCGTGCCGGTGAAGATCGACTCCTCGATCGCCTCTCGTCCGGCGGCGGTGCCGGGGATCTTGATGAAGACGTTGCAATCGGCGCGCTGATGCAGCTCGCTCACCTGCGCGATGGTCGCCTTGGCGTCGTCCGCCAGCAGCGGGGACACCTCGAGCGAGACCCAGCCATCCACTCGGTCGGTGCGTTCGTGGATCGGCTCGAATATTCGCGCCGCGTCGCGCAGATCCGCAATCGCCAGCTCGAAGAACGTCTGCTCCGGCTCCAGGCCTCTCTCCTGGAGCTGCGTGATGTGGTCGTCGTAGGTGGTGCTCCCGCTGATCGCCTTGTCGAAGATCGTCGGGTTCGAGGTCAGCCCGGTGATCGATAGCTCGTCGATGTAGCGGCGCAGCGTGCCGTCGCTGAGCATGTCGCGGGTGATGTTGTCGAGCCAGAGGCTCTGGCCCAGCTCGTGCAGCTGCTGAGTTGGATTCATGGTGTCGCTCCCGTGACGATCATCCCAGGAGCTCCCGCGCCGCCTCCACCACGCGCTCCGGGGTGAAGCCGAACCTCCGCTGGACCTCCTTCAGTGGCGCCGACGCACCGAAGGTGTGCATGCCGACGATCCGCCCGTGCGGCCCGACGTAGCGGTCCCAGCCAAGCGTGGACGCCTGCTCGACGGCGACCCTCGCCTGGACGTCCTCCGGCAGGACCTCGTCGCGGTATTCGTCGGGCTGCAGGTCGAAGAGGTACCAGGACGGCAGGCTGACGACCCGCGCCTTGACGCCCTCGGAGCTCAGCTCCTCGTAGGCGTCGACGGCGAGCGAAACCTCGCTGCCCGTGCCGATCAGGATCACCTCCGGCGGGCCGTCGCAGTCCGCGAGCACGTAGCCTCCGCGCTGGAGTCCCTCTGCGGGCGCGTACTTCGATCGGTCCAGCACCGGCACGCCCTGGCGGGTCAGGACCAGGGCGCTCGGCTGGTGCGTCTGGCCCATCATCACCCGCCACGCCTCGGCGACCTCGTTGGCGTCGCACGGCCGGATGACGTTCAGGCCGGGCATCGCCCGCAGCGAGGCGAGCTGCTCCACGGGTTGGTGCGTCGGCCCGTCCTCTCCGAGGCCGATCGAGTCGTGCGTGAACCAGTGGATGACCGGCAGCTCCATCAGGGCGGAGAGCCGGATGGCGGGGCGGGCGTAGTCGGAGAAAATCAGGTAGGTCGACCAGACGGGGCGAAGCTTGGAGAGCGAAAGGCCGTTGGAGATCGCCGCGGACTCGTGCTCCCGGATGCCCAGGTGAAGCTGGCGCCCGTCGCGGGTGTCGGGCTCGAAGGGCTCGGCGCCATCGGAGCTGAGGCCAACCGACGTGGAGCCGGTAAGGTCAGCCGAGCCCACGAGGAGCCAGGGGACTTTGGGGGCGATCGCGTTCAGCACCTCGTTGGACGCCTTGCGGGTGGCGACGCCGGCCGGATCTGCCTCGAAGCTCGGGATGTCAGCGTCCCAGCCTGCGGGCAGCTCGCGGCGCTGCATCTGGTCGATCTGCGCCGCGACGCTCGGGTCGGCGTCGGCAACTCGATACTCCCACTCGGCGCGCAGGCGACCGCCGCGCTCCCCAACGCCGTGGGCGAAATGCTCGTAGACGCCGTCTGGGACCAGGAACTGGGCGTCCTCGGGCCATCCGTAGGCGCGCTTCGTCTCACGGACCTCCTCCTTGCCCAAGGGCTCGCCGTGCGCTTCCGCGGTGTCCTGCTTGTGCGGCGACCCGTAACCGATGTGGCTGTCGACGATGATCAGCGTCGGCCGGTCCCTCTCCTCCTTGAACTCCTCAAACGCCCTCGTGAGCAGCTCGAGGTCGTTCGCGTCGCCGACCCTTGTCACGTTCCAGCGGTAGCCCATGAAGCGCGCGGCAACGTCGTCGCTGTAGGTGATCTCGGTGTGCCCGTCGATGGTGATGTGGTTGTTGTCGTAGATCCAGCAGAGGTTGTCGAGGCGCTGATGGCCGGCGATCGACCCGGCCTCGCCGGACACCCCCTCCATCAGACAGCCGTCGCCGGCGATCGCGTACACGTTGAAGTCGAAGAGCTCCTCTCCGTAGTGCGCGCGGAGCCACTTGCCGGCGATCGCCATCCCGACGCTGGTCGCGATTCCCTGGCCGAGCGGCCCGGTCGTGGCCTCCACGCCGGAGGTCAGGTGGTATTCGGGGTGTCCCGCCGCGTGGGAGTCGAGCTGACGGAAGGACTTGATGTCGTCGAGGCTGACCGAGGGCTCGCCGAGCGTTTCGTAGTCGGGGTCCACGGCCCGCACGTTGGCGAGGTGGAGGAGCGAGTAGAGCAGCATCGACGCGTGTCCGGCCGAGAGCACGAAGCGATCCCGGTTGGGCCAGATTGGGTCCGCGGGGTCGAAGCGCAGGAAGCGCTGCCACAGGGTGTAGGCCACCGGGGCCATTGCCATCGGCGTACCAGGATGGCCGGAGTTGGCCTTCTGGATGGCGTCGATGGACAGGGTGCGGATGGTGTTGATGCACAGCGTGTCGATGTCCGTGGCCGTGGGCTGCGCGATCGTCGCCATCTCAGGCGATCCTAGTAAACGGGCCGCGGGGAGGCTGGGCGAGCGCGTAGATTCCAGATCGTGCCGCCGCAGTCCGAGGTCGAACGGGAGAAACGCGCCGCCGCGGAGGCCGCTGCACAGCTGGTGGAGGACGGGATGATGGTCGGATTGGGGACCGGTTCCACGGTTGCTTTCCTGCTTCCCCCGCTGGCCGACCGGCATCTGTCGATCCGATGCGTCGCCACGTCGCCGGCGACGGAGAGCGCGGCGCGCGAGCTCGGGCTCCCGGTGGAGCCGTTCAATGGCCTGGATCGGCTCGACATCGCGATCGACGGGGCCGATCAGGTGGCCCGAGATGGCTGGCTGGTCAAGGGGGGAGGCGGCGCCCACGTCCGCGAGAAGATCGTCGCCGCGGCGGCGCAGCGGTTCGTGGTGATCGTGGATTCGGGAAAGCTGGTCGAGCAGCTGGCCGCGCCCGTGCCGCTGGAGCTGTCGGGCTTCGGGCTGCGGGCGACGCTGCGGGCGCTGGGCGACACGGAGCTGCGCGATGCGCCGCCGAGCCCCGACGGCGGGGTGCTCGCCGACTACGGCGGCTCGGTCGGCGCCCCCGGGGAGCTGGCTGCGCGGCTGGCGGGGACGCCGGGGGTGGTGGGCCACGGGCTCTTCCCGCCGGAGATGGTCAGCGACGTGTTGGTCGGGCGAGGCACGGACGCGCGGGCGCTCGAGCTGACGGCATAGCGTGGCCGAGCTCGGCGGCTGGCGGCTGTGGTGGACGAAGCGGCGCTGGTACGAGCGCAACGGCCGCCTGGTGCGGCGCTGGCGGATCAATCGGCACATGGCGAGGGTTGGGGCGTTCATCCGGTTCCCGGTGGAGGGGGAGGTGCTGGAGGCGCTGGACGAGGGGCGCCTCGTCATCGGCGCCAACACGCTGCTCGAGCCGGGGTGCTGGTTGACGCTCTCGCCCGAGGCCCGGATCGAGATCGGCGAGGGGTGCTTCCTGAATCGCAACGTGATGCTCGCCGCGCTCGACCGGGTCGAGATCGGCGATCACGTGATGTTCGCCAACGGCTGCTTCGTCGGCGACGCGGACCACCGGTTCGACGACCCGGACGTGCCGGTGACCTGGCAGGGCTTCTCCTCCACGGGCCCGGTGCGGATTGGGTCCAACTGCTGGTTCGGCGTCAACTGCGTGGTGACGAGCGGGGTGGAGATCGGCGAGCGCTGCGTGATCGGCGCCAACTCGGTGGTCACCAAGGACCTCCCCCGCGGCGTGATCGCGGCGGGAATTCCGGCGCGGGTGATCCGGGAGATCGACTTTGGGCGCAGTGAGGACGAGTAGGGTGGATCGCGATGTGCCTGACGGACCTCAACCTCGCCCTGATGATGGCCCGCGAGCGGGCTGGGTCGGCGTTCGCGCGGAAGCGGCCGGCCTCGCCCTCATCTGCGCCGCAATCCTCGGCGGCGTCCTGGCCGGGTGCGGGGGAGGGGGTGGAGGCTCCTCGGTTGGGGGCTCCACGACGGTTTCGAGCACCCAAGCGGGCAGCCCCGAGTCCGATTCCGCCTCGGGCCTGAGGGCCAACGCGCAGCGAGAGTCAAACCGGCGCAACCGCCTGCTCAAGACCGCCAGATCTCCCGCGCAGGAGGTTCGTGGAGTGGTCAAGGTGGTGCTCATGCTCGGCGGGGCGGCGACCTGCGGGCCGCCGGTCGCCACGTCGGGATACGTGAAGGCTGGGTACGGAAGTCGACAGGGATGCGTCAAGGCGACGCAATCGCACGCGGGCGTCGCCGACAAGCTCCAATTCCGGAGCGTTCGCGTCACCGGGTCGACGGCGACGGCCGTAGTTATTCCCTCAGGAGGGCTCTACGACGGCCAGCGGCTTACGGTTTCCCTGGTGCGCGACTCGCACTGGGCCGTCGATGCGCTGCACTCCGACGTCCCCGTTGGCCCGTGATTAGGCCCCCAACCGTTCGGCGCGACGCATTGGTCCCGCATAGCGCGACAAACGCGTCAGCCGGCTCCCTACCCAGCCTTGACCGGAAGCGCAGCCTCGCATGAGACGCGGGACGTACTCAATCGTCGCGAGGGACGCCGAGACGGGTCAGCTCGGGGTTGCGGTGCAGTCGCACTGGTTCTCGGTGGGGTCGGTCGTCTCGTGGGCGGAGCCCGGAGTGGGCGCGGTGGCCACGCAGTCGGTCGCCGAGCCCGCCTACGGGCCGCGGTTGCTCGGGCTGCTGCGGGGAGGCCAGTCACCCAGCAACGCGCTCCAGAGCCTGCACAACGCGGACGAGCAGGCTCGCTTTCGGCAGGTCGCCGTCGTGGATGCCACCGGGCGTGTCGCCGTGCATACCGGAGAGGGCTGCATCCAGTTCGCGGGCGACAGCCAGGGCGAAGGGTTCAGCGCCCAGGCGAACATGATGGCCTCTTCCCGCGTGTGGTGGGCGATGGCTCAGGCGTTCTCGGGCTCCCGGGGACCGCTGTCCCGGCGCCTGCTCGCGGCTCTGCGCGCGGCCGAGGGCGAGGGCGGCGACGTTCGCGGTCGCCAGTCCGCGGCTCTGGTGGTGGTGGGGCCCGAGGGCGAGCCGTGGGAAAGGGTCGTCGATCTCCGGGTCGAGGACGACCCGGAGCCCCTGGACGAGCTCGCCCGCCTGGTCGATCTGCACGAGGCCTATTCGCTCGCCAACGAGGCCGATGAGCTCGGGGCGGCCGGGCGACACGAGGAGGCGGGCGAGCGCTTCATGCGGGCGAGTGAGCTCTCGCCGGACAATCCAGAGCTTCTGTTCTGGGGCGGCATGGGCGTGGCCCAGACCGGAAACGTGGAGCTCGGCAAGCAGCTCGTGAGCCGGGCGATCGAGATCAACCCGGGCTGGCGCGAGCTCTTGGCCCGGCTGGAGTCAGAGATCGCGCCCGGTGCGGGCTCGGTCCGAGAGGCGCTCGGGATCGAGAAGGCGAAGACGTAAACGCCCCATCGCGACGAGTTCGGGAGGCTCTAAGCTCGCCCCGGGCCATGGCCGCCGGAATCCAGATCGGGTCCACGTTCGCGGGCTACAGCATCGAGGGGGTGCTGGGCAGGGGCGGCATGGGCGTCGTCTATCTGGCGGAGCAGCACGAGCTTGGGCGAAAGGTGGCGATCAAGGTGATCGCCCCTGCATTGGCCAGCGACCCCGATTACCTGCGGCGCTTCGAGCACGAGTCGCGGCTGGCGGCGGCGATCGAGCACCCCAACGCGATCCCGATCTACGAGGCGGGAGTCGCGGAGGAGGAGATCCCGTACTTGGTCATGCGCTACGTGGACGGGGTCGATCTCGCCACGCTGATCCGCCGCGAGGGCCGGCTCGACGGCGCGCGCGCCGCGCGGATCGTCGAGCAGGTGTCCGGAGCGCTCGACGAGGCCCACGCCCGAGGCCTCGTCCACCGTGACGTGAAGCCCGGAAATGTGATCGTCGAGCAACGGCGTGGCGGCGAGCAGGCCTACCTGACCGACTTCGGTCTCACGAAGCAGATGGACGCGACCAGCGGGGTCACCGCGACCGGGCGCTGGGTGGGCACGATCGACTACGCCTCGCCCGAGCAGATCAAGGGCAAGCAGGTGGACGCTCGCTCTGACGTGTATTCGCTCGGCTGCGTGATGTTCGTGGCGCTCGCAGGACAGCTGCCCTTCGAGCGCGAGGCCGACGTCGCGAAGCTCTACGCCCACATCAACGACGCTCCGCCCGCCCCGAGCACCTGCGCCCCCGGTGTCACTGCCGACCTCGACCCCGTGGTGGCCCGAGCCCTGGCCAAGGACCCCGAGGAGCGCTTCTTTTCGGCCGGAGATCTCGGACGGGCCGCGCTGGCCGCCGTCAGCGGCTCGCCGGTTGGCGAGCCCGAGCGGAGCGTTGCGACGGGAGAGGCCGCCCCGGCTCCGCCCCAGGACACGCCGCCGGTTCCCGCGGAGAGCCCCTCGGGGACGACAGCCCCCGCCACGGTGGCGTCCGAGGGTGCTTCGGAGGCGCCCACCGGTGCGACCGCGAACTCGGGTGGCGTCGTGGGAGCGGAGACCGAGCCGGTCACACCGCCGACGCGCGGGACCGCGCCGCCAACGACGGCGGCGACGGGAGAAGCTCCGCCGCCGCCAGATCGCGAAGGGGCGGTTCGAGGCGGGCGGGGTCGGTGGATCGCGGGGATCGGGGCCGTGGCGGTGGTTGCGGGGCTGGTGGTGCTGGGCGTGACCCAGCTGGGGGGCGGTGGGGACAGCGGGAGCGGCGCCCAAACGGCCGGGATCCCCTTCGAGGCGTTCACGGAAGCAAAGGCGTTCACCGTCGATGTGCCGAAGGGCTGGGAGCTTCGCCAGCTCGAGAGTCACAACAAGACCTCGATCAAAACGAAGTTCGTGAGCCCCGACCGCGATGGGAACGTGCAGATCGTCCAAGAGTCAGCGGGCCACTCGCCGCTCGAGCGGGCGAGCGAGGCCCTCGATCTTCGCCAGCAGGAGGCCGCGAGGAAAGGGACCACGTTCACGGGCCTCATCGACCCGCCCGAGCAGCGTACGCTTGACAACGGCCGCTCGGCTGTTCTGCTCGGCTATCGGTGGGAGGAGGAGCCGGGGATAAAGCCCGACCCGGCGAGCGTCTTCAACTATGTCTTCGACGACGCTGGTCGAGGGTGGCGGACCCGCGCGGCGATCGCCGGCACCGGCAAAAGCGCCGCGCAGGCCAAGGCCATCGCCACGGAGATGGCCAGCACCCTTCGGCCAAAGTAGTGGCCATCGTGAAAAGGCGACGGGGCCCCTTTGCCG
>JBOGZC010000075.1:0-17358 GCA_050697075.1 Solirubrobacterales bacterium | reverse complement strand
GTCGTGTGCGGCCTGGCCCGAACCCACAAGGCCGACATCGACGCCGCCTGGGGCGCGATCAAGGAGGCCTCGCGCCCCCGCATCCACACGTTCATCTCGACCTCGGACATCCACATCGAGCATCAGCTGTCCTCGACGCGCGACGATGTCAAGGGCCAGGCGCGTGCGGCCGTGACGCTCGCGAGGTCCTACTGCGAAGACGTCGAGTTCTCGCCGATGGACGCGACGCGGGCGGATCTGGAGTTCACGGCCGAGGTGTGCGCAGTCGCCGTCGCCGAGGGCGCCAACGTGATCAACATCCCCGACACGGTCGGCTACACGACGCCGGAGGAGTACCGCCGCTACTTCGAGCGGCTGTACGAGCTGGTTCCCGAGCTCCGCAACGTCTGCACGTCGGTCCACTGTCACGACGACCTCGGCCTGGCAGTCGCGAATTCATACGCCGGCGTTCTGGCCGGCGCGCGTCAGGTGGAGTGCGCCGTCAATGGGATCGGCGAGCGCGCAGGCAACTGCTCGCTGGAGGAGATCGTCGTGCTCTTGCGGACCCGCGGTGATGTGCACGGACTCGACACCGACGTGGACGCGCGGGAGCTGGCGCGAACGAGCCGCATGATCACCCGCTTCACCGGCTACCAGGTGCCGCCGAACAAGGCGGTCGTGGGCCGCAACGCCTTCGCGCACGAGTCGGGGATCCACCAGGACGGGGTGCTCAAGGAACGAACTACGTTCGAGTGGATCCCGGCCGCCGATGTCGGGGCGGAGCCGGAGCAGATCGTGTTGGGCAAGCACTCCGGCCGGCACGCCCTGCGGGACGCGCTCGAGCAACTGGGATTCAAGGTCGAGGGCAACGCGCTGAACCAGGCGTTCGCCCGCTTCAAGGAGATCGCCGACAAGAAGAAGCAGGTCACGGCGCTGGACCTGGAGGCGATCGTCTCCGACCAGGTCCGCGAGGGCACCCAGCGCTACGAGCTCGCGTGGTTCGAGGTCGAGGCGGGGTCGCGTCGGGAGCCGCGTGCGAGGGTGGCGGTCTCGCTGCCATCCGGTGAGGAGACCGTTGGCGAGGGCGCGGGCGACGGCCCGGTTGACGCGATCTTCGGCGCCATCCAGAAGGCCGTCGACACGGAATGCGAGCTGCATTCCTACACGGTCTCGGCGGTGACCGAGGGCGGCGACGCGCTCGGAGAGGTGACGGTGATGCTCCGCGCCCATGGTCGCCTCGCGAGCGGCCAGGGCGTGGCAACCGACATCCTGGAGGCGTCCGCCCGCGCCTACGTGCGGGCGCTCTCGAACGCGCTCGAGGGCGCCGCGGTGCGCGAGGCCGAGGAGGTCGCCGCCGAGGCGGCGAGCGAGCCCGCGACGCCGGGGCCGTAGACGTCTGCTGAACAAGCGTACGTGATAACGTACGCGCCGTGAGCCCGACGGCCGCCCTGTCCGAACCGAATGAAGCGGTGGCGACGCCCGCCATCGGGGCTCGCATGCGGGCGCTGCGCGAGGGGATCGGCCTGTCGCTTCGTGACCTCGCTGATCGAAGCGGGGTCTCGGCCCCGATGCTCTCGCAGGTGGAGCGCGGCGAGACGAGCCCGACGCTCGCGATCGCCGCGCGGATCGCAAGCGGCCTCGACCTCAGCCTGTCGCAGCTCCTTCGGCTCGACGAGGCGGGTCACGTCGTAATCGTGCGCCGCGGCCGCGGCCGCAGGCGCCGCCGGGGCGGCCATGCCGTCGAGGAGCTGACCCCGCCTCTGCCGGGACAGCGCGCGGACGTCTCCCGCCACCGCCTCGACCCCGGCGCAGCGACCGGAGGGTCCGAGGACCCTCCGCTCCACGAGCCGGGGAGCCGGGAGACCGCCCTCGTGATCACGGGCACCGCGACGCTGGTGGTCGACGGGGAGCGCCACGATCTGCGCGCAGGCGACAGCGTGACGTTCGACGCTGATCTGGCCCACCACTTCGAGAACGATGGAACCGAGCCGGCCGAGCTGCTCGCCGTGGTGGCCGCAGGCCTGAGGAGAAGCTGATGGCGAAGACGATGTTCGACAAGATCTGGGACGCCCACGAGGTAGCCGACGGGCTGATCTACGTGGACCTTCACCTCGTCCACGAGGTGACCTCGCCGCAGGCATTCGACGGGCTCCGCCTCGAGGGCCGCAAGGTTCGCAGGCCGGACAAGACGGTGGCCACCGCCGACCACAACGTGCCGACGGACGGCACCCCCGCGGCCCGCCTGATCGCCGACGAGCTGTCCCGCGTGCAGGTCGAGACGCTGGAGCGCAACTGCGCCGAGTTCGGGATCCCGATCTACTCGCTGGGCTCCGAGCGGCAGGGAATCGTGCACGTGATCGGGCCGGAGCTGGGGCTCTCCCAACCGGGCCTGGTGATCGTCTGCGGCGACAGCCATACGTCCACCCACGGCGCCTTCGGCGCACTGGCGGTTGGGATCGGCACATCCGAGGTCGAGCACGTGCTGGCCACCCAGTGCCTGGTGCAGAAGCGGCCGAAGACCATGCGGATCAACTATGCGGGCGAGCTGGCCCAGGGTGTCACCGCGAAGGATCTGATCCTGGCGACGATCGGTCGGCTCGGAGTCGGCGGCATGGTCGGCCACGCCGTCGAGTACGCGGGGGAGACCCTGCGCGGGCTCTCGATGGAGAACCGGATGACGGTGTGCAACATGACCATCGAGGGCGGCGGGCGTGCGGGCATGGTGGCTCCGGACGAGACCACCTTCGAATGGATCGAGGGCAGGCCGGGGGCGCCGAAGGACCTCGACGCGGCGGTGGCCGAGTGGCGCGCGTTGCCGACTGACGATGGCGCACGGTTCGATACCGAGGTCGAGATCGATGCGTCCGCGATCTCCCCCATGGTCACGTGGGGCACCACGCCGGGGATGGTGGTGCAGGTGACCGACGCGGTCCCCGAGCCCGCGCGCTGGGGCGAGGCGCCGGCCGACCGCGAGGCGGCGGAACGCGCCATCGCCTACATGGCGCTCGAGCCCGGCACGCCAATGCGCGAAATCGCCCTCGATCGCGTGTTCATCGGCTCCTGTACGAACTCGCGAATTCAGGACCTGCGCGAAGCGGCCGCGATGGTCGAGGGCAGGCAAGTCGCCGGGTCGGTGCGGGCCATGGTCGTCCCGGGCTCGATGCAGGTCAAGTCCCAGGCCGAGGACGAGGGCCTGCACGAGGTCTTCCAGTCCTCGGGCTTCGAGTGGCGCAGCGCGGGTTGCTCGATGTGCCTGGGCATGAACCCCGACATCCTCGCCGAGGGCGAGCGGTGCGCCTCCACCTCGAACCGCAACTTCGAGGGCCGCCAGGGCAAGGGTGGGCGCACCCACCTGGTCAGCCCGAAGATGGCAGCGGCCGCGGCGATCGAGGGCCACTTCGTGGACATCAGGGAGTGGCAATGAGGCCGGTGGACGTCATCAAGGGGAAGGTGTCGGTGCTCGACCGCGCCGACGTCGACACGGATCAGATCATCCCCAAGCAGTTCCTGAAGCGGGTCGAGCGAACGGGGTTCGGCGAGTTCCTGTTCCGGGACTGGATCGAGTCTGGCGAGATCGAGCTCGCCCCAAACCCCATCCTCGTCACCGGCCGCAACTTCGGCTGCGGGTCGTCGCGCGAGCATGCCCCCTGGGCGCTCCAGGACTTCGGGTTCGAAGCGATCGTCGCGCCCTCCTTCGCTGACATCTTCTACGTCAACTGCACCAAGGTGGGGCTGTTGCCGGTGATTCTGGACGAGGGGGTCTGCACGGCGATCGCCGATGCCGGCGAGGCGCGAATCGATGTCGACGACCAGACGGTCAGCTTCGCTGACGGCGTCGTCGAGTTCGAGATCGACGAGGACGTCAAGCACCGACTGCTCCACGGCCTCGACGAGATCGGCCTGACGCTCCGCGCCGATGAGGCGATCGCCTCGTTCGAGGCTTCCGGAGGGGGCGACCGAGGCCCGGTGACGACCTCGCTGTGAGCGATACCGCGCAGCCCCGGGACTGGGACGCGTCGACCTATGACCGCGTCGCCGCGCCGCAGGAGGAATGGGCGCGGGGTGTAATCGATCGGCTCGAGCTGAGCGGGGACGAGACGGTGCTCGACGCAGGTTGCGGAAGCGGCCGGGTGACGCTGCTCTTGCTCGAGCGTCTGCCGCGAGGTCGGGTGATCGGCGTCGACGCCTCCCCGTCGATGATCGCCTTGGCGCGAGAGTCGCTCCCGGCTGACGTCGAGCTGATCGTCTCCGACCTGCTCGAGCTCTCGCTCCCCCAGCCGGTCGACGTGATCTTCTCCAACGCCACCTTTCATTGGATCCTGGACCATCGGCGGCTGTTCGCGCGTCTGCACGAGGCGCTCGCCCCCGATGGGCGCGTCGAGGCGCAATGCGGCGGCATCGGCAACGTCGAGGATTTTCTGAACTCCATCGAGAGCGTCAACGGCGACGAGCGCTTCGCGCCATACCTGCGCGGCGTCGCGAGCTCGTGGAACTTCGCCTCCCCGGGCGATACGGAGCTGCGCCTGAGGGACGCCGGGTTCGACCCGGCGCGATGCTGGCTCGAGGACTGGCCGGTGCAGCCGCGGCATCCACGCGACTACCTCGAGAGCGTGTGCCTGGGCCCCCACCTGGACCGGCTACCCGAGCAGTTGCGGCCCGCATACATGGACGCGGCGCTCGAGGTCATCCCGCGGCCCTTGAGCCTCGACTACGTGCGGCTCAACATCTCGGCGCGGCGGCCGTGACGCCGAAGCGGATAGCGCTGCTGCCCGGGGACGGGATCGGCCCGGAGATCGTCGCCGCGGCGCGGCGGCTGCTCGAGCGCCTGGGTGAGTTCGAGTTCTCCGAGCACGTCGTCGGTGGCGCGTCGATCGACGCCCACGGAACGGCGCTCACGGACGATGTCCTCACGGCGTGCCGCGATTCGGACGCGGTGCTGCTCGGTGCGGTGGGAGGCCCGAAGTGGGACACCACCGACCCGTCCGCGCCGCGGCCGGAGCAGGGGCTCCTCGGCCTGCGAAAGGGCCTGGGCCTGTACGCGAACCTTCGCCCGGTGCGCCCGAGCCCGGCGCTGGTCAGCGCCAGTCCGCTGCGCGCCGACCGGATCGACGGGACGGACCTGCTCGTCGTCCGCGAGCTGACCGGCGGCATCTACTTCGGGGACAGCGGGCGCGCGGGCGACCGGGCCCACGACACCTGTGAGTACTCGGTCGCGGAGATCGAGCGAATCGCGCAGGTCGGCTTCGAGGCCGCGCAGGGACGAGCGGGTGGCGACGGGCATGGGCCTCGCGTCACCTCGGTCGACAAGGCCAACGTGCTCGAGACATCACGGCTTTGGCGGGAGACGGTCGAGCGCGTGGCGGGCGATTACCGCGGGGTCAAGCTGGACCACATGCTGGTCGACAACGCGGCGATGCAGCTCGTGTCGAACCCCGCCCATTTCGACGTCCTGCTGACGGAGAACATGTTCGGCGACATCCTGAGTGACGAGTCGGCCATGTTGACCGGCTCGCTCGGGATGCTGCCGTCGGCGAGCCTCGGTGACGTCGCTCCCGGCCTGTTCGAGCCCGTCCACGGCTCGGCGCCCGACATCGCCGGAAAGGGCATCGCCAACCCGCTCGCGACCTTCCTGTCCGCGGCCATGATGCTCCGCCACGGCCTGGACATGCAATCGGAGGCGAGCGGGATCGAGGCGGCGGTCGACTCGGCCCTGGAGCGTGGTTTGCGGACCCCCGACCTTGCGGGTGGCGTGGTCGCCGAGGCCCCGCTGCCGGAGCTGCCACCCGAAGTCGAGGTAGGAACCGAGGAGATGACGAACGCGGTGATCGAGGCGCTCGCGGCCTGAGGAGCGCTTGGCGGGTCCCCGGTATTCCGGCATACTTCGCGCACCGGAAGACATGGCGGCTCGTGCTCGAGATCGCCTTCGGCTTGGAGGAAATGGTGGAGAAGTCTGAGTGGATCTGGATGAATGGCGATGTCGTCCCATGGGACGACGCCAAGGTCCACGTCCTCACCCATGGCCTCCACTACGGAACCGGCGTGTTCGAGGGCCTGCGAGCGTACGAGACCGATCGCGGGCCCGCGATCTTCCGCCACCACGACCACCTCGAGCGGCTCCAGAAGTCCGCTGACCTCTACTACCTCGACCTGCCCTACTCGCTGGACGAGCTGCGCGAGGGGACGCATGAGGTGATTCGGCGCAATGGCCTGGACAGCTGCTACATCCGGCCGATCGCGTTTCGTGGCTATGGCGAGATGGGGCTGTACGCGCCGACGGCTCCCGTGGACGTCATCGTCGCGGTCTGGTCCTGGGGTGCCTACCTGGGCGAGGAAGGGAAGCGCGACGGCATCCGGGCCAAGGTCTCGTCGTGGCGGCGGATCTCCCCCGACAGCCTGATCCCCCACGCGAAGGCATCGGGCCAGTACCTGAACTCGATTCTGGCGAAGACCGAGGCCGCGAAGGCGGGCTACGACGAGGCGATCCTGCTCGACCAGAACGGGGTCGTGTGCGAGGGCTCGGGCGAGAACGTGTTCCTAGTCCGAGACGGCGAGCTGGTGACGCCCGGGCACACGGCCTCGATCCTCGATGGGATCAGCCGCAAGTCCGTGATCCAGATCGCCGAGGACCTCGGGTACACCGTGGTCGAGCGCGACATCTCGCGCTCGGAGCTGTATGTGGCTGAGGAGGCGTTTCTGGTCGGGACAGCCGCCGAGCTCGTGCCCGTGCGCGAGATCGACGACCACGATCTCGGCGAACCCGGCGAGATCACCCGGGTGCTCGCGGCCAAGTACGAGGATGCGCTGCACGGGCGAGCCCAGGAGTACCTCGAGTGGCTGGACATCGTCGAGCAACCGAGTAGAGTCACCTCTTGATCGTGCACGTTCTGTTCGAGGCAATCGGGCGAATTAGCGGCGCCGCAGCCGCCTAGCGGCTCGCGGCCGCGCGGCATCGCCGCGCCTCATCGGGTTTCGGCCCTCGCCCGTCCCTCGAACCAGAAAGGCATCGATTTGACACAGGTGAAGCTCTACGACACGACCTTGCGTGATGGCATGCAGGGCCAGGGGATGTCGCTCTCCGCGGCGGAGAAGGTCCGCATCGTCAAGGCGCTGGACCGGCTCGGGGTCCACTACGTCGAGGCGGGCTTCCCGAGCTCGAACCCCAAGGAGGCGGAGCTCTTCCGGCTGCTCGCCGGGGTCGAGCTGGAGGCGGCGAAGGTGTGCGCGTTCGGGATGACCCGGCGCCGGGGCATCGCGGCCGAAGACGATGACGGGCTGAAGGAACTGGCGGCGTGCTTCGCCCCGGTGTGCACGCTCGTGGGGAAGACGTGGTCCCTTCACCTCGACAAGGTCACGAAGGTGACGCGTGAGGAGAACCTCGGGATGATCACCGACTCGGTGTGCTTCCTCCGGGCCGAGGGCAAGCGGGTGGTATACGACGCCGAGCACTTCTTCGACGCCTGGCGGGAGGACCCGGCGTACGCGCTCGAGTGCCTGCGCGCGGCGGTCGCGGCCGGCGCCGAGAACGTCACCCTCTGCGACACGAACGGCTCGAGCCTGCCGCCGCAGGCGGCCGAGGCGACAGCCGCGGTGGTGGCGGAGCTTGGGACCAAGGCCGAGATCGGGATCCACACCCACAACGACTCAGAATGCGCGGTCGCGAACTCGCTCGCCGCCGTCGAAGCTGGCGCTGGGGTCGTCCAGGGAACCATGAACGGGTATGGGGAGAGAACCGGCAACGCGAACCTGGTGTCCATCCTGCCCGCGCTGCAGCTGAAGCTGGGGTACGAGTGCGTGCCGCCCGACCGACTGCGACGGCTCACCGAGACATCGCACTTCGTCGACGAGCTGTGCAACCTGACGCCGGATCCGGACCGTCCCTACGTCGGCCGCAACGCCTTCGCCCACAAGGGCGGCATGCACGTCGCTGGGGTGAAGGCCGACGCGAGCACGTTCGAGCACATCTCGCCCGAGCTGGTGGGCAACAGCCGCGATGTTCTGATCTCGGAGCTCTCGGGCCGCGGGTCCGTGCTCAGCCGAGCCGAGGGCGCGGGGATCGACCTGGATGCGGACGCTGCCGCCCGGGCCCTCGAGCGGCTCAAGGAGCGCGAGCACGGCGGATACCAGTACGAGGCCGCGGATGCCTCCTTCGAGCTCTTGCTGCGCCGTGAGGCGGGTGCGTACGAGCCCCTGTTCCGGCTCGAGGGCTTCCGGGTGATCACCGAGAAGCGCGCCGACGGCAAGGTCGAGACCGAGGCGACGATCAAGATCTGGGTGGGGGGCAACCGTTACATCAGGACGGCGGAGGGAAACGGGCCCGTCAATGCGCTCGACCGCGCCCTGCGCGAGGCGATCACCGAGCACCATCCGCACCTGGCGGACATCGAGCTGGTCGACTACAAGGTGAGGATCATGGACACCCATCACGGAACCGGCGCGGTCACCCGAGTTCTCCTGGACTCCTCGGACGGGCACTTGAGCTGGGGGTCGATCGGCGTCTCGGAGAACATCATCGAGGCTTCCTGGGAGGCGCTCGTCGATTCGCTCGAGTACGCCTTCCAGCCCGGCGTCCTACCGCGGACCCCGCCGGCCCCGGACGCGGGAGCAGAATCAAATGCCCGCGACGTAGTCGCGGGCCAGTGATTCGAGCGGGAGCGGAGGAGCCGGCGGGCGGTTATTCAGACGAGCTCCTGCCGCTCGCGCGCCCGGACCTCGGGGCACGGGAGGAGGAGATGGTGCTCGAGGCGATGCGCTCGGGGAGGCTCTCCCTGGGCCCGATGCTGGAGCGCTTCGAGCGCCGGTTCGCCGAGTGGCTCGGCGTGGACGACGCGGTGGCGGTCTCCTCCGGGACGAGCGCCCTGCATCTCGGCGTCAGGGCGCTGGGCTGGGGGCCGGGTGACGAGGTCGTCACCAGCCCGTTCAGCTTCGCGGCCTCGGCCAACTGCCTGCTGTACGAGGGCGCGACGCCCGTGTTCTGCGACGTCGACCCGGTGACGCTGGACATCGACCCGGCCGCTGCCGGCGCCGCGACGGGCGAACGCACGGCGGGGCTGCTGCCAGTGCACATCCTGGGTTACCCGGCGGCGATGCCGGAGCTCGAGACGATCGCGGCCGGGCGGGGCCTCGGGATCCTCGAGGATGCGTGCGAGGCCGCCGGCGCCGTGGATTCCGAGGGCGTCACCGTCGGGGCGCGCGGCAGCCTGGCGACCTTCGCCTTCTACGCCAACAAGCAGCTCACCACCGGAGAGGGGGGCATGATCGTTCCCTCCTCGCCCGGGACGGCGGCGCGGCTTCGCAGCGAGCGCAACCAGGGGCGGGCGGAGGACATGGGCTGGCTCTCGCACGAGCGTCTGGGCTTCAACTACAGGCTCACCGAGCTGCAGGCCGCGATCGGCGTGGTGCAGCTCGAGCGCGCCGACGAGTTGCTCGCTGAGCGATCCCGCGTGGCGGCCCTGTACACGGAGCGCCTGGAGGCGATCGGCGCGAGCCCGGCCGGCGAGGGCGACCGCGACGGGCTGGTGCTGCCGTGTCGCGATCGAGGCTCGGACCGGCGAAGCTGGTTCATCTACGCCCTGCTCCTGCCGAGGGGAACGGACCGTGACCCGGTGGTTGCCGAGCTGGGCGGGCACGGCATCCAGGCCAAGGCCTACATGCCCTGCATCCACCTCATGCCCCACTACCGGGAGCGGTTCGGTTTTTCGGAGGGCCAGTTCCCGATCGCCGAGGACGCCTCCGCGCGCCTGCTCGCGCTTCCGTTCTTCGGGCGGATGGGCGAGGAGAACGTGGACCGGGTCTGCACGGCGCTCGCGAAAGCACTCGCGCTCGAGGGCAACTAAGGGCTCAGATTCGCCCCGTCTGCGCCATCCACCTCACGGTCTCTCGGACGCCCTCCTCCCAGGGCCTGAACTCCACCCCGAGCTCAGATCGCGCCCTCGAGCTGTCGGCCCGCGCCTGCCAGAGGAGGAAGGTGAGTTGGCCTGAGCCGAGCAGCGGGGGGCGGCGGATGACCCGGGAGAGCGCCTCGCCCCCGGCGGCCAGCCCGCGCGCCAGCGGCACCGGCATCGCGAACGGCACCCATCCGCGTCCGGCTTCGTCGACCGCGACGGTGAGCAGCTCGCGCATGGTCGCGTAGCCGTCGGCGAGGATGTAGCGCTCTCCTGGCGTGCCCCGCTCGAACGCGGCTAGCTGGCCGGCGGCCACGTCGTCGCAGTGGACGAGCGTCATCCCGCCGGGCGGCACGCCAGGCAGGCGACGGCGGATCGCGTCGCGAAAGGCTCGATCCAGTCCCGTGCCCTGCCAGGGACCCGGCCCGTAGACGGAGGCCGGGTTCACGACCACGACCTCGATGCCCTGCTCGGCGCGCGCCAGAACGAGCTCCTCGGCGTGCTGCTTGGAGCGTTCGTACGCCGTCCCCTTCGGATAGTCGGCGACCGCGGCCTCCGACACGGTTCCCCCCGAGTCGGCGTGGAAAACGTCGAACGTCGAGGTGTGGACCACGCGGCGCACCTCCGCCTCGCGCGCGGCAGCGATCACGTTGGCGGCGCCCTGCGCGTTGACGCGGTCGAAGATCCCAGGGTCGGCGAACCACTGCTCGAACAGGCCCATGCAGTTGAAGACGCCGTCAGCGCCCTGGGCGGCCCGCCGCAGGGACTCCGGGTCGGTGACGTCGCCGCCCGCCAGCTCGACGCCGGCCGGGAGCAGGTCGCGCGCCTTGGCGACGTTGCGAACCAGCGCGACCACGTCGTCGCCGCGGTCGACCAGCCGGCGGGCCACCGCGTTGCCCACCTTGCCCGTCGCTCCGGTGACCAGCAATCTCACGGACGCGCCAGCCTACCCGGTTCATAGACTGGACCCCATGGCGCGCTTTCGCGATGAGCCTGACCCTCTGTTCGTGCGGTTGAACGCCTCGATCGGCTTCGATCGCAGGCTGGCCCCGTACGACATCCAGCAGTCGAGAGCCCACGCACGGGCCCTGCACCGGGCGGGGGTGCTGGACGCGGACGAGCTGCAGCGGATGGAGGATGGTCTGGCGACGATCGCGGACGAGGTGGAGGGTGGCTCCTTCCCGGTAGAGGAGGGCGAGGAGGACATCCACATGGCCATCGAGCGCCGCCTGATCGAGGTGATCGGCCCGGTTGGCGGCAAGCTCCACACCGGCCGGTCCCGAAACGACCAGGTGGCGACGGACGTCGCGCTCTATGTGCGCGACCACGCGGGGCTGGCGCGCCGGCTGGCCGGCGCGCTGATGGAGCGTCTGTTGGAGCTCGCCGAGCGGCATGCCGACTGGCCGATGCCGGGCTACACGCACCTGCAGCGCGCGCAGCCCGTGTACCTGGGCCACCACCTGCTCGCCTACTTCTGGATGGTCGGGCGCGACGCAAAGCGGTTCGACGGGGCCCGGCGAGCCGCCGGCGAGCTGCCGCTCGGCTCGGGAGCGCTCGCGGGGCTCAACTGGGACCTGGATCGCGATGGCGTTGCCCGCGACCTCGACTTCGAATCGGTGACGGCCAACTCGGTCGACGCCGTCTCGAACCGCGATTTCGTGCTCGACTACCTCTCCGCGGCGTCGATCTGCGCGATGCACCTCTCGCGACTCGGAGCGGAGCTCGTGCTGTGGTCGAGCGACGAGTTCTCGTTCTGCGAGATCGGCGAGGACTTCTCCTCCGGCTCGAGCATCATGCCGCAGAAGAAGAACCCCGACGCGGCGGAGCTCTTGCGGGCGAAGGCGCCCCGCGTCTACTCGAGCTTCCTGACGCTGGCCGGCGTCATGCACGGGCTTCCTCTCGCCTATTCCAAGGACCTGCAGGAGGACAAGGAGGCGCTGTTCGACGCGGCGGACAACCTCGAGCTGTGCCTCGAGGCCGCGGAGCGCATGCTTCGCGGCTTGAGCTTCAACCGGGAGCGGCTGGCGGAGGCCGCGGCGGACGAGTTTCCGGCCGCCACAGACGTCGCCGACCTGCTGGTGCGCAAGGGGATGCCGTTCAGGGAGGCCCATGGCGTCGTGGGCGGCCTGGTGCGCGACGCGCTGGAGCAGGGGAAGGTGCTGTCCGAGCTGACCCGGGACGACCTGCGCCGCCATTCGGAGCTGCTCGACGACTCCTACTACGACGTGCTCGCCTCGGCTTCCTGGCTGGAGACCAAGGGCTCGGCCGGCGGGACGGCGTCCGCTCGGGTTGCGGAGCAGCTCGAGGCCGCCCGAGCGGCCCTCGCCGAGCTCGGGGAGAGGGACGGCGGGTGATCGGGACCGCAACGCGTGAGAGGGCTCCGCTGGACGTTGGCTTCTTCGATCGCTCGGTTCACGACGTGGCGCGCGACCTGGTCGGCTGCTCTTTGTCGTTCGACGGGGTCGGCGGAGTGATCGTGGAGACCGAGAGCTACGAACGCCATGACCCGGCGTGCCACGCGTTCGTCGGGATCACGGCGCGCACCGCGGCGCTGTTCGGGCCGCCGGGGGTGGCCTACGTGTACCGCTCGTACGGGATTCACGCGTGCCTGAACTTCGTCTGCGAGCCCGAGGGCGCCGCGGCTGCGGTGCTGATCAGGGCGCTCGAGCCACGGTGGGGGGTGACGGAGATGCGCCGGCGGCGCGGTCGCGAGGGCATGCGAGAGCTGTGCTCCGGCCCCGGGAAGCTGACCCAGGCGCTGGGAATCGGGCTGGAGATGAACCGTGCGCCGCTTGCGCAAGCGCCGTTCGACCTCCGTGGACGAGACGACGGGTGGCGGGAGGTCCGGGTCGAGACCGGTCCGCGGATCGGGATCACCCGCGCCACGGAGCTGCCGTGGCGGTTCTGCGCGGCCGAGAGCGGGTACCTCTCGCGCCCCGTGCCCCGGGCGGTGCCCGGCTAGCCTGAGACCCCGCCGGTCGAGGGAGCGCCGCCGGACGGGGCACCCCCGCTCGACGCTGGTGGGCTTGCGGGCTGTTGTGGCTGGGAGGGCTGGGCCTGGGACGGCTGCTGGGTGGAGGGCGAGCTCTGCTGAGGCGCGGGGGCGGCCGTCGTGGGGGCCGGAGCGCTGCTCGGCGCAGTGGGCGCGCTGAGCGTCGGAGTGGTGGTCGTCGTCCCGGTCCCGCCCTTGCCGTGGCGGTAGGAGGCCTTCAGCTGCTCGTAGGCGCCAACGATCTCGTTGAAGATCAGCGCCGGAATCGTGCCTCCGTCGACCGGAGCGCCACCGTACTCGGTCAGCATCGGCCTCACGGAGTCCGCGTGACCAACCCAGACGGCGACCGTGATGTCCTTGTTGGCCCCCACGAACCAGGCGTCGCCGTTGTTCTCGGTGGTCCCGGTCTTTCCCCACTCGGTTGGATCGCCGGTGTAGGCGTTCCTTCCGGTTCCGGAGCTCACCACGCTGTGCAACATGGTCCGCGCGGTCGCCGCGACGCCCGGCGGAATCACCTGCTTGGTCTCAACCTTGTCGTAGCCAGGCCCGCCGTCGTTGGGCTCGATCAGGCTCCCTCCCTCCCCGGGCGGGGCGTCGCTGACCTTGTTGATGGCCACAGGGGCGTTCGGGGAGTCGGCCATGCTGCCGCTCATGATCTGGCCGTTGTCCTGAACCGTCAGGTATGCATGCGCCATCTCGAGCGGCGAGACACCGGTTTCGAGGCCGCCGAGGATCAGGGCCGGGTTGTAGGGCTCGAACGGGCCGCCCCCGACCGAGTACTTCACGTGACTGGTCGTCGCAAGGTCTGTCTGGATGCCCATCTTGTTCGCAGTTGCCGCGATGGCCGTGGGGCCCCCTTGCAGTGACATCCCGAGCTGGGAGTAGACCGAGTTGTCGGAGTAGGTCGTCGCGGTGGCGAGCGACGCGCTGCCGAGGTACTCGTCGCCGTAGTTGTGCACGTCGAAGAGCTCGTTGACGACCTTTGGCTTCCCGTGCTTTTTCGGTACCTCCGCCTTGTAAGGGAGCTCCTGAGGCGCAGACGTGAACACCTGATCGGGGGAGTGCCCTTGTTCGAGCGCCGTGATCAGCGTGAATGGCTTGAACGCGGAGCCCGGTTGGCGGTGGCCCTGGGTAGCGAGGTTGAACGGCTGCTTGGAGTAGTCGGTGCCGCCGACCATCGCGCGCACCCCTCCGGTGGCGTTGTCGAGCACGACCACGGCGGAGTTGAGCCCGACCCCCAGGGTCCGCCCGTCGGCGATCTGCTGCACCTGGTCCTGGAGGTTGAGGTCGAGGGTCGATTGCACGTCCAGCCCGCCGCCGAACGCCTCGCCGGCCCCGTACTTGTCGACCAGCTGCTGGCGCATCCAGGACGTGAAGTAGGGAGCCCTCGAGGCCTCGTGCGGGATCTCGATCTGCTTCTGCTTCGGCAGCTTCACCTGCGAGTACTGTTGGTACTCGCTCTGCGTGATGTACCCCTGATTGGCCATGTTCTGGAGGACGACGTTGCGGCGGGCTAGTGCGTCTTGGGGGTTGGTGCGCGGGTCGTACGCGGTGGGGTTGGCGATGATTCCTGCGAGCATCGCCGCCTCCCACGGGAGGAGGTCGGCGGCGCAGGCCGGGTTGCCGTTCTGGCCGCAACCCGGGTGGTTCGAGCCGAAGTAGGTCTTGGCCGCCTCCTCGATCCCGTAGGCGCCCTCGCCGAAGTAGATCTCGTTCAAGTACTGGGTGAGGATCTTGTCCTTGTCCCAGTGGCGCTCGAGCTGGTAGGCGAGGGCGGCCTCGCGAAGCTTCTCGAACACGGTGCGGCTGCCCTGGGCGCGCAGCGCGTTCTTCACGAACTGCTCCGTGATCGTCGAGCCACCCTGGGTGGCCCCCGTGTGGAGGATGTCCTGGACCACCGCGCGGCCGATCCCCTGGAAGTCGACCCCGCGGTGCTCGTAGAAGCGCTGGTCCTCGATGGAGACGGTGGCCTCCTTCATCACGGGCGCGATGTCACCCGAGTCGATGAGGATCCGGCCCTCGTTGTTGGTCAGCGTGGCGATCTTCCTCCCGTTGATGTCGTAGACCACGGAGTTCTCGGCATGTGCGAACTGGGCGCGGTCCTCGAGCTGGGGGAGGTCGCTGGCGACCGCCATCATGATCCCGAAGATCCAGGAGACGAAGGCGAGCACGGACAGCCCGAGGAAAACGAGCGCGAACCTCAGCTTCTTGAGCTTCGGCCGGCGTCGCGCCGGGCCCGGGCCGGGGGGCGCCGGAGGAAGGGAGGAGGGCTCGCGAGGGGGACCGGAGCCGTTCGATCCTCCGTTGACGCTCGCAATCGGTGGCGAGCCGTCCGGCGACGACGGCGCATCGGCCGGCCGGCCGTCGCGTGAACGACGCCTGGGGAGCCTAATCCTGGGGGCCATCCGGTCTCGCTGAAGTCGTGACCATGTGCGTGGGCGCTCGGCGACAGGGGCGCGAGCGGCGGAGCCGCCCGATGGAACGATCACCCGAGGAAAGCACGGGGGACGGCGAATCCCGCCGAGCGAGCGCGTCAGTCTAGCATTGGCCCGGTGACGGATTCGGCGGTTGCCGACGACGCGCGGCGCCTCCTGGACGGGGCCGTCGACGCGTTGCCCGAGGGCCGTCTCGCGCAGCAGCTGGACGAGGGACGGCCGCTGCGAGTCAAGTTCGGCGTGGATCCGACGAGTCCCGACATCCACCTCGGACACTGCGTGGTCTTGACGAAGCTGCGCGCCTTCCAGGACGCGGGGCACACGGTGGCGTTGATCATCGGGGACTACACGGCGAGGGTCGGCGACCCCAGCGGGCGAGACGCGACTCGGCCGATCCTCTCACCGGACGAGCTCGAGGCGAACGCGCACACCTATGAGGAGCAGGCGTTCACGGTGCTCGATCGCGAGCGCACCGAGCTCCGCCACAACAGCGAGTGGCTGGCGATGAAGAGCGACGAGCTCTTCGGGCTGATCCGGCGGTTCACAGTGGCGCGGCTCCTCGAGCGGGAGGACTTCACCCAGCGCATGCGGCGGGACGAGCCGATCTCCGCCCTCGAGCTCCTCTATCCCGTGCTCCAGGGCTACGACTCGGTGGCCGTGCGGGCGGACGTCGAGCTGGGGGCAACCGACCAGAGGTTCAACCTGCTCTTCGCGCGGGACGTGCAGCGCTCGTTTGGCGTCCCCGAGCAGTCGATCCTCACGATGCCGATCCTGGTTGGCACCGACGGGACGCGCAAGATGAGCAAGACCTACGGGAATTACGTTGGTGTCACCGATTCGCCGGAGGAGATGTTCGGGAAGCTGATGAGCATCCCGGACGAGACCATGGAGCAGTACTACCGGCTGCTCCTCTCGAGGCACCTCGATCCGACGGCCCACCCCGGCGAGGCGAAGCGAAAGCTAGCCCGATCCCTGGTGGAGCGCTTCCACGGCGCCGACCGGGCGGCCGCCGCAGAGGCCCGCTTCGATCAGCTGCACGTACGGGGGGAGCTGCCGGATGACGTCGAGGAGGCGGTCGTGCGGGCCGACGGGGTCGACGGGGCGGTTCACCTGCCCGAGGTGCTCGCCGAGCACTTCGGCCTCAGCCGCAGCGAGGCGCGCCGCCTGATCGACCAGGGGGGCGTCCGCATCGGCGGCAGCCCGGTCGAGCCCGGCACGCTGAACGTACCGCCCGCGGAGCTCGACGGCCAGGTGCTCCAGGTGGGCAAGCGCCGACACGCACGGGTGCGGATCGTCGGCGGGGGTTGACGACCCCGCTAGACTGCCTGCTCGACCTGGAAGCCCGGCGCTCTTGCAGGGGGCCAGCGTCGGCCGATATACTCGATGGTCGCCCTTCGGGGCGCATTGTGCCTGTCCGGAGAGTCCCTCCGAGCTGGCGCAGGACGGTCCTTGAAAACTGAGCAGCGCGCGAGCCGCGGGATCACGTCCCGAGGCTCGTGACCACGTCCGACCCGTCGCTCGTGGCCTTTGGCCAGGCGCGACGGGCTATCAACCCTGTCATGTCGGCCGCCGGATTGTGTACTCGGTGGCCAAGTCAGGCATGACGACTCTCTGAGACAGAGGAGCCGGCGACTCGTGACTGAGCGTCGGATTTGAAACCCTCGAGTCACTTTTCATGGAGAGTTTGATCCTGGCTCAGGACGAACGCTGGCGGCGTGCCTAACACATGCAAGTGGAGCGACGGACCAGGGCTTGCCCTGGGGCCAAGCCGCGAACGGGTGAGTAACACGTGGGTAACCTGCCCCGATGACCGGGACAACCCGAGGAAACTCGGGCTAATACCGGATGTGCTCGCCGCACTCAAGTGCGGTGAGTAAAGGAAGCTTCGGCCTCCGCTTCGGGAGGGGCCCGTGGCCCATTAGCTTGTTGGTGAGGTAACGGCTCACCAAGGCAACGATGGGTAGCTGGTCTGAGAGGACGATCAGCCACACTGGGACTGAGACACGGCCCAGACTCCTACGGGAGGCAGCAGTGGGGAATCTTGCGCAATGCGCGAAAGCGTGACGCAGCA
>JBOGZC010000074.1:0-18862 GCA_050697075.1 Solirubrobacterales bacterium | reverse complement strand
GGGTCGGGTTGCGTACGGCGGCCAGGTCGCGACCCTGATCGAGGCTCGACACGACCTCTCCGGGGACCTGTGGAAGCTCGAGCTCGCGGCGGCGGCGCTCGCGCTGGCCCTGCTGGTGGCGGTGCTGGGGCCCTGGCTGGCGGTCGCGCCGGCCCTCTGCGCCGCGACGGCGATCGCCGGCGCGCTCGCGGGCCTCAGGATCGCGGGCGGCCTGGCCGACGTCTCATTGCTGGGCATCGCGCCCGCTGCCGTGCTGGGGCTCGCGCTGGGGATCGAGGCGCCCTGCCTGCTCGTCGCCCGCTTTCGCGACGAGGCCATATCCGCCACGCCGGACGAGGCGATCCGGCGCGCCGTGGGGGCGATGGGGGAGATGGCGCTGCCGCTGGCCCTCGGGACGATCGCGGCCGCCGCCGCGCTCCTGGCCACCGGCTTCGACCCGGCGCCGTCGATGGTGCTCGCCTGCGCTCTTGCGGTCGTCTTGGCCCTCGGGGCGGCGCTCGTCTGCGTCCCGGCCCTGCTGGCGCTCGAGCGCACCCGACTCGAAGCCAGGAGCGACAAGGTCGCGGGAGAGCCCGCCCTCGCCTGGGCTCCGCGGACCGTTGCGGGGTACATCGCCAGCTCCCGTGTTCGGACCGCGTTCGCCGCCGCGTTGGCCGCTGTGGTCATGATCGCCGCCGCGACTCCACTCCTCCACGCCGACAGCCGGCCGTTCTCTGCGGCTGATCTCCCATCTGGATCCCAGGCAGCGAAGGCGGCCCACGTCGAGGCCGGCAATCATCGGGGGCGATCCGCTGGGCACGCCTCGCCTCGGTCGGCGTCTAATGACACCTCCCTGTTCGGGCGACTGGCGCTCGCGGCTGGGGTCTCGGTGGCCGCGCTCGCGCTGATCCTCGCGGTCGCGTTCTCCCCGCGCGCCATCCCCGTGGCCGTGGTCACCATCCTGCCGGCCGCCGCGGCCTGCGGGCTATGCGTACTCGTGTTCCAGGACGGCCACCTCGCGGGGGTGATCGGCCAGCGTCGTCAGGGAGCGCTCGAGACAGGCGCCGTCGCCTCGCTGCTGACCGCGCTCGTTTCGATCTCGGCCGCGCGCGCGGTGACCGCCGTCCGTGCATCGCGCAGCGAGCGCTCGTTTGGCCTGGAGGCTTCGGTAGCGGCCGAGACTGCGGCCGCGTACACAGTGCCCGCCGCGATCTACGCGACCGCGGTCACCGCGCTTGCCGTCGGAGTGCTCGCGGGCACGGACCTGTATCCGGCCCGCGAGTTCGGGCTGGCCGCCGCGGTTGGCCTGCTGATCGACTTGATCCTGCTTCGAGTGCCGCTGCTCGCGGCCCTCGCCCGGTGGGGCGGCTCCGACTAGTCTCCCACCGATGCCGGAGTCCACTATCCACAGCGGCCGCGACGGCCTCGGGGACCTCATCGGCCTCGAGTACCTCGATACGAGCCGCGACGAGGTCCGGGCTCGGATCGCGGTCACCGACGAGGTCCGTCAGCCGGCGGGCCTGGTCCACGGGGGCGTCTATGCCGCGATGGCGGAGAGCATCTGCTCGGCGGCGACCTGGCTCGCCGTCCACGAGGACGGGATGGCGGCCATGGGCCAGTCGAACGACACCACCTTGCTCCGGCCGATAACCGGGGGGCACGTCAACGCCGTTGCCCGGCCCCGCCACCGGGGTCGCACCACCTGGGTCTGGGACGTCGAGATCACCGACGACCGGGACCGGATCGCGGCTCTCATCCGGATGACGGTGGCGGTACGTCCGGTTCAATAACTCCGCCGGCTGCTCCGCTTCGCGTCCGCCGCCGGCGGGTTAAGGCGCGTTACCCGGGCGGCAGGTCGTACTCGCGTGGACAACAACCCGTCAGCCGGGAACTGCGTCCCCGGATGTCCGGAGGACGGACGCGATCGGACGCAGTTCGCGCGGCGGGACGTCCAGCAACGGATCGCTTGGCCCCTACCCAGCCCAGGACCCCGCGGTCCGGAGCTGTCAGAGCCTCAGCCGCGATAGCGGTTGGTGATCGGCAGCCTGCGGTCGCGCCCGAAGGCTTTCGGGGTGATGCGGATGCCCGGAGGCGCCTGGCGTCGCTTGTACTCGGAGCGGTCCACCATCGCGATCACCCGGTCGACGACGTCCGCCGGAATGCCGTCGGCGACGATCTGTTCGCGGCCGCGATCCTCCTCCACGTAGTCGGCCAGGATTCGGTCGAGCATGTCGTAGGGGGGCAGGGAATCCTCGTCGCGCTGGTCGGGACGGAGCTCCGCGGACGGGGCTCGCTCGAGCACGGATTCGGGCACGAGCCCGCGGTCCGAGAGGCCATTTCGATAGCGAACCAGGCGGTAGACGAGCGTCTTGGGAACGTCTTTGATGACCGCGAAGCCCCCGGCCATGTCGCCGTAGAGAGTTGCGTATCCGACGCTCATCTCGCTCTTGTTCCCCGTCGTCAGCACGAGCCATCCGTGCCGGTTGGACAGCGCCATCATCAGGTTGCCGCGGATCCGGGCCTGGATGTTCTCGGCCGCAAGCTGGATACCCGCGCCGACCGCCTGGGCCTCTCCGGTTGACTCGGTCCCGGGACTGCCTCCCGGTTGTGGCGCGGAGCCGTCGGTGGCGTGGTCGAGGAGCTCGTCGTACGTGCGCATCGCTGATTCGATCGGGATCTCGACCAATTCGGCGCCGAGGTTGGCCACGATCGCGCGGGCGTCCGCCTGGGTTTCCGTGCTCGAGTGCGGAGACGGCATGACGACGCAACACACGCGCGCCGGCCCAAGAGCGTCGACCGCGACCAGTGCCACCAGCGCCGAGTCGACGCCACCCGAGACGGCGACCAGCACGCGACCGAACTCGTTCTTGCGCACGTAGTCGCGGAGGCCGAGCCTCAGCGCCGCATAGACCTCCGCCTCGGGTTCGAGCAACTCCGCCAGCGGAGGCTCCACCGCCTCGGCCGCCCTCACCGCGGACGGCTCGAAGCTCGCGAGCAGGCGGGCCGACGCGCCTGGGGGCCCCGTGCCCGGGTCCTCGTTCCTCCCCGCGCCCGTTGAGCGTGGTTGGAGCGGGACGTCGCAGACGACGAGTTCCTCGGCGAACTGCGTCGCTCGCGCCAGCGTCTCGCCCCGGGCGTCGACGACGACGCTGTGGCCGTCGAAGACCAGCTCGTCCTGTCCGCCGACGAGATTGCAGACGGCGAAGGCGGCATCGGTCTCGCGGGCGCGCTCGGCGGCCATCCGCTCGCGCAGGGCGCCCTTGCCGCGGTGATAGGGAGATGCCGACGGGTTGACGATCAGCCTGGCGCCCGAAAGGGCCTCCACCGAAGCCGGCGGGCCGGGGTACCAGATGTCCTCGCAGATGGTCAGCCCGACCCGCACGCCGCCGATCTCGATCATCGCCGCCTCGTCTCCCGGCTCGAAGTAGCGCCGCTCGTCGAAGACGCTGTAGTTCGGGAGCAGGATCTTGCGGTAGACACCGCGGATCGCGCCGTCCGCGAGCACGGCGGCCGAGTTGTGGATGGCGGCCTCGCGCTCGGGGAAGCCGACGATCGCGACGAGCCCCTCCACGGTGGCGGCGATCTCCTCCAGGGCTCGACGGGCGGCGTCGAGGAAGTGCGGCTTCAGCCACAGGTCCTCGGCCGGATAGCCGGTGACGGCCTGCTCGGGGAAGAGGACCATCTGCGCGCCGCGCTCGCGTGCGCTCGCGGTCCACTCCGAGATCAGGCGCGCGTTGCCCTCGATGTCGCCCACGGTTACGTTCAGCTGGGCGAGTGCGATGCGCAGAGTCGTCGCTTTCTCGGTCACCGAAAACAGTATGGCCGGCGTGGGGCGCGCTCAGGCGGGCCGTCGCCCGCGGAGCCCGCCGACGATCGCGGCCACGACGGTTACGAGGTAGATCTGCCCGACGAGTGCCTCGGCGATCGCGAGTGAGCGGCCGACATCCGTGCCCGCGGTGAGGTCCCCGTAGCCCGTCGTGGTGATCGTCGAGAAGCTGAAGTAGAGGAGGTTGTGGCTGTTGGCGGCGGCGCGCTGAGCGAAGAAGGGCGTCGAGCTGAGGCTGTCGACCACGCCGAAGCCGAAGGCGAACACGGAGCCGATCAGGAGGTAGATGCAGAGGACCCCGAACATCGTGTGGAGCGTGACCTCGCCCTCCTGGTGGAAGTCGATGATCACACCGCGGGCGATCGCCGGCGGCGCAAGCGCCACGAGCAACACGGTGATGATGCGCGCGGCGGTCGCTCCGAGGAACCCGAAGCCGATGTAGGCGGCAACCGAGGCGACGATCGCGATCACCACGACCCCCACCGCGAGCCGCAGCACGAGCGGGCTGACCCGCGAGGCGCGCAGGGCGGCGAGGAGCGTCACGCCCTGGATCACGATCGCCGTCAGCCGTGCCCAGTCCTCCTCGGGGGCGGCCAGCTGGAAGACGAGCGATCCGAGGATCAGCAGCAGGACGAAGCCGAAGTGACGGCCGCCCTGGCGCCACACGCCCCCACGCCGCTCGCGCGATGCCTCTGCGCCCTCGGCCACGCGCAGAGGATCGCCTCAGGGTCGGACGGGTGCTTCCTCAGCCTTCTGAGCGCGCCTCGCCGAGCAGCATCTCGACGACCAGCACGTCCCTCCATTCGCCGTCGAGGCGCCCGTGACGCTCGTGCAGGCCCACCTCTCGCCAGCCGCTCGCGCGCACCAGGGCGATGCTGGGCCCGTTCGTCGTGAAGATCTTTCCGACCAGCTTGTGGTAGCCGCGTCGCTCGGCTTCCTCCGCGAGCGCGGCGAGCAGCGCTCTGCCCGTGCCTTCCCGGCGGGCTTGGCTCCGCACGTAGAGGGTTGCCTCGCCGACGCCGGAGTAGTACTCGTGAGCGTCGTCGTAGGGCGCCACGCTCGCCCAGCCGACCACCTCGTGGCCGCGCGCGGCCACGAAAACGAGCCGGCCCCCTTCGATCGCCTCGGCGATGTCAGGCCCCTGCTGGATTGCGGTTTGGAAGGTCGCCACCCGCTCGGCGATCCCCTCGTTGTGGATGCGGGCGATGGCCTCGGCGTCATCCGGCCGGGCGGCGCGAACAACGACAGGCTCGGACACGGCTCAACTGTACGCGCGGAGCGCGCCACGTGGTCGCGCTTGCCCGGCCGTCAGCGGCGCTAGACCCTCTGCTCGGCCCGCGGCTTCGAGGCGCGCTCGCGGTCCCCAGCGCCAAGGGTGGGGCCACCACCTGCCGGGGCGGCCGCGGAGAGCTCGTCGATCGCCTCCCTGGTCTCGCGGGCCAACGCATCCACGTCGGGCATCGCGTCGTAGTCCGCCGTGATCCCGAAGTTCACGCGGCCGTTGTAGCTCATGATCCCGAAGCAAACGGCCTGGTTCTTGGCCAGGGGCACCATTGGGAAGATGTCCAGAAGCTCGCGCCCCAGCAGGTAGAGCGGGAACTGGGGCCCCGGCACGTTGGTGACGACGAGGTTGAAGAACCGCTGCCGCGACTGCAGGCGGGCGGCCTGCGCGGCGATCGTCGGGGGCGCGAAGTCGCTCGCCTCGGTCAACAGGCTTGCGCCGACCGCCTGTCGCGAGGACTTCAGGTCCCCCATGCGCGAGGTGACTGTATGCAGGCGCTCGATCGGGTCGTGGCACCAGACGGGTAGAGGCGCCATCATCGCCGACACGCGGTTGCCGAGCGCGCCGTGCTCATCGTCCGCGCGAACGCTGATCGGGACCATGGCCCGCAGCTCGAGATCGCGTGTCGAGGTGCCGGAGGACCGCAGGTACCGGCCGAGGGCCCCCGCGACCGCGGCGAGGATGACGTCGTTCACGGTCCCGCCGGCGTCGGACTTGATCCGCTTCAGCTCCGCGAGGTCGGCGCGCACCCATTCAAACCTGCGGTAGGGCCCAATCTGGCGGTTGAGGGGGGAGTGCGGCGCGGCGAGCCCCGTGCGGATGAAGGAGCCAGCCGCCTCGAGCCCCTCGACCGCCGCGCTGGCGACGTGGCGAGGTGCGCGCAGCGCGGCACGGGCGCCGCTCAGCACCGCCCCCGGGCTGCCCACCCGCTCCAGGAGCGCGTCAGCCAGGAGCTGCGTGCCGCTCGGCTCGGGCTGGGGGAGCCACGGCTCCGGGTCGGACGCCCGTTCGGGCTCACGGTCCAGATCGAAGAGGACCGTGGTTATGTCAACCCCGGAGACCCCGTCTACCAGGGCGTGATGGGTCTTCGCCACGATCGCGAAGCGATCGCCCTCGAGCCCGTCGACCAGCCACATCTCCCAAACCGGCTTCGAGCGGTCGAGGCGCTGGGAGAAGATTCGCGCCGCCAGGATGCGCAGCTGCTCCTCGCTTCCCGGGGGAGGGAGGGCCGTGTGGCGGACGTGATAGTCGAGGTTCAGGTGCGGGTCGTCGACCCAAACGGGCCGAGCCTGACCGAAGGGCACGAAGCGGAGCTTCTGGCGGAAGCGCGGAACCAGATGCAGCCGGGAAGCGATGTGATCCCGGAACTCCTCGTACGCGGGAGCCGGACCCTCGAACAGCGTGGTCGATGCGACGTGCATGTGCGCCGGCCCCTGCTCGAGCTGCAGGAACGATGCGTCGAGCCCGCTCAGTCGGTCGCCATGCGCCACGGGCCCATCATCTCACGGCGCGGGCACAGCGCGGGTCAGACGTCGAGCGCCAGGGCGCCCTGGCCCGCGGGCTCATGGAGCCGGGCGACGGCGGTCCGCTCGCTCGCGCGAACGAGGCTCGACGCTCCCACCCCCAACAGGCGGACGGGGGCGTCGAGGTCGAAGTCCTCCAGGAGCCGGCGGGCCACCGCGCGCATCATCTCGGGGTCGCGGGTCGGCTCGTCCAGGGTCCGTGAGCGGGTGTGGGTGCGGAATGGGCGCAGGCGAATTTTGAGGGTGACCGTACGGGCCACGTGCCCTTCGTCTTCGAGCCCCCGACAGACCGAGTCCACGAGACGGTCCAGGGTGAGGTGGAGCGTGGCGGCGTCGGTCACGTCCGCGGGGAAGGTCGTCTCGCGACTCTCCGACTTGCGCTCACGATCGGTCGCTAGCGGCCGGCGGTCACGGCCTCGGGCTCGCTCCCGAAGCTCGCGGCCCAGCCGGGGGCCCAGGGCACGCTCCAGAGCGCTGTCGTCGGCCGCCGCCAGCTCGGCGACTGTTCGAACGCCGAGCCGCGCAAGCCGCTCGGCGGTCCGAGTGCCGACTCCGGGGATCAGCGCGGCGGGGCGCCCGCCGACGGCCTCGAGCATTCCCTCAGGCTCCAGGACGCACAGGCCGTCGGGCTTCTCCAGGTCCGAGGCGATCTTGGCCAGCAGCTTGTTCGGCGCCAATCCCACCGAGCAGACGAGCCCCGTGGCATCCCGCACGTCGCGCTTCAGCTGGCGGGCCCGCGCCTTGGGCGCCGGGGACTCGCTCAGGTCCAGATAGGCCTCGTCCAGGCCGGCCACCTCGATGCGATCGCTGAACCGGCTCAGCAGGCCCATGACCTTCGCGGAGGCACGGCGGTAGAGCTCGATGTTGCGCGGGAGGAGCACCGCCTCCGGGCAGCGCCGGTGGGCGGTCGCGAGCGGGAGGGCGGAGTGAACGCCGAAGCGGCGCGCCTCATACGAGGCGGCCATGACGACGCCTCGTACCGTGGCGTCGGTTCCCGTCGCGACGATGACCGGCTTGCCCCGGAGCTCGGGGCGGCACAGGAGCTCCACCGAGACGAAGAAGGCGTCCATGTCTGCATGCAGGTAGACGTGGGGCCAGTCCCGAAACGAGCTGCTCACGCCTCAAGGCTACGGAGCGATGCCGCCGGAACCTCGGAGCGCCGGCTATTCGAGCAGCCCCGCGGCTCGAGGGCTTCCGCCTGGCTGCCGGCGGGCTGTTGACGCTACGCGGCGCGCCGGCGCGAGAACCAGCCAACCAATGCACCGAGCAGCAGACCGATCTCAGGCGCGAGCGGCACGTCGGTGGCCACGCTCACCACGATCCCGAGTGCGAACCCCACCCCTGCGCCAAGCGCGATTGCGAGTCCGGTGCTCAAGTCGATCAGCCTAAACGGCGCGGGCCGTGCCTCGTAAGGGGGAGACCCGCCGCAACTTTGGCGCGATCCGCGTGTTGGGGCGGGCAGAGGGCTGGCCCTGCGGTTTGGGCTGGCCAAGCTCAGAGGAGGTAAATAGATGCGCATCAAGAGGCGGTACGCCATTCCGGCGCTCACCGCGGCCGCGTTGCTCGCGTTCGCCGGACTCGCATGGGCCAACAACGTGTCGACCCAGAACTTCACGTTCACGCCGAGCAAGGCGCCGAAGACGACCTACAAGAACGGGAAGATCTTCGTTCACACGCACACCAACTACACCCATCCGGGCGACAAGGCCCACGGCGGGTTCGCGAAGACCGTGACGTTGCTCTTCGACAACGACTTCAAGTTCAACACCACGGCGATCCCGAAGTGCGCCGGGACGTTCGCCAGCTCGACCACGTTGAAGCAGGCCTACGCTGCCTGCGGCCCGAACGCCGGCACCACCAAGAACGCGCTGGTCGGCACGGGGACGGCATCGACCGCCCCGGCGTCGAACTTCCCGGGCTGCGTGGCGGCCTTCAACGGGCAGCCCTCTAGTGGCAACCCGACGATCGTGCTGTTCACGCGCGTGACTCTGGCGCCGAACGGGACGGCCAACTGCGCCAACCCGGGCAGCAACACCTCGGGTAACACGAGCGTCACCCTGAAGGGCACGCTGACGAACGCCGGCGTCGCCGACTTCGGCAAGAAGCTCACGGTGCCGAACATCGACACCGCGCCGCTGCCGTTGGACGACTTCACGACCACGGTGCAGCGCGGCAACTACGTCCAGGGTCGTTGCTTCGACGGCAACCACATCTGGAACATGCGGACCACGTTCGCCTACAGCGGCACCGGTGAGGCGCCCGACACGGTGAACCCGACGCAGCACTGCACCGTCGGCTAGTCCGACCGGATTGAGGCACGGGCCTTCGGGCTCGAGCCGAAGCAAAGCGATGAGAGGGGCGGCCTTTGGGCCGCCCCTCTCACGCATGGGCCGCCCGCGCTACATTCAGGGCGTGAGCGGCGCACAGCCCAAGAACCTCGAGGCGATTTCGCGGGCGATCGACCAGCACAACGCCAACTGCGCGTTTCCCGCCTCGGAGGTGCGAATGAACCCCTTCGAGCTTGAACGACTCGGCTGGGATGAGATCCGGGGCCTGCCCATCGTGGGTGACGCAGCGGTCGGGACGGGTCGCTTTAGGATCGTGTGCTCACGCGACTCCGAGGGCGGCGAGCTGGACGAGGTCGAGGCCGTCGGCAGCCCGATCGAGGTCGGCGCGCCCGAGGCGAACTGAAGAGCCCCCGACCGGGCGACTCAGGGGTTGAGGCCGAGGTCGTTGGTGAGCTTCTGGGCCTGGATGTTCAGCTGGAAGAACTCGCCGGTCAGGATCAGGACGCCCATCGCGATCAGAACCGCGCCCGCCACGGCCATGATCGCCGTGTAGTGGCGCTTGATCACGGCGAACGTCGTCGTCATCCGCGAGAAGGCGAGCGCCGTGAGCAGGAAGGGAATCCCGAGGCCCGCCGAGTACACGGCCAAGAGGAGTGCGCCGTGGGCCGCCGAGTTCGATAGCGCGGCTGCGCTGAGGATCGCTCCCAGGGTGGGGCCTATGCACGGCGTCCAGGCGACCGCGAACGCCATCCCCGCGATCAGCGGCCCGCCCTTTCCGGCGCGGGACATGAGGGCTTCGACGTGCCACTCGCGGTTGAGGCGAACGATGAACAGGCTGGAGACGAAGAGGACGCCCATGGCGATGATCACGGCTCCGGCGATCTTCTCGAGGGTGTCGCGATGGTCCTGAAGGGTCTGTCCGAGCCCGGTCGCGGTCAGTCCCAGGAGGATGAAGACGGTCGAGAAGCTCGCGACGAACACGAGGCTCGGGGCGAGCACGCGGCGCCAGTCCGCCCGTTCGAGCTCGCCGACGGAGACTCCGGTGACGGCCGACAGGTAGCCGGGGACCAGTGGCAGCACGCATGGTGAAACGAACGAGACGAGCCCCGCGGCCAGAGCCGCCAGGATGCCTACCCCTGATGCCGGATCGCTCCCCACTTCACCGGAACGCTAGCCAGCGTGGCCTAAGCGCCTCCTAAGTCGGCCGCTCAGGTGAGCGCCGCCGCGAGCCGGCGCCGATGCTCGCGCGCCAGTGGATGGTCGGCACCGAGCTCGGTGAAGATCGCCACCATCACCCTGCGCACGAGGTCGCGACGCTCTGGGTCCTCCGTCTCGGCGATCGCCGCCTGGAGGCCCTCCAGCGCGCCCTCCAGGTCGCCGTCGTCCCACGCGGCGAAGCTTCGCGAGAGCGCCCCGGCGCCGTCGCTTCGGTCATCGCCGTTCTCGGCGGTCAGCCTGGCCCGCGCCGCCATCCCCTCGGCCTCGAAGCTCCCATGCAGGTCATCCAGCAGCGCGAGGGCCTCAGAGGCCTCGCCACGAGCCAAGAGCAGCCGGCCGAGCTTGACGGCGGCCTGTGCGTTGCGCGGATCGAGCTCGAGCGCCTTCCGAAGCGACGCCTCGTCGTCAGCCGCAGCGAGCTTGTCGGCGGCGGACGGGACGAGCTCATCGAGGAACTGCTCGATCTGGGCCGGTCGAATGGCACCCACGAACTCCGCCGCCACCTGGCCGTCCCGGAACGCCTTGACGGCCGGGATGCTGCCGATCTGAAAGGCCATCGCCAGGTTTGGGTTGCGGTCCGTGTCGACCTTCGCCAGCTCCACGTCGCCCTCCCGCTTGGCGACCGCCGCCTCGAGGGCGGGCCCGAGCACTCGGCAGGGCCCGCACCATTCCGCCCAGAAGTCGACGACGACGGGGACCTCGCGGGAGCGCTCGATTACCCGCGCCTCGAAATCGCTCTCGTTGACGTCGAACGCCATCCCGTCGAGGTTAGCTGGCCGGGCGCCCGGCCCGCATTCGCCCGGAACGGCAGAATGAAGGGCAATGGAGGAATCGCTGCGCGGCCAGCTGCTGATCGCCTCGCCTGCGCTCGTTGACCCCAACTTCGCTCGCACGGTGGTCTTCCTCACTGAGCACAACGACGAGGGCGCGATGGGAATCGTCCTCAACCGGCCCTCCGACACCGCTGTGGACTCCGTCGTCTCGGAGCTGGCCGAGATCGCCGGCGGAGAGCCCATCTATGTCGGTGGACCGGTCCAGCCGGAGGCGCTCGTGCTGCTGGCGGAGTTCACCAACCTGGAGGCCGCGGCCTGGATCGTGGTCGCCGACGTCGGCCTCGCATCGGCGGACGTCGACCTCGCGGAGCTCGCCGACTCGGTCCGTCGGGGACGGGTTTACGCGGGTTATTCGGGTTGGGGAGCGGGCCAGCTCGAGTCCGAGATGGAGGTGGACTCGTGGATCATCGAGCCGCCGCTGCCGGCGGAGCTCTTCCCGGAGGACCCGGCGACCCTGTGGAGTGACGTCCTCGCGCGCAAGGGCGGGCAGTACTCGCTGATCGCGAGGATGCCCACGGATCCGTCGCAGAACTGACGGCCGCGGGGCGCCCGCGAGGCTGCGCACGATAACCGGCGTTATGGAAACCCGCGCACGCACGGCTGGCCTACCGCATCGCCGCCCCGCTCGTGGGGCACGATGGAGATAAGGTCACCCCGAGACAGGCAGCTCGACCCGACGCCCGCCGAGTCGAGCCAACGAGGCCCGTGGAGGTCGAGGAATGGCAAACGTTCTCTGTGTCCTGTACGCGGGTCCGGTCGACGGCTATCCGCCCGAGTACCCGCGCGACGAGATCCCGGCGATCGAGCGCTACCACGACGGGCAGACCACGCCCACCCCTGAGGGGCTGGACTTCAAGCCCGGCGAGCTTGTCGGCTGCGTATCGGGAGAGCTGGGGCTGAGGCCGTACCTGGAGGCCGCCGGGCACACGCTCACCGTCACCTCCGACAAGGACGGCCCCGACTCGGAGTTCGAGCGTTCGCTCCCCGATGCCGACGTGGTGATCTCACAGCCGTTCTGGCCCGCCTATCTGACCGCGGAGCGCATCGCCAAGGCCCCGAACCTGAAGCTCGCGATCACCGCCGGCATCGGGTCCGATCACGTCGACCTGGCGGCGGCGATCGACCGGGGGATCACGGTGGCCGAGGTCACCTATTCCAACTCGATCTCGGTCTCGGAGCACGTGGTGATGATGATCCTGGCCTTGGTCCGCAACTACATCCCCTCGTACCAGGTGGTGGTCGACGGTGGCTGGAACATCGCCGACTGCGCCGGGCGGTCATACGATCTCGAGGGCATGCAGGTGGGCACCGTGGGCGCCGGCCGCATCGGGTCCGCGGTGCTGCGGCGCCTCAAGCCGTTCGAGGTGGGCCTCCATTACACCGATCAACACCGCCTTCCCGACGACGTCGAGGCCGAGCTTGGCCTCACCTACCACCCGACGGCCGCTGCGCTGGTGGAGGCCTGCGACGTGGTCACCATCAACGCCCCCCTTCATCCGGAGACCGAGGGCATGTTCGACGACGCGCTGCTGGGCAAGATGAAGCGTGGGTCCTATCTCGTCAACACGGCGCGGGGGAAGATCTGCGACCGCGATGCGATCGTGAGGGCGCTCGAGTCCGGACAGCTCGCCGGTTACGCCGGCGACGTCTGGTTTCCTCAGCCCGCCCCGCGCGACCATCCGTGGCGCTCGATGCCCCACCACGGGATGACTCCGCACGTCTCCGGCACGAGCCTGTCGGCTCAGGCCCGCTACGCGGCAGGAACGCGCGAGATACTCGAGTGCTTCCTCGAGAGCCGGCCGATTCGCGACGAGTACCTGATCGTCGACGCAGGAGCGCTTGCCGGCGCGGGCGCCCACTCCTACAGCGCCGGCGATGCGACCGGCGGCTCCGAGGAGGCGGCCCGCTTCAGCCAGGAGCGGGCCGGCTAGGGTCCGAGCCGGGCGGCGAGGGTGTCGGTTGTGCACGGGCCGCGTGGGTAGGGGTTGGAGCGTGATCGACGAGCAGGAGCCTGGCGAGCTGGTTCGGGACGAGACCCCGGCCGAGCGGGTGGATCGCAACTTCAACGAGCTCCTGGGGGAGCTCCGGATCGCCCTGCCCGGGGTGCAGGTGCTGTTCGCGTTCCTGCTCACGGTCCCGTTCGCTCAGGGGTTCGCCCAGCTGACCGGATTCGAGCGTGGCCTCTACTTTGCGGTGCTCCTCCTGACGGCCCTCGCGAGCGCGCTCCTGATCGCCCCGACCGCCTATCACCGGCTTCAGTTCCGCCGGGGACGAAAGCAGGACGTCCTCTGGTTCGCCAACCGCGCGGCACTGCTGGGGCTGGGTGCACTCGCCATGGCGATGAGTGGGGCGATCCTCCTGATCACCGACTTCCTCTTCGGCGTGGCCGTCGCGATCCCGGTGGGTGTCGCCGCCGCGCTCATGTTCGGGAGCCTCTGGTATCTGCTGCCACTTCGCAGGGGCGGGAGACTGCCCGTCGACAGAAGCCCGTAGGCCGGGCGCACGGCCCCAGCTCGGAACCGGCTCGCGCGGCGCGCCTAACCGTCAAGCTCAACCTTGGATGTTTTCTGCACACAACGTGGGGTAACCGAACTCTTGGTGTTCACCGACCCCAGCGCCAATCGACTCGGGGCCCGAAACGGCGGCCGCGTCGACCTGCTCGCACGTGATCGCGAGCTTGCCCGGCTCATCTCCTCGGGCGGGGCCGGCGGCAATGGACGGCTGTGGGCGGTCGAGCTGACGCTCGACCGGGGAGCCTGGGAGCCGGAGTCCGAGGAGCCCGCGGGAGATCACCTCGGCCTTCTGGTGCTCGACGGGCTTATCGGACGGCGCTGCTTCGTGCCTGAGCGAGGCCGCAGCCTCGAGCTCCTCGGCACGGGCGACCTGATTCGCCCCTGGCAGGAGGACGGCGCCTCGTTCTCGGAGGTCTCGTGGTCGGTGATCGAGCCGGCCTCGGTCGCCGTCCTCGGCGACTCGGTGGCCGCTCAAGCGCGGGAGATGCCCGAGTTCCTCGAGGCGTTGACCGAGCGGGCGCTGCGCCGATCGCGGAGGCTTGCGGTGAGCGCCGCGATCGCCAACACCGTCGGGGTCGAGGATCGCCTTCTGCTCCTGCTCTGGCAGCTGGCCGAGCTCTGGGGCGAGAAGCGCCGCGGGGGAGCGCTCCTCCCGTTCCGTCTCTCCCATCAGACCCTGGCGGACCTGGTCGGCGCCAGGCGGCCCACCGTGACGCTCGCCGTGCGTGCGCTCACCCAGAGGGAGCTGCTCGAACGCCGCGAGTCCGGCGAGTGGGTCCTTCCGGGCTCGCCGCCCTGAGCCGTCCTCCCCCCTTGCCGCGCGCCGGGACGGTGCGCGCTACTCGCGCTTCCAGCCCCGGCCGAGCAGGCGAGAGAGGCGTCCGGCACGTCGATTCGGCCGAAAGGTTGCGGTCCCGTGCTCCGGCGGCGGCAGTAGGGCGACCTCGGTCGACGCGATCGTGAGCGTCACGCCGCGCTCGGCCGTCCGCGCGACCTCGGGCGCGTCGACGAAGCGCAGCTCCCGCTGCGGCGTCTCGATCACTATCCCGTCGAGGATCCGCTCGTTGTAGTTGTCCACGATCTGGTCGACCTTGCCCACCTCGACGCCGTCGGAGCCGTAGACCGGCGTCCCGCGCTCGACCGCTGCGTAGTGAATCGCGTGCCCGTCGTCGGTCATCCCGTCAAGGATACGGTCCGTTGCGACCGATCCTCGCCGTCACCTCCGGGCGGGCGCAGAAGGAGGCGATCTCCCTTGCGAGCCTTCCGCCCTGCCACGCGAGGGGCGAGGATCCCTCGGGCTCGCTGATCAGGCGCGCCAGGGGAAGGCGCTCGGCGTACGCGGCGGCGACCGCGTATGGATGACCCGGATCGGCCGCGTCGTGGCTTGCCACCACGAGAGCGGGCACCTCCAGGAACTCGAGCTCCGACATCGCGTCGAACGGGGCCGATCGGGGCACCTCGCGCAGGGCCCGGGCCACGGCCATCGGGTGGCGGTGCTCGCGCATGCGCTGCCGGGTGATGCGAAGAACGGTCTCGCGCCAGTCCGGGTCCAGGTTGCGGTCGAAGGCCGCCATGAACCCCTCGATGCCCCCGCGCTCCAGCCGCTCGGCGAGACGATCCCAGCCGGCGATCGTCTCCTCGCTGGGGAGCCCCGTGTACACCGGGCCGATCACCACCAGGCCGGCCACCCGCGCCGCATGCCCCAGCGCGTAGGCGACGGCCGTGTGCGCGCCCATCGAATGTCCTGCTAGGACGAAGGGCGATTCGCCGAGCTCCGAGCTCACCACGGCGTCCAGATCGGACACCAGCCGGGGGTACCCGTACCCATCGCCCTCCGGCGCGGGGTCGGACTCGCCATGGCCTCGGGCGTCGTAGGACAGCTGCCGATGTCCCGCCCGAGCCAGGGCCTTGGAGCCGTGAACGACGTAGCGCCGCGTCGCGGTGATCCCGTGCAGCAGGACGACGGGCGCCCCCTCGCCGATGGACTCACCGGCGAGTCTCCATCCGTCCCTCGCGACCGTGAGCGCGGCGGGCTCGCCGCCGGCCATCAGCAGACCGGGGTCAGACCGGGGCCTCGTCTTGCGCCCCCCGCAGCGAGCGCTTCAGGTCCTCGACGTCCTTGTAGTGGAGGCCGAGGAGCGCCACGTGCCGGTAGCGGACGATGCCGGTCGGGTCGACGATGAAGATGGAGCGCCGCACCAGCCCGCCCGGGCCGAGCACCCCGTAGGCCCGGATCGTCGTTCGGTCGGGGTCGGCGAGCAGCGGGACCGTCAGCCCGTACTTCGCCCTGAATCGCTCGTGGGAGTCGAGGGACTGCGGGGAGATCCCCAGCACCTCGGCGTCGAGGTCGTCGAGGCGGTCCGCGGCATCGCGATAGGAGCAGAACTGGCGGGTGCAGACTGGGGTGAAGTCGCCGGGATAGAAGGCGAGCACCAGCCATCGACCGCGGTAGTCCGTGAGCCGGTAGGTGTGCTCACCCGTGCCTGTGAGCTCGAAGTCCGGAGCCCTCTCCCCCACCTCGACGCGGGTCACTGAGGCCTCACCGCCACCTTGCGAATCGCGACGGTGGCCGTGGGCGTGCCCGCGTCTCCAGTGGCGGGATCGCCGAGGCTCGCAATCCGATTGACGACGTCCCAGCCGGAGCTGACCCTCCCGAGCACGGCGTAGTTCGGGGGCAATCCCGAGTCGGTCGCCACGACGACGAAGAACTGGCTCGCAGACTCTCCGGGCGGCGCCACAGCCGTCTTCACCATTGCGACGGTCCCGTGCTTGTACTGCGTGCTGGGCGGAGGCCGCTCGGTCACCGTGTAGCCAGGCCCCCCCGTACCCCTCCCCGACGGGTCGCCCCCCTGGATCACGAACCGGGGAACGATCCGCTGAAAGGCCGTGCCGTTGTAGACGCCCTTGCGCGCGAGATGGACGAACGAGCTCACCGTCTTCGGCCAGGCCGCGGCGTCGAGCGCGATCGTGAAATTGCCGCAGCTCGTGGAGACGACCGCCTCCAGCTTGGCGCTCCGAGCAACCTGCGCGGTGGGCGGCTCAAGGCTGACCCGCTTGGGCTTGGGCTTTGCGGCCTGCTGGCAGCCGGCTGGCAGTGACGCATTGGTCGACGAGCCCCCGCCGCCACAGGCCGTCAGCGCGACCGCTGAGAGGTTCATGGCGAGGAGCGTTCCCAGAGAGCGCGCGATCGGCATTCTCGGCATTCGCCACGGAGGCTAGACCAACGCGTCCGCCGACCGGGAAGATGTCCAGATGAGCGTGACCGCCTTCGAGCCCACCCCCGGCCGCTGATGGAGCCCTCACGCCGGCCAACGCCGACACGTATTCGGATCATGGGCCGGATGCTGAACCGGATGATCGTGCGCGCGCCCTGGCTGTGGCCGGCGGTCCGCGGGCCCATGCGCCGCTTCTTCGACCGGTCCGCCGCGGGCTGGGACGATCGCACGCGGGCCGGCTCCGTGGATCACCTCGCGCCCCTGGCGAGCGCCCTCCTCCACGTGAAGCCCGCGCCCGAGCGGGCGCTCGAGCTGGGCACGGGGACCGGAGAGGGCGCGCTCTTGATCGCGCGCGAGTTCCCGCAGGCGAGGGTGCGCGGTGTCGATATCTCCGAGCAGATGATCCGCGGTGCGTCCGAGAAGGTGGGTCTCGACCCCGAGGGCCGAATCGCCTTCAGGGTCGCCGACGCGGCCGACCTGCCCTACAAGGAGGAGTCCTTCGACCTCGTCGCGCATCTCAACATGCCGCCGTTCGTTGGCGAGGTCGCACGCATCCTGCGTCCGGCCGGCCACGTCATCGTGGCGTCCAGCTGGGGCGCCGCGACCCCGTTCTACACGCCGGAGTCGGTGCTCGACTGGAGCTTCGCGAAGCGCGGCATCGAGCCCGTGGCGGCGGGCGAGGCAGGTGCCGGCACGTACTGGGTCGGGCGCAAAGCGCCGAGACCGCACTAGATTCCTGCAATGAGCGCTGTCCGCAGGCACCTCCTGCTCGTCAACCCGTCGGCGGGTGGCGGACGGGTCCGGGAGTTGCTTCCCGATGTCGAGAACGCCCTCCGCGACCTGGGGGTCGACTATCGGCTCGTTCTCACGAAAGGCCTCGATCACGCATGCGAGGAAGCGCGTCGGGCGGCAGGTGAAGGGGAGATTCCGGTGGTCATGAGCGGCGACGGCCTGGTCGGCCAGATCGGCGGCGTGCTTGTAGGGCGAGAGGTGCCGCTCGGCGTGATTCCCGGCGGGCGCGGGAACGACTTCGCGCGCGTCGTCGGGATCCCGACGGAGGTTCGGGCGGCGGCGGAGCTCCTCGTCGCCGGACACACCAGGGCTGTGGACGTGGGCGAGGTAAACGGCCGGCGCTTTCTCTGCATCGCGAGCTGCGGGTTCGACTCCGACGCGAACCGGATCGCCAACGAGGCGCGGCTCGTGAAGGGCAACCTCGTCTATGCGTACGCGGCCCTGCGGGCGATCGCAACATGGAGACCCGCCCGGTTCGAGCTGGTGCTCGACGGTGAGCACCGGGTGCATACCGGCTACTCCGTCGCGGCCGCGAACAGCAAGGCCTATGGAGGTGGGATGTTCCTCGCGCCGGACGCGCAGCTCGACGACGGGTTGCTCGACGTCGTGTGCGTGGGCGAGGTCGGAAAGCTTCGGTACCTGGCTAACCTGCCCAAGGTGTTCAAGGGCCGCCATGTCGAGAGCCAGGAGGTGACGGTCCAACGCGCGGCCGAGGTCGAGATCAGCGCCGATCGGCCGTTCGCCGTCTATGCGGATGGGGAGCACCTCGCCGACCTCCCGGCGACGATTCGCGTCCTTCCCAGGGCGCTGAACGTGATCGTCCCGTGAGCCCGGGGCTCTCCGCGGGAGAGCTGGCTTCGGGCGACGCGCCAACGCGCGCGCATCGGCCGTGAGCGGGGGCTTTGGGGCAAAGGTCGCGCTGGCGCGGGCGGTCGGTGGGCTGAGCCGCGTGACTCACCGCGGCGGAGGGACCACGCTGCCGGGCCGTCTGCTGCTCCGCCTGGCGCCGGACGCGATTCCCCGCCTCGCGGCGAGGCTCAGCAAGGGCTCGGTGATCGTCAGCGCCACGAACGGCAAGACGACCACCGCGAGCATGATCGCCGCGATGATGCGGGCGAACGGACGCCAGCCGGTGCACAACCGCGCGGGCTCGAACATGACGTGGGGCGTCGCCACCGCGCTGCTCGAACAGCGCGGTGACGAGGGGCTGTTCGAGGTGGACGAGGCCTGGCTGCCGCGAGTTGCGGCGGACCTCGACCCGAGCCTGATCGTGCTCGGCAACCTGTTCCGCGACCAGCTCGACCGCTATGGGGAGCTCGAGCACCTCGCCGACGAGTGGGCCAAGGTGGTCGCCTCCCGGGCGGGCGCCACCGGGTTCGCGCTTTGTGCCGAC
>JBOGZC010000073.1:0-19035 GCA_050697075.1 Solirubrobacterales bacterium | reverse complement strand
GGTCGGTGACGCGGCCGTCGGCGCCGACGGCGGCCCCGGCATCGCGAGCCCCCCTCACGAGCCTCGTCCGGCGGCCGTCCAGTAGATGGCGCGGGCGAGGTAGTCGCGCGGTGTTCGATTACCTGCGCCGGCTGGCGACCACCGGGGCTGCGTACACGGCTTCGAGCGTGGTCTCGAAGCTGATCGCGGTCTTCCTCCTGCCCATCTACACGCACTACCTGACCCCGAGCGACTACGGCGCGGCGGAGGTGATGCTCTCGTCGGTGATCGCCGCGAGCATCGTGGTGCGGTTCGGGATCATCGAGGCGCTCCTGCGCTTCTACTACCTCGCGGGGGAGAGTCCCGCGCGAGTGGTGTCAACCGGCTTCGCCTCGCTGTTTTGGGGCGCGACCGTCGCCGCGGCGATCGCGCTGCCCTTCGCCGGGCCGATCTCGGAGGCCCTGTTGCGCCACGAGGACGCCGGCCTTGCGCGGCTCGCGATCCTCGGGCTCTGGACCTTGACCATGTACGAGTTCGCCCTCACGCTGCTGCGCCTCGACGAGCGCGCCCGTGCCTACTTCGGGATCACGGTCGCGAACGTCCTGGTGACGATCCCGTTCACCGTCTGGCTGATCGTGGTCGAAGGTGAGCGGGCGAACGGGATCCTCCTGGGGACCTACGGGACGGGGGCGCTGTTCACCGTCTGGATGCTGTGGCGCGAGCGGAGGCGGCTCTCGTTCATCCCGGAGGGGACGCTGCTGCGAAGGATGTTCCGCTTCGGGCTGCCGACGATGCCGGCGGAGTTGTCGCTCTACTCGCTCAACTTCATCGACCGGATAATCCTCGTCCGCACGGCCGGCCTCGCCGAGGCGGGCCTGTACGCGTTGGCCGTCAAGTTCGCGCAGGGCATGCAGGTGCTGGCCCGCGGGTTTCAGCTCGCCTGGCCGCCGCTCGCCTACTCGATCCGCGACGACGAGGAGGCGCGTCGGGTCTATTCGGTGATCTTCACCTGGTTCGCCGCGGTGCTCGCGTTCGCGGTCACGGGCCTGTGGCTCGACGCTCGCTGGATCGTACGGCTCCTCGCCGCTCCCGACTTCTTCCCGTCCTACAAGGCGATCGGATTGCTGGCGACCGGGATCGCCCTCTACGCCCTCTACCTGGCAATGGTGGTGATCCTGGGGCGTACCGGGCGAACCGAGTTCAGCTTCCCGGCGACGATCGCGGCGGTGGCCACCAACGTGGCGCTCAACCTCGTCCTGGTGCCCTCCCACGGCATCGTCGGGGCCGGGCTGGCGCTCGTCGGGGCCTACCTCGTGGTCCTGGCGCTGATGTACGCGTTTACGCAGAGGCTCTTCCCGGTCCCCTACGAGTGGGCGCGGCTGGCCCTCGTGGCCGGGTCGGCGGCGGCGCTGGTGGGTGCGGGGGAGGCTCTGCTGCCCACCGCCGGGCTGGGCGGGCTGGCGAGCCGTACCGCGCTTTGGCTCGTCTATCCGCTGGCCCTGTTCGCGTTCGGCTTCCTCCACGAGGAGGAGCGTTCCCGGCTGGGCGAGCTGCTCCGCCCGTCCGCGATCGCGGCGCGCGCTCGAACCCTGCGCGCGGAGACGGCGCCGGCGGATGCCGAGGCCGGCGAGACGGAGCCCCTCGGGCCCGAGGTCTACGAGGCGGTGGCCCGCGACGAGGACCGGTCCGGGACCTGACCGGACGGCCCACCGGTGCCCGCCGAGCCCGCGAGCTGCAAGTTGTAGGCGTCGGCCGCCTCGCGCATGCCCTCGCCGTGGGTCGGGCGCAGCGCCTGGCGGGCGTGGAGCCAGTACCGATGGGCGTCGTGTCCGGGCAGGATCGTCGCCGCGATGGCTCGCGCAACGTAGGACCAGGCCCAGAGCACGCGACAGACGGCCGCTGCGGCGGGTGAGTGATGCTTGCGCATGTAGGTCTCGCGGCCCCGCTGGAACTGGACGATGCGGCGGGCCCCGGTTGAACGGTCGGTCGCCAGCTGCTCGTGATGGATCGCCCTCGCGGCCGGGACGTGGAGGATGCGCCAGCCGGCGTCGTGGAGCCGCTTCTGGAAGTCCACCTCCTCCGAGTAGACGAAGAAGTCCGGGTCCAGATAGCCGACGCCCTCGGCCGCCTCGCGCCGCACGAGCATCGTGCACGACTGGACCCAGCCCACCTCGCGCGGCCGCCCGCCTCCGGTCCGGCCGCCGCTTTGGGTCACCAGCCAGCGGTGGAGGAAGAGCGCCTGGGCGAGCGCCGTGCCCGGCCCGGGAAACCGCCAGGCGCAGGCGATCGGCCCGCCGTCGGGGTCCACGAGCTGAGCGCCCGCCACGGCGGCCCGCGGGTCCGCCTCGAGCGCATCCAGGAGCGCCCGCACGGCGCCGTCCAGGATCTCGGAGTCCTCGTTCAGCAGCAGGCAGAAGCGGCCTCGAGCCTCCCGGAGTAGGAGCGTGTTGTTCTCCGCGAGCCCGGCGCGCCGCTCGCGAGCGATCAGGCGGACGTCTGGAAACCGTGCGGTGACGGCGTCAACCGAGCCGTCATCCGACGCGTTGTCGAGCACGAGTATCTCGTGATCGATTCCGGCCGGGTCCGTGCGGCGGATCGCCTCCAGACAGGTGAGCAGGAGCTCCCGCCCGTTGGTGTTCACCACGCAGTAGGAAACTTCCACCGCCACAATCCTGGCGGATGAAGGTCCAGATCGTCGATCCGCCGGCATACACGCCGCCCTACGACAGGTCGCTCTGCGCGGCGCTGGCCCGCTCCGGCGCCGACGTCGAGCTGGTCACGAGCAGGTTCTCGCATGGCCCCGTGCCGCCGGCGGAGGGGTATCGGGTCTCCGAGGTCTTCTACCGGCGCTCGGGCGGGCGTTCCGGCGGAGGATCCGCGAGCCGGGCGCTGAAGGCGGCCGAGCACCTCGGCGACATGATGCGCTACCGGCGCAAGGGCCGTGCCGCGGACGTCGTCCACTATCAATGGCTCCCGCTCCCGGCTCTGGACAGCCGCCTCCTGCCGCCGACGCGCCCACGAGTCCTCACGGCGCACGGGGTACTCCGTGAGGAGGGTTTCAAGAGACGCCTCGCAAGCGGCCTGCGATCGCTGCTTGAGCGGATGGACGCGGTCGTCACCCTCTCCGAGCACGGGGCGCGCCGGCTGCGCGATCAGGCCGGCTTTGACGAACGGCGGGTGCGGGTGATCCCCCACGGCGCCCTGGACTACCTGACGCGGCTGCCGGACGAGGCCCCTCTGCCCGAGGAGCTGGCCGCCGTCGAAAGCCCCGTCGTCCTCTGCTTCGGGCTGATTCGGCCGTACAAGGGTGTGGACGTGCTGCTCGATGCGTTCCGCTCGATCGACGGGGCCGAGCTCTGGATCGTGGGAAGGCCGCTGGGGATCTCCTTGGACGGTTTACGGAAGCTCGTGGCGCCGGCGCGAGGCCGGGTGCGATTCGTCCCCAGGTTCGTTCCGGACCGCGAGCTGCCCGCGTACTTTCGCCGCGCCGACATGGTGGTGCTCCCCCACCGGGACGCCGAGCAGTCGGGCGTCCTCTTCGCCGCGCTCGCGTTCGGCAAGGCGATCGTGATGAGTGACGTGGGGGGATTCGCGGAGGTCGCGGCGCACGGCGCGGGGCAACTCGTGCCTCCGGGTGACCCCGCGGCTCTGGCGAGCGCGATCGAGGACCTGCTCGCCGATCCCGCCGCCCGCGAGCGCCTCGCCGAATCGGCCCGCGACGCCGCGGCCGGTCCGTACTCCTGGGGGGCGGTCGCGGAGCAGACCCTGGCGCTCTACAGGGAGCTCCTCGGGTGATCTTCCTCGCGATCGCGTTCTGGGTGTCCGTGGGCCTGCTCGTCTACACCCACCTCGGCTATCCGGCGCTGCTCTGGGCGCTGGCCCGGGCCCGGGGCCGAGCGGAGGCCGGCCCGCGCGCTGGCGAGCCACCGCCGAGCGTCTCACTGATCATCGCCGCCCACGACGAGGACGCGGTGATCGAGGCCAAGGTTCGAGAGGCCGGCGAGCTCGACTACCCCCGCGACCTCCTCCAGGTGATCGTGGCCTCGGACGGCTCCGCCGATCGGACCGTGGAGCTCGCGCAAGAGGCCGGCGCCGACGTCGTGCTGGACCTGCCGCGCGGCGGCAAGGTCGCCGCCCTCAATGCGGCGGTGCCGCGGTCCAGCGGAGAGATTCTCGCCTTCTCGGACGCCAACAGCTTCTGGGAGCCGGACGCGCTGCGCCGCCTGGTCGCCCGCCTGGCGGACCCCGCCGTGGGGTACGTCTGCGGCCAGGTGCGGTTCGACGGGACGAGCTCGGCCAACGAGGAAGGCCTCTACTGGCGCTACGAGATGGCGGTGCGGGAGCTGGAGTCGAGCCTGGGCGGGGTGACCGCGGGCAACGGGGCGATCAACGCGATCCGCCGGGAGGCGTACCTCTTCCTCGAGCCGACCCGCGGCCAGGACATCTCGTTCCCGTTCGAGCTTCGAAAGCGCGGCTGGCGGTCGGTGTATGAGCCCGGAGCCCTCGCGCGCGAGCGCCTCGCCGACTCGATCAGCGGGGAGTTCGGGCGCAAACGGCGGATGATGGCCGGCGCGTGGAGCACGATGCTGCGGCACGGGCTGTTGTCGGTGCGCGGCTACAGCCCGCTGTATGCGCTCGAGGTGTTCTCGCACCGGCTGCTGCGCTACGCGTCCCCGCTGCTGCACCTCGTCGCTCTCGCGACCAACATCGCCCTGCTGGGCCAGGGCACGGTCTACGCGGTGACCCTGAGCTGCCAGCTTGCCCTGCTGGCCGCGGCCGGGCTCGGCGCCGTGCTCCCGCTGCGCCCGTTGCGCATCGCCCATTACTACGTGGCGGTCACCGCTGCGAGTGCCGTTGGCCTGTGGGATTACCTGCGTCGCGGCGTTCCACGCACGTGGGAGAAGGCGGAGGGAACGAGATGACACCGGCCGGCAGCGGGCGCTGATGGCCGAGCCGGCCCCAAGCGGGCTGCCACGAGCCCTTGATGTTCTCCTGGCGTCGATCACGCTCGCGCTCGCCAGTCCGTTCCTCCTGGTCGCGGCGATCGCGATCAAGCTCGATTCGCGTGGTCCGGTGATCTATCGCCAGCCGCGGGCCGGGAGGCACAGCGAGATGTTCGACCTGTTCAAGCTCCGCACGATGACGCCCGGCGCCGACCCGGTGGGCGTCGGCACCCCGGTGCTGGAGGATGACCCGCGCGTCACAAGGGCGGGCCGGCTCCTGCGGCGGATCTCGCTCGACGAGGCGCCCAACCTGGTCAACGTGCTGCGCGGGGAGATGGCGATGGTCGGCCCGCGGCCGACTCTGGCGGCGCAGGTCGAGCTGTACTCGCCGCATCAGCGACGTCGCCTCGAGGTCAAGCCGGGGCTCACCGGCTGGGCGCAGGTGAACGGTCGGGCGGGCATCCCGTGGGATGAGCGAATCGAGCTCGACGTCTGGTACGTCGACCACCGCTCGCTCGGACTCGACCTGCGGATCCTGGCCCGCACCGCCCGTCTCCTGGTCACCGGCCACGGGCTTTACGGGTAGTAGGGTCCGCCGGCGATGGCCGCGACCGTCGAGCTGCGCGACTTCAGGCCCGAGGACGCTCCGGCCGTGCACCGCTGGTTCAACGATCCGCGGGTCACCGCGGACCTCGTCGGCAGGCGCGACACGTTCACCGAGGAGAACGCGCGAGGCTGGGTCGAGCGGGCGATGGACGCGAGCCGCGACCGCAAGTGGGCGATCCTGCTCGACGGCAGATCCGAGCCGGTGGGATTCGTCGCCCTGTTCGGGCTGGAGCGCGAGACTGGCCCGGAGCTGGCCGTGTTGGTTGGCGACCCCGAGGCCTGGGGCAAGGGCGTCGCCAGAGAGGCGGAGCGCCAGGCCTGCGTGCACGCGTTTGACGACCAGGGGACCCATCGGATCCACGCCGAGATCCCGGCCACGAACCGGGCCGCCCAGAAGGTGGTCACGCACCTGGGGTTCCGTCGCGAGGGAGTGATGCGCAAGGCGATCCAGCGCGGCGACGAGGCGGTCGACAACGAGATCTGGGGCCTGCTGCCGGATGAGTTCACGGGCCGGGGGGAACCGGAGAGCTGATCGGCGACCGCGAACCGCTCGCCGCCGCGCTCCTACCCGACCGAGGGGCCTCGGCGGAGACGGACGACTTCTTTCGCTCGCGCCCCTTCTACGACGCCGAGGGCGTGACCCACACGCTGCGCGTGGGGTCGGACGAGGCGTCGATCGCGCTGCCCCTGCTGGTCCGCGACCTCGCGGACGCCGGCCTCGCGGACGCCGTGTCTCCCTACGGCTACCCGGGCGGAGCGGTCGGCGAACGCCGGGGCGCGCCCCCGGACCCCGCCGCGATCGACTGGTCCGGGACGGCGCTCGTCAGCGTGTTCGTCCGAGAGCGGCTCGGCGCCGATCCATGCCTCGCCGGCGCCACCCTCCGCTCCACCGTTCAGGTGCACGACCCCGGGCGGGATCGCCGGCTTCGCGATCGCTTCGCCGAGCAGATCCGTCGCAACGCAAGGCTCGGCTACCGCGTCGAGGTGATCCCCGGCCCCGAGGCCTCGGCGGAGCAGCGATCGAGCTTCCACGCCGTCTACACCGAGACGATGGAGCGCGCCGGCGCCGCGGAGCGCTACTTCTTCGACCTTCGCTACCTCAGCGGGGTGCTCGCCTTCGAGCGCTCGTGGCTGATCTTGTGCATGGATCCCGACCAGTCCGCGGCCGCCGGTGCGATCGCCGGGCTCTCCGACGGGCTGCTCCACTACTACCTGGGCGGCACGGCGGGAGTAGGGCTTCGGCACTCGCCGTTCAAGAACGTGGTGGACGCGATGGTCGACCTCGCCGACCAGCTGGGCGCTCCGCTCAATCTCGGCGGCGGGGTTCGCCCCGGCGACGGGCTGGAGGACTTCAAGCGCGGCTTCGCGAACGCGGAGCTCCCGTTCCACACGCACGAGATCGTCTGCGACCGGGCCGCCTACGACCGGCTGAGCGGGGGCCGTGGGGAGACCGACTACTTCCCCGCGTACCGCGCGCCGCCGGGCTAGCTAGCGGACCGGTATTGGGCTGGGTAAGGAAGGCGGCCGTCGGGCCGCGTCAACCCGAACTGTGGCGAGTTGTGTCCGGAGGACGGACACGACGGAACACAGTTCGCCGCTCGAGCCGCCCGGGCGTTCCCTACCCAGCCGTGTTCCTGCCTAAAGCCCGGCCGGGAAGTTCGCCGGCGGATTGGTGGGGAAGGAGCCCGGCTTTCCGTAGCCCACCGAGATCACGTCGTGCTCGTTCATCACGTAGTTGACCGGGTCGCTGACCTTCTTCCCGTTTACGTACACGCTCAGCTGTTCTTTCCCCTTCGACTTGTAGGGACCGAGCTGGTCGTTCGAGAACTTGACGCCCCAGACGGCGAAGAACTGCCCGATCGTGAACGGATACTTCTGGTCGGCCTCCATGTGGACGATCCCGCTCGTGTCGTGCGTGTGGATCGGGGAGAAGGGGCCCGTCGGCTCCTTGAGCCCGATGTTGGCCGGCACCGTGACCGGCTTGCCATTCACGTACACGTGGAGGAGCGCGTGTATGTGGAAGATCTGCTCGTTCAATCCCGGAAGCCCGAGCGCCTGCAGGCGGTCGGACAGGTGGTCGTATTCGGGTTCCCACGGCGGAGGCGTGGTCTGAACCCCGACCTCGGCCGCCGCGGGCACCGAGTTGTCGTTGGTCGCCGGAGCGCCGCTCGAGCTGCTGGAGCCCCCGCTCGCGATCACCACGACGATCCCGATCACCACGGCGAGGGTCAAGAGCCCGGCCACGCCGTAGCCGATCAGCCGTCGCCGTTGAGCCGCGGCGGCCTCGCGTTCCTCGGCCTCGCGCCGCTCGGCGCGGCGCTGGTCGCGCTCTTCCTTGCGGCTCGCCATCAGGCGCGCCAGGGTAGCGGACGAACGGAGATCGGCCCAGGCCCGGCGGCTCAGCCCTTCGCCGCGCGCGTGGACGGCGCTTCCGTGGCTTCTCTCGGTGCGTACACCTCGTCGAGGAACCGGGCGAGCTCGTCGTTGAGCCGCGCAGGCGAGACGCGCCATTCGAGGATGGAGTTGGCGTCGACGAGCCGGGCATTCGGCATCTCGTCGACCAGCATGTCGGCGTCGGAGAAGGGGTGCAGCGGATCCGCCGGATGGCCGATGACGAGCGCGGGCTGCGTGATCCCCTCGCGCACCTCGGACGCCGGCGCCGCGCCGCCGAACAGCACCCCCTCGAGCACCGCCCGGGACGTGTCCGGATCGCGACGCAGCCAGTCGAGCAGGATGTCGACCAGATAATGCGATCGAGGGACCCTCCTCAGGGCCTCGGAGAGGGGAACCAGGAACGGCTTCCCGATGCGCAGGCCCAGCAGCATCGGGGTGAACATGAGCGCCGCGCCAAGAAGCGCGTCCTCGAGCACCGGCATCTCGATGAACAGAGCCCCGGCGCTCTCCGGGTGGTGTACCGCCAGCTCGAGCGCCACATTGGCGCCCAACGACGTCCCGCCGACCACGGGAGCGCTCAGCTCCAGATGGTCGATCACGGCCGCGAGCTGGTTGGCGAACGAGTTCATCGAGTAGGTGCGCATGTCGGCCGGCTTGTCGGACTGCCCGTGCCCGAGCAGATCGACGGTGATCACCCGGTTCCCGCGCGCGGCCATCTCCGGCGCGAGCCGGTCGTACATGCGCCGGTTCATGAGCAGGCCGTGAACCAGGACGAGCACCCGGTTCCCCTTGCCGTGGACCTCGTACTCGATCCGGTGGCCGTGATAGCGGAGGGACCCCTGGTCGGCCATCGCGGCAGCCCAGTCTATTCGACGCTCACCGGCGCCGATGGTGACTCGCCGCCGGCCCGCTCCCACGGACGCGAGGCGCGCAGCGCGCTCAGGACCGCACGCGTCCCGGAAGCCCGGTTGAGTGCGTAGAAGTGGACGCCGGGGGCACCGCGCGCCAAGAGCTCCTCGCACTGCTGCGCGGCGAAGGCCACTCCCAACAGCGCCTCGGCCTCCGGATCGCCGCCGAGCCCGTCCATCGCGGCGGACAGCTCGGGGGGGATCGATGCGTCGCAGAGATCGCAGATGCGGGACACCTGCGCGTAGCTCGCGATCGGAATCACGCCGGGGATTATCGGGACCTCGATGCCCGCGTCGCGCGCTGCCTCGACGAACCTGAAGTACACGCGGTTGTCGAAGAAGAGCTGGGTGATCAGGAACCGCGCGCCGGCCTCGACCTTGGTCTTCAGGTACGCGAGGTCCGCCTCGAGACTGGACGCCTCCGGATGAATCTCCGGAAAGCAGGCCCCTCCGATCACGAAGTCGTAACGCTTGGAGATGAACCCGGCGAGCTCCGCGGCGCTCGACAACCCGCCGTCCGGCGCCCGAAACTCGGCCTCGCCCCGCGGCGGGTCGCCGCGAAGGGCCAGCACGTTCTCGATCCCGGCGTCCTCGAATCGATCGAGGATCTCCGTGAGCCCCTCGCGCGTCTCGCCGACGCAGCTCAGATGCGCCATCGCTTCGAGCCCGTGCTCGCGCTTGATTCGCGTGGCGATCTCGACGGTCCCGTCGCGGGTCGCGCCGCCGGCGCCGTAGGTGACGGAGACGAAGTCCGGCTCCAGGGGCTTCAGGGCCTCGACCGTCTCGAAGAGGTTGTCGACCCCCTCCGGCGTTCGGGGCGGAAAGAACTCGATCGAGAAGACCGGTCCGCTGTTGCCCAGATGCTGGTCGATCCGCATCGTCGGAAGATGGTAGAGGCGCGCAGGGAGCGGTTGGCTCAGATGGCGCCGTCGGGGGCGGCATGGTGGCCAGCGCGCTCTTGGTCGTCCACTGGCTTGGCGACTCGCTCGACGGCACCCTGGCCCGGGTGCGCCACATCGAGCGACCGACCTACGGCTATTACCTCGACCACCTGGTCGACGCGATGTCCACCGCCGCGATCGGCATCGGGCTCGGCCTGTCCCCGTTCATGCTGCTGTCGGTCGGGACGCTGATCGTCGTCGTCTACCTGGTGCTCTCGATCAACGTCTACCTGGAGAGCTACGCGTTCGGCCGCTTCAGCATCGGCTACGGGTTGCTGGGCCCCACCGAGCTTCGCCTGATCCTGATCGCCCTCAACGTCGCCCTCGCGCTCCACCTGGGCCTGGACTTCGACATCGGCCATCTGCGGATGACCGTCCTCGACCTCATCGGCCTGGCGATCGCCGGCACGATGGTCGCGCTCCTGTTCGGCCGCATCACCCGCAACCTGCGGGAGCTCGCGCGGCGCGAGCCCGCGGCCCCGCGTCGGGGCTGAGCCCGCTCGGGCGCCCACCTACCCGTTAGTCCCCGTTCGTCTCCCCGGGCTCGCGGTTCCACTGGATGACGACCGGGAGCTCGTGCTCGTACCCGAGGGTGCAGAGGGCGCCGGTCCCGAGCGCGAGCCGCCCGCCGTGCTGGGGAGAGAGTTCCACCCAGCGGGCGCCGAGCACCCTCAGCATGTGGCCGTGCCCGAGGGCGATCGCATCCCCGCCTGTGGCGCGCACCTCGGCGATCACGCGATCCGCACGCACGCCCACATCGACGGCCGTCTCGCCGTTGGGGCAGCCGTCGCGCCACAGGCTCCAATCAGGCCGGCGCTCGTGGATCTGGGGCGTGGTCCAGCCCTCGTAGTCGCCGTAGTCCCACTCGTGAAGGTCCTCGCGCACCTGCGCCTGCCCGGCGAGCCCGGCGAGCTCGCAGGTCTCCAGCGCGCGGCGCAGCGGGCTGGAGATCACGAGTGCGAACGAGCGGCCGGCGAGGAGATCGGCGAGCGCGCGAGCGCGTCCCCTCCCATGCTCCGTCAGCGGCAGGTCGGTGCGACCCGTGTGGCGCCCGGCGACGCTCCACTCCGTCTCGCCGTGACGCGCCAGCAGGAGCTCACCCATGGCAGCAGGCTAACCCAGCGGTTTGCGGTCACGATCGAACTCCGGGCGAGCGTAGGGACGCTTTCCCATGGCGCGGGCGAGCGCCGCGAGCGTCCCGAGCACGGCGCGCTGCGCCCACCGGGGCGGGCCGGCGAGGAAGGTCCCCGGAACGAGGAGGTCGTGGATCGTGAGCACGTTCTGGAGCCGGCTGCCGATCTGCCCGTCGTCGTTGACCTCTCCATGCTGGGCGAAGGCGAAGTAGGTCTCGAAATAGCCCTGGACCCCACCGGTGAGCTCTGGCAGCGGCTGGTCGCCGGCGATGATCTGGCGCACGACGAGCGTGTCCTGTCCGGCATTCCACGGGTGGGCGTGCGAGGTGAGGCCGGGAACCTCGTACTCGAACGGAGCGGTGGCGGTGTGTTCGGCGCCGTCGAGGCGATAGCCGGCCCTCCCCTCCAGCACTCGCCAGACCTCCGGGCCGTCCGGGTGGTAGTGATCCGCCGCGGCCAGGCGCTTGCCGGTAGGCACCCGCCACTCCATCTCGAGCCGGGTGCCCCCGCTCGCGCCCGACGTCATCACCAGCGTCATCCTCAGGCCAGCGTGGGCGCTCAGCGACTGCCTCGGCTCGCCGACGCGCATCTCCTTCGCTCCCATCCCGTGAGCGATCGTATCGGCGGAAGCGAGGGCGGCCGTCCGCTTGAGCGACCGGTCCGACAGTATGTAGCGAACATGTCGAGGCTCCAGGGGCGGCGTCCCCGGCGTCTTGCCTCGCACCCGACCCAGAGGAGGGCTGATGGCCAAGGAACCGCGTTCACTGCATGGGAAGGTCGTCGCAATCACCGGTGGCGCCCGCGGTATCGGCAAGGCGACCGCTGAGGCGCTCGCGCGAGAGGGCGCCAAGATCGCGATCGGCGATCTGGACAAGCCGCTCGCCGACGAGGTGGCCAGCTCGCTGGGCACCGAGGCCGTCGGCCTGGAGGTCGACGTCACGGACCGCGACTCGTTCGCCAACTTCCTCGACCAGGTCTCCGAGCGGCTCGGACCGGTCGACGTGATCATCAACAACGCCGGGATCATGCCGATCGGCCCGTTCGTCGACGAGACCGATGCCACCGCTCAGCGGATGATCGACATCAATCTTCACGGCGTGATCTACGGGATGAAGCTGACGATTCCGGGCATGAGGCAGCGGGGCACCGGTCACATCGTCAACCTTGCCTCGCAGGCCGGGAAGGTCGGGCTTCCAGGCGGCGCCACGTACTGCGCGACCAAGCACGCCGTCGTGGGTCTGAGCGAGGCCGTGCGCGCCGAGCTCAGCGACACCGGAATCGAGGTCTCGGTGGTGATGCCGGCGGTGGTCAACACCGAGCTCGGCTCCGGCCTGCCGGACACACGCGGCGTCAGCAAGCTGGAGCCCGGTGAGGTCGCCGAGGCAATCGTCGGCGCTCTCAAGTTCCCGAAGTTCGACGTCTGGGTGCCCGCGTCGAGTGCGGTGATCGACAAGCTGATCCACCCGCTCCCCCGCCGCGCAAAGGAGGTGATCGCCCGCTTCATGAGGGCTGACAAGGTGCTCGCCGCCCCCGACCGCGCCGAGCGCGCGGCCTATGAGGACCGTGCGGCCCGCCCCGACGGCGGACGAGGCACGAAGGCGCCGGCGGAGGAGGAGTCGGAGGAGAAGAGCCCCTCGCTCTCGTAGCTCTCGACGCCCCACGGCGGGCGGGTCGGCTAGGAGCCGCTGAAGTTCGGCTCGCGCTTCTCGGCGAACGCCGAGACGCCCTCGAGGAAGTCCTTGGTTCGCCCGAGCGCGTGCTGAAACTCCGCCTCGAGGTCCAGCTGCGCGTCGAGGTCTCCGTAGATGAACCGGTTCAGGGCCTCCTTCGAGCTAGCGTAGGAGCGCGTTGGCCCAGCGGCGAGCCCCTCGACGAGGGAGTTCGCCCGGTCCATCAGCTCGCCGTCCGGGTAGACCCAGTTGGCGAGACCCCAGTCGAGGGCCTGGGCCGCCGGGATCCGCTCGCCGAGCAGTGCCATCTGAAACGCGCGTGCCTTGCCGACCGCCGGAGGCACGAAGGCCGTGGAGCCTCCGTCCGGCATCAGCCCGATGTTCACGAAGGCGAGCCCGAAGAACGAGGACTCCGCCGCCATCACCAGGTCGCAGGCGAGCGCGAGCGAGCAGCCGATCCCCACGGCCGGCCCGTTCACGGCCGCCACCACGGGCTTCGGCAAGCGCCGAACGCCGGCGATCGCCGGATGGTAGCTCTCGTGGAGCTCCTTCCTGATGTCGGGCATTCCGTCATCGGCGGGCTCGAAGCCGGCCTTCAGGTCGGCGCCGGAGGAGAAGCCCCGCCCGGCGCCGGTGATGAGGACCGCGCGCACGGACTCGTCCGCGGCCACGCCCTCCACCACCTGCTTCAGCTCGTGGCCGAAGTCCGCGGTCCAGGCGTTAAGGGTTTCGGGTCGGTTCAGCGTCAGCCGCCCGACGGCGCCGGACTGCTCCCAGAGCAACGCCTCGTAGCTGGACGACGGGCTCCCTCGACCGGCCGCGGTCGTCATCGGCGCAGGCTCGGGGAAACGCTCGGTCCGTCGGGAATCGCCGCCGCCTCCTGGTTCTCCTTGGTCGGCTCAGCCATGGCACCCTCCTCGAAGCGGGTTCGAGGATATATGCAGTGGAAATGAATCAGCGAGAGGAGGACGAAATGACGCGCAACCGGGACAGGGCCGAGACCGCACGCATGGCCTACGTCGCCTTCGCGGCGGGCGACCGTAAGGCCATGGAGGACCTGCTCACACTCGACTACGCCTTCTTCAGCCCACCCGACCCCGGGCTCGATCGGGAGGGGTACTTCGAGCGGTGCTGGCCCCACTCCGGGAGCAAGACCCGATTCGAGTTCGTCCGCTTGATCGAGTCCGGTGACGAGGTGGTGGTCACCTACGAGGGGACGAGGGTAGACGGCAGCCGCTTTCGCAACACCGAGGTGCTGACGTTCGACGGCGAGAGGATCGCGAGGACCGAGGTCTATTTCGGATGGGACCTCGAGTGATCCGCCACGTGCTCGATTGTGGAAGGCTGTTGGCGTGAGCACGACGGGACAGCTGATCAGCGGGGTCGACTTCATCGCGATCCCGACCAGGGACTACGAGTCCGCGCGCAAGTTCTACGGCGAGGTGCTCGGGCTGCCGTTCTCCAAGCAGTGGGGCGACATGCCCGCAGGTGAGTTCGAGACCGGGACCGTGACGGTAGCGGTGATGCAGTCGGACGCCTTCGGGATCGAGTTTGCGCCGCACACCCATCCGATCGAGTTCCATGTCGAGGATTTCGAGGCCGCGAAGGCCGAGCTCGAATCGCGCGGAGTGGAGTTCGTCGGCGATGTCATCGACAGTGGCGTCTGCTGGCAGGTGATCTTTCGCGATCCCGATGGGAACGCGCTGGCGATTCACCATCGCTACGCCCCTGAAGCGTCTGCCTAGGCCCTCCGCCTGGGGAGCAAGAGCCCGCGCCACCTGTGACAGCATCGCGGCGCATGGAACTCGGCGTGCATCTGCCCCTGATGGAATTCGGCCACGAGGGGCTGTCGCTCGCGCGGCTGCAATCGACGGTGGACGCGGCTCGCGAGTGCGGCATTGTCGCGATCTCGGCCAACGATCACTTCGTCTTCTCCACTCCCTGGCTGGATGGGCCGACCGCTCTCGCAGCGGTGGTCGAGCGTTCTGGAGACCTGGCGCTGGCGACGACGATCTCCCTGGTCGCCTTGCGGGGGCCGGTGCCGTTGGCGAAGACGCTCGCCGCACTCGACGTCCTGTCCGGCGGACGGCTCATCGCCGGCCTCGGCCCCGGCTCCTCCAAGCGCGACTACGACGCGATCGGAGTGCCTTTCGAAGACAGATGGAAGCGGTTCGACGAGGCCGTAACGATCCTCCGTGCCTTGCTTCGCCGAGAGCCGAAGCCGCAGGCCGCTCGCTACTACGCCCTGCCCGACGTCGACCTGGCGCCATCTCCGTGCGCGAGCGGCGGCGTCCCGCTGTGGATCGGAAGCTGGGGCTCGGAGGCGGGACTCCGCCGGGTTGCGCGCTTGGCCGACGGATGGCTGGCCTCCGCGTACAACACGACGCCCGAGCTCTTCGCTTCCGGAAGCGACCTACTGGCCGGCGAGCTACGGAAACACGATCGCGGCGCAGATGGGTTCCCGAACGCCCTCGTGACCATGTGGACTTGGGTGACCGAGGAGCGCGCCGAGCGCGATCGAGTCCTCCGTGAGGTGCTGGCTCCGCTGTTGAATCGCGACCCCGAAGAGCTGCGCGACCAAGTGTGCGTTGGCTCCGCGGAGCACTGTGCCGAGCTGCTCTCAAACTACGCCAAGGCCGGGTGTCAACAGGTCTTCCTCTGGCCCCTCGGGGACGAGTCGCGGCAGATAGAGCTCGTGGCCGCCGAGGTGGCGCCGCGCGTGGGGTCCTGAGGCGTATCGGGCGCAACCATCCACTCCGGCACTCTCTGCAGGTCCGCCGCGACGCCGGCGCGATCCCCGTCGCCGCGACCTGACGGGCGGAAGCAAGCAACCAAGCAGTGGAGCTAGCCGGGCTCGAACCGGCGACCTCCTGGGTGCGATCCAGGCGCTCTCCCAACTGAGCTATAGCCCCGCCTCAGGACGCATACTTGGGAAAGTGCGTCCCGGGAGGCAAGAATAGCCGTAGGGATGCCGATCTAAGCTGGTGGAGCCCAAATTGAGCTTTCGTAGCCGCCTCACGCTCTTCTTCCTGCTGATCGTCGTCTTGCCGATGATCGCGGTCGCCGTGCTGGTCACGCAGGTGACAACCCAGTCGCGGAACGGCAAGGCGGACGCGAGGCTGGCCGCTGGCCTCGGGACCGCCCTCTCCGTATACGGGGACGATGCGGCACAGGCCAAGCGGGCGGCGACCGCGCTCGGACATGACCCCACCCTCGGCGCGGCGCTCCAGACCGGCGATTCGGCCCAGATCGCGGCCGCCGCGCACTCAGCGGCCCGCCAGGACGGGGCGCGGTCGCTCGTCGTCCGCGACGCCGGCGGCAGGCAGCTGGTGGCCATCGGCGGCCCCGCTGTGGTGGCGCCCTTCCGTTTGAACCTCCGCGGGCCCGGGGGCGCGCTGGGCTCGCTGGTGGTCTCTACGACCACGCCCAGCACATATCTCGACCAGGTGCGCCACCTGACCGGGCGTGACGCCGCGCTCCTCGGCGCCAACGGACCCGTCGCCGGAACGCTCAACTTGGGGGATTCGAGCCTCCCCACGAGCGGCCACTCCGGCGACGTCGAGGTGGATGGCCAGAAACTGCGCGTTGGCACCACCGACCTGCCGGGGCCAAGCCCGCTGCGCCTGGCCCTGCTTGGCCCCACCGAGTCCGCGGGATTCTTCTCCTCGAGCCCGCTGGTTGCCGCGGTGCTGGTCGTCTTCTTCGCGGTCGCCCTGCTGTTCGTGGCGTTGCTGCTGAGGGCCCTCGGCGGCCAGGTGGCCGCGATGCTGGACGCCGCGCGGCGAATCGGCCAGGGGGACTTCAGCCACAAGGTGCCGGTGGTGGGCAAGGACGAGATGGCCGGTCTGGCGAGCGAGTTCAACAAGATGAGCGACCGGCTGAAGACCCAGATGGACGAGCTGCGCCGCCAGCAGATCGAGATCGATCGCTCGGTGAGCCGGATCGGCGAGGCGTTCGCTTCGGGCCTGGATCGCCAGGCTCTGCTTCAGGTCGTGGTCGAAACGTCGCTCGCCGCGTGCCGGGCCGAGTACGGGACGATTGTCCTCACTGGCCGCGACGGGGCGGAGGCGGAGGCCGGCGAGCTGACCCAGGCGCTTCGCGACGTCGCGGTCGCCGCCGCCGAGAAGGCGCGCACCAGGGACGATCTGGTCGTCCGGGAGGACGACGGCTACTGTGCGCTGGCGGGACCGCTGCGGCGGCTCGCGGAGCCCTCCGGAACCGTTGGTGTGATGACGGTCGCCCGCCACGGAGAGCAGTTCAGTCACGCCGAACGGGACGTCTTCCTCTCCCTGGTGGGCCAGGTCTCGGCCTCGATCGAGAACATCGCGCTGCACGAGCTGGTCTCCGAGCAGGCCGTCACGGACGAGCTCACCGGCCTCTCCAACAACCGCCGCTTCCGGGAGCTGATCTCCAAGGAGGCCGCGCGCGCCCAGCGCTTCGGTCACGAGCTCTCGGTGATCCTTCTCGACCTGGACGACTTCAAGCGGGTCAACGACACGTACGGCCACCTTCAGGGCGACGAGGTGCTGCGGACGATCGGCGCGGTGCTTCAATCCGAGTCACGCGGCGTCGATGAGCCGGCGCGCTACGGCGGCGAGGAGTTCGTGGTGGCGCTCCCGGAGACGGGGCTCGCCGGCTCGTTGGAGCTCGCCGAGCGCATCCGCGCCCGCATCGAGTCGGAGGTGATCCCGCGCATCGACGGCTCCGGGACGCTCCGGATCACGGCCAGCGTGGGCGCTGCCTCGATCCCGGGGTCGGCGGACAGCGCGCGCACCCTGATCGCCGCGGCCGACGCGGCGCTTTACGAGGCCAAGCGCTCGGGCAAGAACCGGGTCAGCGGCGCCCCGGAGAAGAGCCCGGCGGGACGGTCCTGAGCGCGCAGGGACACCGGCTCCGGCGGCGAACTCAGACCACGAAGGAGCCTCGGGCGTTCGACGTTCGGGCGTTCGCGCCCATGCAGGAAGACGTGTCTACGCGCCCCTGGAGGCCCAGTACTCTTTTCACCCTCAACGCCCATGGGAATCCTCGACGACGCGATTCGCCAGCATCTGGACCTGAAGCGGCAGCGTGGCGCGACTGAGTCCGAGCTCAAGGAGCTCGAGGACGAGGCGTTCGGGCCGCCCAGCCGGCCTGGGGAGCCCGACTTCCCGGGCGACGAGTCCCACGAGCGGAACGGCAACGGCGCAGCCGCCACGGATCCCGTGTCGGAGCCGACGCAGGCGACCGAGGAGACGGCGGAGCCGAGCTCCGAGGCCGAGCCCTCGGCGAGCGAGCACCCCGTCGTGGAGCCTCCGCCCGAGGCCCACGAACCGTTGGCGGCGGATGAGGAGCCGCAGGCCGCCGAGCCCACTCCGGAGTCAGAGGAGCTGACGGCGGTCTACGACCAGACGGCGAAGGGTGAACCGGATGCTGAGGAGGAGCTCGCGGCCGAAGAGCCCGAGCCGGCGCCGGCTGCGCCGATCGAGTCGCTGGACACCGTCGAGCACTCGCTCCCGGAGGAGACGATCGAGCCCGAGGCGCCGCCGGCTGAGGAGTCGGCTAGCGAGGCCGAGGCCGGCCCGATCGAGGAGCACGAGGAGGCTCCGAGCGAGGAGGAGCCGCTCCCCGATCAGGAGGGGGACGAGGAGGAAGGGGACGAGGAGGACGACGACGTCCTCGCGGACACCCCGGAGTTCCTCAAGGACGCTCCGGAGGACGACGAGCTCTGGTTCGAGCAGGGCAAGCCGAAGGATTTCGACTTCTAGACGTAGCCGCGGGTTCGCGAGGCCTCGACGACCCGCTCAAGGCCGACGAGGTAGGCGGACTCGCGCAGGTCGATCCCCTCCTCGCGGGCTCTCGCTGAGACCTCGCGGTAGGCGCGCCGCATGATCGTGCCGAGCTTGTCGTTGACCTCGCGCTCGTCCCAGCGGAAGTGCTGGAGGTTCTGCACCCACTCGAAGTAGGAGACGACGACCCCGCCGGCGTTCGCCATCACATCGGGGACGATGTAGACGTCCTTGTCCTTCAGGATGCGGTCCGCGGCCGGCGTGGTCGGGCTGTTCGCCCCCTCGAGGATCACTCGGCACTGGACGCGGTCGGCGTTTCGCTCGTGGATCATCCCGCCGAGCGCCGCGGGGATGAGGACGTCGCAGGGAACCGCGATCAGATCGTCGGGCTCGATCGACTCCGCCTGCGGGAACTCGGTGATCGCCCCGCCGCCGGTGAGGTGCTCATGGAGCGCGTTGGCGTCGATCCCGGCGTCGTTGCGGATCGCGCCGTGGGCGTCCGAGACGGCGACCATCGTGGCGCCGAGCTGCTGCATGATCCGGGCGGCCCACGAGCCCACGTTTCCGAACCCCTGGACGGCGAAGGTGGTGTCGGCGGGGGAGAGGCCGAGCTGCGGCGCCGCTTCGCGGAACATGTAGACGCACCCACGTCCTGTCGCCGCCTCGCGTCCGTATGAGCCCTCCAGCGCGATCGGC
>JBOGZC010000072.1:0-19189 GCA_050697075.1 Solirubrobacterales bacterium | reverse complement strand
CGGGGGACTACCGCACCGGCCAGGACATCATGCGCGCTGCCGCCGGCAACTTGAAGCGCATCTCCTTGGAGTGCGGGGGCAAGAACCCTCATATCATCTTCGAGGACGCCGATCTCGAACGAGCGCTGACAGTCGCCGTTCACTCAGCTTTTCGCTCGACAGGTCAGTCATGCTCGCTGGGCTCAAGGCTGTTCGTCCAACGCCCGATATATGACGCCTTCTTGGAGCGCCTAACCGTTCGTGCGAACCGGATTCGAGTCGGACAGGCGTTGGATCTGACCAGCCACATCGGGCCGCTAGCGTCCGAGTCACAGCTTCGGAAGACGCTCGATTACATAGCAATCGGGAAGGCTGAAGGTGCGCGCCTGGTGGCAGGAGGGCACCGCATCACCAAGCCGCCGCTAGCCGCCGGGTACTTCGTGGAGCCAACGGTGTTTGCTGACGTCGACCGCGGATCGAGGTTGGCCAAAGAGGAGATCTTCGGTCCGGTTCTTGCCGTCGCACCATTCGACACCGAGGATGATGTGGTTGAAGCAGCGAACGACACGCAATTTGGGTTGGTCGCTGGCATCTGGACGCGCGATATCACGCGAGCCCATCGTGTGGCAGCCCGACTCCAAGCCGGGGTGATTTCCATCAATACCTTCCGGCCGGTCCATTGGATGCTGCCCTATGGCGGATACAAACTCAGCGGTATCGGACGTGAGAACGGTCTGGAAGCTCTGCGGTATTACACCGAGCTGAAGACCGTCTTCGTCGAGCTTTCCGAAGAGCCGCCCGACGATCCGTTCGCGTAGGCGGAGAGAGCATTCGAGAGCGCCCCGCCAGGGGCTAGCCAGGCAACGGCGCGTGAAGAGAGGAGAGGCTACCAGTGGCATTTCTCGGAGTTGAGTGCCCACCTGGCGCAAGTCGAAGAGAGCGAGTCCAGGTGGGGGAGTACGCCGACGGCTCACCCGTGTCGCTGCCTGTTCACATCGTCCGGGGACGAAAGGATGGCCCGACGCTCTATGTTCAAGGAGCCGTGGACGGGGAAGAGGTGACAGGGGTTGAGATCGCGAGACGAGTCATCGCGTCAGTGAAGCCGGCGGAGCTCATCGGCACTTTGGTCGTCGTGCCGGCTTCGAATCTCCCAGCGTACCTCACGCGATCACGCGCCTGGCTAGATGAGGAGCGCTACGTCGGCGAGCTGACCGCATTACTGCCCGGTTGGGCAGGTGGTTTGATGTCGGAGCGGATCGCAGCCATCTTGCTGACCGAGTTCATGCAGCCCGCGGATGTGACGATCGATTTGCACTCAGCCATCGACGGCGCCGTGATCGCCCCTTTCACGTACGTGTTCCCGGACCAGAACGATGGAACATATCGCACGTGCCTAAGGATTGCCCTAGCCTTCGGGGCACCCTACGTATACCGCGTAGACCAGATTCCAGAAGCGGACAAGCCCAAGCTTCCGCTCTCGATTCGACCAATCCTGAAGGGGTACGGGGCGGGAACGGAGGGAAATGCCATCACGATCGCCGAAATGGGGGAATCACAGCGCATAAGCACCGAGTACGTTGATATCGGGCTTGGGGGAATTTTCAGGGTGCTCAAGGCAATGGGCATGATCGACGACCACGGCTACGGCGAGGGGCCAGAGCCGCGACCTTTCACCCAGGTCGCCCCTGTCCACGTGAACCGCGGCGGTGGCCTCCGCAGCTATGTTTCGCTCGGCGACGAAGTCCAGCCGGGCGACCTGCTCGCCGAAATCGTTGACGTTTTCGGAGACCCGGTCGAACGAGTGGTCGCTCCGATGCGCGGCTTCGTTCTCCGAAAGATGGTGCTCGCGAACGTCGCGACCGGGGCGGAAGCTGCGTGGATCGCCGCCTAGCCTCATCCGTTTCCCGACGGCCAGGCACATCTCGATCACCCGCGCCTTCTGGGGCACACTCCGCCGCGGCATGGATGGGATTCGTTTGGCGGTCGACGAGACGGCCTTGGGACTCGCGTCACTTGGAGTCGCGCGCGAATAGTGGAGGGTTGGCGGCTGTGCCCGGTCAACTCCCCCGCGAGGCTGGCGGCATCGAAGGATTTGGGGGTCCAAGCGCTTGACGTTTGGAATTCTGGGTTCTCAGGCCGCAGACGGTGCTGTATGGTCCTGCATGCAATCGAGAGGCCAATGAAAGATCTCAGTACTGAAACCGCGGCTATTCATGACGACAGCGGGCGTCCACGAGCTGGTCAGTCGGCCGTGAGCGAGGACGATCTGTGGGCGTCGCTTCCCCAAAGGCTCGATGGCCGTTCGACCGCCGACGCGGTCCATGACGCCATGGTCGGCGGAATCCGCAGCGGACGACTGGCCCCGGGTACACGCCTTGGCGAGGTCTACCTTGCGAGCCTCTTCTCGGTCAGCCGCACGCCCGTCCGCGAGGCCTTGATGCGGCTCGAGGCGGAGCACGTCGTGGAACGTGATCGCCATCGCGGTCTGGTGGTCAGCCGCGTCACGGTCGAGCAGATCATCGAGATTTACGTGGTCCGAGAGGCACTCGATGGAGCGGCGGCTCGGCTGGCGGCCTCCTCGGCGCAAATACTTGATATCGAAGAACTTGCGCAGGTTAATGAGGAGTTGGCGCGGGCAGCGGCTGCGGGCCGGTTCGAGGAGATGGCGAGCCTGAATGTCGACTTCCACCACATCCTGGCGCGCGCCAGTCGGAACGAGATGCTGATGCGCTTTACAGCGCAGGTCCATCAAGTGGTGCAGCGTTTCCGAACGACAACGTTCACCTATCCGGGGCGGGCGGCCCTCGCCGTTGAAGAGCATCGCGCGATTCTCGATGCCCTGCGCCGACGCAACCCTGAAGAGGCCGAACGAACCGCCCGGGAACATATGCGGCGGGCGTTGGACGTCCGCGTGAAACTCGAGATCGGCGCTCGAGGCGCTCGATCGGTCGACTGAGGGGACAGGTGGTGGGTCCTGAGGGTGCTTCGTCCGATGTTGATGTCATCGTCATCGGAGGTGGCAACGCTGCGATGTGTGCAGCCCTGACCGCCCGTCGGCTGGGGCGCGGCGTGGTCGTCCTTGAGCGCGCATTGGAGGGTTCGCGCGGCGGCAACACCCGACACACACGCAATATCCGCCACGCTCATGAAGGCTCCGACGCGATCATGATGGGGTCGTACAGCGACGAGGAGTTCTGGCAGGACCTGCGCCGGGTCAGCGGAGACGCAGTTAACGAGGAGCTGGCCCGACTGACAATCCGTGAATCGCGCTTCTGCCCATCGTTCATGGAGGCCAATGGCATCCGGTGGCAGGCGCCCTTGCGCGGCACACTCCATCTCTCGCGCACGAACCGGTTCTTTCTCGGTGGCGGAAAGGCCCTAATCAACGACTATTACGCGACCGCGCTTGGGCTGGGCGTGGACATCCGCTATGGCTCGCCGGTCGTTCGCCTCGAGGTGCAGGAGTCGCACTGCGTCGGTGTGGTCATCGAGCGCGATGGCAACGAGGAGACGCTCCGCCCGAAGGCAATCGTCGTCGCGGCCGGCGGATTCGAGGCGAACATCGACTGGCTTTCCGAGTATTGGGGCGAAGCTGCCAGGAACTTCATCGTCCGTGGAACGGCCCTCAACGACGGAAGGCTCCTTCGGATCCTCCTCGACCTTGGTTCGCGATCGGTCGGCGATCCGAAGGGTGCGCATGCCATCGCCGTCGACGCCCGCTCACCGAAGTTCGACGGCGGCATCGTCACTCGGATCGATTCAATCCCCCTAGGGATCGTTGTCAACCGCGACGGCCTCCGCTTCGCGGACGAAGGCGAAGACCTCTGGCCTCGACGCTACGCAAGTTGGGGCCGACTGATCGCTGAGCAGCCGGAGCAGATCGCCTATTCGATCTTCGATGCCCAAGTCAACGGGAGTTTCATCCCGGGCGTGTACCCCCCCTTGCGGGCCCAGGGCGTGTCTGAGCTCGCGGAGCTGATCGGCGTCGACCCGTCTGTACTCGATCGTACGGTGATGGAGTTCAATGCGGGCATCCCGGAGGGACGCAGAATCGATGCCGCGGATCTCGACGGCTGCGCCACCACCGGTGTCCAGCCGCCGAAGTCCAATTGGGCCCAGCGCCTGCGCAAACCGCCCTTCTTTGCCTATCCGCTTCGGCCTGGCGTGACGTTCACGTACCTGGGCGTTGCGGTCGACTCCGAAACGCGCGTGTTGCTGGATAGGGGTGGGAGGTTCGCGAACGTCTTCGCTGCTGGAGAGATCATGGCCGGCAACGTGCTGACGCGTGGCTACATTGCCGGGATCGGGCTCACGATCGGTACCGTGTTCGGCAGGATCGCTGGAGCTGAGGCGGCCCGGATTGCAGCTGCTTGATCTCCTGGATGAGTCTCGGCGCCAGCTCGAGATTTGCAACGCGTGCCGCTACTGCGAGGGATACTGCGCCGTATTCCCGGCGATGGAGCGTCGCACCGCCTTCACTAACGGCGATGTCGAATACCTGGCCAACCTATGTCACGACTGCAGGGCCTGCTTCTATGCCTGCCCGTTCGCGTCACCGCATGAGTTCGCTGTCAACCTGCCTGCCGTCCTCAGTGAGGTCCGTTCCAACACCTATACACGGCACGTCTGGCCGGCAGTCGTAGGTCGGCTGGCCACGCACGCTGGCAAGCTGATCGTAGTGCTGGCTGCGATCTCGCTGCTCATCGTCTTCGCCTATGTGCTGATGACGGTGGGCCCGGCCGGCCTGTTCGGGACGCAGATCGGAGAGGGTGCCTTTTATCGAGTGGTCCCACACCTGGCTATGGCCATCCCAGCTCTCGCGATTAGCGCGTACGTGGTCGTGGTCATGCTCGCAGGCGGCTACCGCTTCTGGCGAGAGGTGGGTGGCACTGTGGGCGAGTTGCTGGACATTCGTTCTCTCTGGGGGGCCACTGTCGATGCGTTCGAGCTTCGCTACCTCCGTGGTGGAGGGGACGGGTGCTACTACCCGGCGGATCGCCCTTCGAAGTCGCGGGTGGTGCTCCATTCGCTTGTGTTCTACGGCTTCATGGCGGCCTTCGCCTCGACGACTATCGCCTTCGTTTTCCAAGCCTTCCTGGGCGTGCTGCCCCCTTACGACTATCTCAGCCTGCCCGTCGTTCTCGGCGTCATCGGCGGCGTAGCGATGACCGTCGGTTGCACCGGCTTGATGCTGGTCAAGCTTCGCAGCGACCCAGCACCCGCTGCAAGCGTGATGCGGAGCATGGACTTCGCTTTCCTGGCCATCCTCGATCTTGCCTCGATCACCGGGCTGTTGGTGGTCGCCTTCCGGGAAACAGCGGCCATGGGCGTGCTGCTCGGCCTCCATTTGGGGGTTCTCGGCGGCCTCTATGTCTCGCTGCCGTACAGCAAGTTCGTGCACGTCGTGTACCGCTACGCGGCGATCATCAAGCATCGCATTGAGAGTCGCCGCGAGGCCGCCGCCGTTCGCGCCGCGTCGGTTGCCGACGTCACGACCTAGGCTCGATGGAGATTCTGCGCTCGCTGCTCTTCACGCCCGGCCACCGGGAGGCCATGGTCGCCAAGGCGCCCGCGCTCACGGCTGATGCGGTGATCCTCGACTTCGAGGACGGTGTGCCGCCGGCTAACAAGATTGATGCCCGGCGCGTGGTGTCCGAGGCGCTGCGTCGTCCTCGGGCCGGCGGCGGCCCCGCGTACCTGGTGCGGGTGAACTCCGCCGCGAGCGGCCTCCAGCGCGACGACCTTCGCGCGGTCGTTGGACCGGGGCTGGTCGCGATCGTCCTGCCTAAGGTCGAGGACCGGTCGGAGATTTCGAACGCCGCCCACCTCATCGGGGATCTTGAGCGCGAGAGCGGCCTCGAACCCGGCGTGGTCAAGCTGATCGGCGCGATCGAGAGTGCCCGTGGCCTGCATCGGTGCGCTGAGATCGCGGAGGCCGACGCGCGCATGATCGCACTGTTCTTCGGCGCCGAGGACTTCGCCTTCGATCTTGGGCTGCCGGTCAGCCGGAGCGGCCCAGGTCGGGAGTTGCTGTATGCCCGATCCGCCGTTGTCAATGCCGGTGCGATGGCGCGCCTGCAGGTCGTCGACCAGGTCTGGACCGATTTCCACGATCTTGCCGGGCTGCAGGCCGATGCCGTCGCCGGTCGCGACATGGGCTTCACCGGCAAGTGCCTCATCCATCCTGTTCAGATCGAGATCGTGAACAAGGTGTTCGCTCCGTCACCCCAAGAAGTGGCGCTGGCCCAGCGCGTCGTGGCTGCCTACGAGGAGGCGTTGGCGGCCGGAGTAGGCGCCGTGATGCTGGGTGGGCAGCTGGTCGAACTGCCCGTCGTGTTGCGGGCCCAACGGACGCTGCGCGTCCACGCCTCAGTCTCGGCCGGCCGGTGAGCGCGACGGCGGCACGGCAACTCGCCGAATTCTGCCGCGCTCTGTCCTGGTCTGCGCTAGGGCAGTCCACCCGTGACCGGACCACGGAGTTGCTGCTCGACCACATCGGTGTGACCCTGGCCGGGTACGACGAGGCGTCCTCCATCTCGGTCCGGAGCTCCCTAGCCCATCTCGGCGCGCCCGGACCCTCCTCCATCATTGGCAGCCGACTTCGCACCCAACCAAGCTGGGCCGCGCTGGTGAACGGCACGACCTCGCACGCCATCGAGATGGATGACTGCGAGAGGGTATCATCACTGCATCCCGGCGCGAGCGTGATTCCTGCCGCGCTGGCCGTGGCCGAAGAGGTCGATGCAACCTCGGTCGCGCTGCTCGAGGCGGTCGTGGCCGGGTACGAAGTGACCATCCGGGCGGGGTCAGCGCTGGGGCCGTCCTCGGCCTATCGACGCGGGTTTCACCCCACCGGCGTGGCCGGCGTCTTCGGCGCCGCCATGGCGGCCGGGTTGCTCCTGGGCCACGATGCCACGACGCTGACCTCGGGTCTGGGCGTGGCCGGAGGCATGGCGGCCGGGTCACTCGAGTACCTTACCGATGGGTCCTGGACGAAGCGCCTCGCGCCCGGCTGGGCGGCCCACGCCGGTATCGTGTCCGCGCGCCTCGCGGCGGCGGGCTTCCTTGGTCCTGCATCGGTCTTCGAGGGGCCGCACGGCTTCCTGCATGCCTACGGCGACTCGGGCGAGCCAGCCCTGCTCCTGGCCGGACTGGGTGGCTCGATGGGCATCGACCGCGTGGCCATCAAGGCGCACGCGGGCTGCCGATACACGCATGGGCTGGTGGATTGCATGATCCAGCTGCGCGAGGACTACGGACTGCAGCCGGACGAGGTCGAGCGCATCGACCTGCGCGTGCTCTCGATCGGCAGCGAGCTCGTGGCCGAGCCGATCGAGCGGAAGCGCCATCCGCGCACCGTCGTCGATGCCCAGTTCAGTGCGCCGTTCGCGGTGGCCATTGCACTGGTCCATGGGCGAGCCAGTCGGTCCGAGTTCTCGGCCGCCAACCTCGCCGATCCCCGGGTGCGGCACCTTATGGTGCGGACATCCTGCCACCGTGATCCGGCCCTCGACGCCCTGTACCCCGAAGGCATGCCTGCCAGGGTCGTGGTTCGCCTCCGTAGCGGGCGTGAGCTCGAGGCGAGCCTTACGTACCCGAGTGGCGAGCCCGAGAACCCGGTGGGTCGCCCGGCGATGTTGGCGCGGTTCGTCGAGTTCGCTACACCACGGCTGGGCGGCCGACGGGCTGCACGGGTCGCGTCAGAATTGCTGGCGTTCGACGAGCAGGGCGATGTCAGAGGGCTGGTACGGCGACTGGCCCCAGCGAAGCCATAGTGGGATCGCGGGCACGGCGGTCAGAGAGGGACGCAGGCAGGTGGGTATCAAGGAAGGCTGGCACGGGCGCTTCTTCGAGGACTTCGAGCCCGGTGACGTGTACCGCAGCCATATCGGTAGGACGATCACCCAGGCCGACAACATCTGGCTCACGCTCCTGACCGGCAATACGAACCAGATCCATTTCAACGCGCATTACGCGAGCATGACCGAGTTCGGGCGACCGCTTGTCAACAGCGCCATCATCATCGCTACGGTCGCGGGGCTTGGTGTAAGTGACACGAGCGAGAACGGTGTGGCCCTGGGTTGGGACGAGATCACGCTACCCAACCCGCTCTTCGAGGGAGACACGCTTTACTCCGAGAGCGAGGTTCTCGAGAAGCGCGAGTCGGTCTCGCGTCCCACTATGGGCGTCGTTCGCTTTCGTACGCGTGGTATCAAGCAGGACGGGGTGATCGTCATCGAGTACCGGCGTTCCGTGCTCATCTGGAAGCGTGACCACGCGCCGGAGCGAGCCTCATTCCCCGAGCCCAGGGTGAACGCTGATGGAACCCCCGCGCGTGCGAAGGTCACATCCGACTGAGGGCGCCCTCAAAGGCGTCCGCATCCTCGCCCTCGAGCAGGCCGCGGCCGGGCCGTTTTGCTCGCACCTGCTGGCTGATCTGGGCGCCGAGGTCATCAAGGTCGAGAGGCCGGGCGGCGGCGATGTGATCCGCGGCTGGGACGGCATCGTGCGCGGACTTTCATCGGGCTACGTATGGCTCAATCGCGCCAAGCGCAGCGTGGTCGTGGACATGAAGACCGTGGCCGGACAGGAGGTCCTCCGTCGCCTGGCCGCTCACTCCGACGTACTTTTGGAGAACATGGGGCCGGGCGTGCTGGACCGCGTGGGCCTCGGCTGGGAAGCCCTCAGGCGCCGGAACCGCCGGCTTATCTACTGCAAGGTCAGCGGCTATGGCATGACCGGCCCCTATAGCGACGTCAAGTCGTACGACCTCCTGATGCAGGGCGAGGCCGGCATCATGGCCACGACCGGGTATCCGGACGCGCCCGCAAAGGTGGGCGTGCCGATTGCGGACATGGCCGGTGGCATGTACGCGGCCGTCGGGATCAGTACCGCCCTATACCAGCGCGAACGAACCGGGTTCGGCCAACTCATCGACGTGGCCATCTTCGATGCCATGCTGGAGTGGCTAGCGTACTTCCCGCACTATGTCTGGCACGGCGTTGGGGCACCTCCTCGCTCGGGGATGCGCCACCACGCCATCGTGCCCTACGGACCGTTCCGCGCCCGGGACGGACGCTTGGTCAGCATCGCCGTAGCGAGCAGCGATAACTGGGAGTGCTTCTGCCGGCGAGTCCTCGAACGGAACGATCTAGCCGAGGACCCACGTTTCGCGGACACACCCTCGCGGCTCCGGCACCGCGCCGAGATCGAGGGGGTCGTCGAACGGATCTTCCTGACCCAGGACTCCGAGACCTGGATCCACCGCCTCGCCGCGGCGAAGCTGCCCCATGGCCTCGTCAACGACATCGACGAGGTGCTGCGCCATGAGCAGGTGGCCGCCCGTCACCTCGTTCGCGAGGTGGGATCACCGGTTGGCCCCGTCCCCACCATCGAGAGTCCCATCCGCATGTCGGACAGTGCTGTCGCGGAGGGGCCGATCCCGTCCCTGGGCGGCGACACCGAGCGCGTGCTGCAGGAGGCCGGCTACTCCACCAAGGAAATCGAGGCGCTGAGGAGAGACGGAGCGATCTGAGCGGCATGGACTTCTCTACTTCCGACGTTCACGGGGAGATCCGTTCTGCCGTGGCGGCGCTGTGCAAGGGCTTCCCGGACGCATATTGGCGATCGGTCGACCACGCGCGCGCCTATCCGGAGGAGTTCGTAGGGGCGCTGACGGCCGCAGGCTGGCTCGCCATCTTGGTCCCCGAGCGTTTCGGCGGCGCAGGCCTCGGGATCACCGAGGCGGGGATCGTCCTCGAGGAGATCAACGCCGCAGGTGGGAACGCCGCGGTCGCCCACGCCCAGATGTACACGATGGGCGCCCTGGTGCGCCACGGTCGACCGGACCAGCAGGAGGAGTACCTCCGCGCCATCGCCCGTGGTGACCTGCGATTGCAGGCCTTTGCGGTGACCGAGCCAGACGCCGGATCGGACACCACGCGCATCCGGACCTTCGCCAGGCGCGACGGTGATGCCTACGTGGTCGACGGCCAGAAGATCTTCATCTCCCGAACCATGCACTCCGACCTGATGCTGCTGCTGGCGCGCACGACGCCGTACGACGAACTGGATGACAAGAGCCGCGGTCTCAGCCTGTTCCTGGTGGACCTGCGTGAGGCGCAGGCCAGCGGGCAGCTGGCTGTCCGCGCCATCGAGACGATGCTGAACCACCACACCACCGAGGTCGTCATGAACGCTCTCCGGCTGCCGGCCACGTCGCTGGTGGGCACCGAAGGCGAGGGCTTCCGGCACGTCCTCGAGAGCTGGAACGCCGAACGGACCCTCGTGGCGTCCGAGGCTATCGGCGACGGCCACTGGTTCGTTCGCCGCGCCTCTGAGTACGCGACCGGCCGAATCGTCTTCGGGCGACCCATAGGCGCGAACCAAGCCGTCCAGCATCCGATCGCCCAGGGATACGCTCAGGTCATCGCTGCAGCGCTGGTGCGGGACAAAGCCGCCTGGCTCTACGACTCGGGGCAAAAATGCGGGGCGGAGGCGAACATGGCCAAGTTGCTGGCCAGCCAAGCCTCATGGGCGACCGCCAATGCGTGCCTCGATGCCTACGGTGGCTACGGCTTCGCCACGGAGTACGACGTCGAGCGCAAGTTCCGCGAGACTCGGCTCTTACTAACGGCACCTATCAGCAACAGCCTTATCCTGAACTTCTTGGGCCACAACGTCCTCGGGATGCCGAGGTCTTACTGAGCTCCGAGCCAGCCGTCCCTGCTAGCTTGCGGCGTCGCACCATGAGTATTGATGGGGCCAGGCCGTGAGCGGCACCCTGCAGTCTTGGGGGCTGGCGACCTCCTGAACGTCACCGTGATCGCTCGTCTTGCTGCCGCGCCATCAGCCGTCTCGCAGTCACCGCAGCCTGGGCGACTGTGGCTGACCGGCGCCGGTGGCGGGATTCACTTCGACGTGCGATTTGTGCTCGGAAACCAAGTCCTGCGCGACCTGAACAATCAATCTGTCTCGGCGGTCGGCGGTCGAACGCCCCACGGTTGTTGGCTCCTTGCGCTGGCGCACATCCGATCCCGACCGATCGCTGCGACACCGAGTGCCTTCACCCTACACTTGCCTCGGAACCGTACTCAGGGCTGGAGGGGTTCAGGAGAGATGGGGCCGGGTAGCGACGCCGGGGCGGCCGCGCCGTACAACGGCTCTAGTGCCGCGCTGACTCCCATGGACGTCGCGGCGCTCCTCGCCGTCCGTGGCAAGACCGGCTCAAGCGCTGACGGAGCCGCCACTCACCACCCCCTCGTCTGCCACCTCCTCGACACGGCGGCCGTGGCTGAGCGGCTCTGGGACGAGGTGGTCCCCGAGGCCGTCCGAGCGCGAATCGCTAACGGCCTCGGCCTCGACCTCGTCGCTGCGCGCGCCTGGGCCGTCGCTCTCGCCGCTTTCCATGACCTGGGCAAGTGCTCGCCCGCGTTCCAGCTCGGAACCCTGCCCGACCCGACGGCCTTGTTCGGCCCCGCCTTGGTCACGGCTGGGCTCAGTCGCCCGGCGGACTTCGTGCCCGCACGGAACGGCGGGGCGCGCCATGGGGAGGTGGTCGCGGACGCTGGCCTCGACGACCTCGTGGACCTCTTACAGGTGCCCCGCCGCGTCGCCGCGCAGCTGGCCACGCTCCTCGGTGGCCACCACGGCGTCTTTCCGCCCGACGGAGCGATCTGCGACCGTTCGTCGCTCGGCGGCCCCGTCTGGACGGAAGCACGCCGCCTACACCTGTCTGTCGTCGCCGACCTCTTCGGGCTTGAGTCGTTTCCTGCTCCGCCCCGCGGTCCGTCGAGGCCAGCCGCCATGCTGCTCGCGGGCCTGATCACCGTCGCCGATTGGGTCGCCTCGAACGTCGACGTCTTTCCCCTAGCGGGCGGTGCAGCGCCGCTGACGGCGCTCGACTTGCCGGATTACCTCGAACGATCCCGTGCTCGCTCGGCCGTCGCGCTGCGCCGCCTCGGCTGGGCTGGGTACCGCGACGAAGCCCGGGTCGTTCCGTTCGGCGCCTTGTTCGGCGTCGAGGAGCCGCGCCCGGTGCAGGCAGCGGCGCTGAAGCTCGCCGAGGAACTCCGTCCCCCCGCCCTAGCCGTCCTCGAGGTGCCCACGGGCGAGGGGAAGACCGAGGCCGCTCTCTGGCTCGCCGACCGCTGGTCGGCCGCGCGCGGCGTACGCGGAGCGTACGTCGCGCTCCCCACCCAGACGACGTCCGATCAGATGTTCGGGCGGGTCCGTGATATGGTCCGACGCCGGTATCCGGGCGAGGTCGCCGAACTGCATCTCCTCCACGGACATGCAGCACTCTCCGCTGATTTCGCCCGGCTCCGCGACGCCGCCGACCGCCTCCACTACCAGCCCGACGCGGTCTATGGCGATCCCATGCCAGACGGCGCTTCTGCCACCGTCGTCGCTTCCCAGTGGTTCACCGGAGCGAAGCGAGGCCTCCTTGCGCCCTTAGGGGTGGGGACGATCGACCAGGCGCTCCTCGCCGCGCTCGTGACCCCGCACGTTTTCGTGCGCCTCTTTGGCCTCGCCGGCAAGACTCTCGTGGTCGACGAGGTGCATGCCGCCGACGTGTACATGGCCACTCTCTTGGAGCAGCTCCTCGAATGGTGCGCCGCTCTCGGCAGCCCCGTCGTGCTGCTGTCTGCGACGCTCCCCGACGCGCGGCGCCGACGCTTCCTGGCGGCCTACGCGCGAGGCGCCGGATGGCCTGACGAGCCCGCGACGTTCCCGGCCGCATCCTATCCCCGCGTCTCGTGGGTCAGCGCCGCCGGTTCGGGCGCAAGGTCGGTCGAGACCAGTGCCCCGAACGTCCGCTCGCTTGGCGTCTCGTTTGTTGGAAGTGACGTGTCCGCATTGGTCGCCGAGGTCGAGGCCCTAACCGCCGATGGGGGCTGCGTGGCAGTCGTCTGCAACACCGTAGGGCGCGCTCAGGATGTGTACCAAGGACTGGCCGCCCGGCTCCCCGGAGCGGCGTCCGACGACGGCCCACTCGTGGACCTGCTGCATGCACGGTTCACGCTCGACGAGCGCGCGGCCCGCGAGGCGCGCACGTTGCGCCGCTTCGGCCGCGTCGCGGCCGGCGCGAACCCGCAGCGCCCGACGCGCGCGGTCTTGGTGGCGACCCAGGTCATCGAGCAGTCGCTCGATCTCGACTTCGACGCGATGGTCTCGGAGTTCGCCCCTGCCGACCTGCTTCTCCAGCGCGCCGGCCGACTGCACCGCCACGCCGCCAACGCCTCGTCCCGGCCGGCTGCGCTCGCGTCGCCGATCGTGCGCGTCACCGCCCCGGCCCTCGATGCGGGCGGTCTTCCGATCTTCGAGCCTGGCGCGCGCGCGGTGTACGACGGGCATTTCCTGCTACGAACCTGGTTGGCCCTGCGTGGCCGCGACCGCATCGCCGTGCCCGGCGACGTCGAGGCGCTCATCGAGACGGTCTATGCCGCCGGTGAACCGCCCAGCGATCTCGACGCCGTCTTCGCGGCCGCATGGCGCCAATCGGCGGCACAGCTCGCGGGGGAACTCGCCGCGGACCGCCGCGAGGCGGAAATCCGCCGTGTCCGGCCGCCACGCGAGGCCGGCGGGTCGCTCGCCGACCTCACTCGCAACGCGCTCGAGGAGGATGCGGAGCACCCCGCATTGCGCGCGATGACCCGCCTCGATGCCGACCGGGTCACGATCGTGTGCCTCGAGGCCCCGCTCGTGGACGAAACACGCCGTCCGAGCATCGGCGAGGCAAAGGCGCTCCTCGGTCGCTCCGTCCCCGTCAGCACGCGGGGACTTGTGGTGGCCCTACGGCGGATCGCGGCGCCTGCGGGTTGGACTCGCTCGCCATTGCTCCGCGGCTGCGTGCCCTTCGTGCGTGCCAACCAAGGTGTCACGGTGGGCGCATACCGTCTGGTGCTCGACGATCGGCTCGGCCTCATTATCGAGCGGGCGCGAAACCCCGGGAGGGAGTGATGGCCTCGTTCGATCTCCTCGCTGCGCCGTGGATCCCGGTGCTGCGCCCCGACGGGTCGCCCGAGATGGTCGGGCTCCGCGACGCGCTACTCCGAGCCTCCGATATCCTGGCCATCGACGACAGCAGCCCCCTAGCCACTGTCGCACTGCACCGGCTCCTCCTCGCCATCGTCCACCGTGCCCATGACGGGCCGCGCGGCGTAGATGCCTGGGAGGCCATCTGGGCAGCGCGGGCCTTCGACCGAGGCTGGGTCTTGACCTACCTCCAACGGGTCACGGACCGCTTCGATCTCTTCGACGCAGCGCACCCGTTCGGACAGGTCGCGGGGTTGCCGACCGCACTCGCGAAATCGGTGGCGGTGCTCACGCACGAAATCGCGTCCGAGCGCAACAGCGCGCTCCTCTTCGACCACACGACCGAGGCCGCGTTGACGCCCGCCGAGGCCGCCCGGGCGCTCCTCGCCTGTCAGCTCTATGCACCTGGCGGTCTGATCACGGGCCATCCCGCCGACCCGAAGAGGTCCGCTCAGGCAGGCCCGCTCACCGGCACGGCGACGTTCCTGGTGCGGGGCCGGACGCTCTTCGAGACGCTGTGTCTCAACCTCGTCCGCTACGACCCCGCCGACGCAGCGCCGATCACCGGCTCCGGTCCCGACGGCCCCTCCTGGGAGCGCGACGAGCCGCTGCAACCGGGTCCGACACCTGTGCGCGGGTACCTCGACGCACTGACCCGTCTCAGCCGCTCGATCCTGCTCATCCCCGACCGGACCGGCGACCGGAACGTCGTGCGCCGTGTCGTCCTGCTCCGGGGCGAGGAGCGACCGATGGGAACGGCCTGGCGGTACCTCGTCGAGCCCGTCTTCTGCGCCTACCGGCGCAACGCCCAGGCGAGGACCGACGCCGAGGAGCCATGGATACCGCTTCGCTTCGAGCCGGCACGCTCGCTGTGGCGGGACTCGACAACACTCCTCGTCGCCGCCCCGAATCGCGCGACGGTTCGTCCCGCGATCCTCGACTGGATCGCCACACTCGCACGTCAGGGGGTCGGTCACCTGCGGCGCGACCGCGTCATGCCCCTCGACGCCATCGGTCTGACCATGGCGCCCGGGCGCGCGTCAAAGCCGTACCTCTGGCGAGCCGAACACCTGCCGGTCAGTCCGGCGCTCCTCGAAGACCGCGACGCCCAAGACGTCCTCGTGCGAGCGGTCGCGTACGCCGAGGCCGTCGGCGACCTGTTCGAGCCGCGCTGGAGCCGTGAGGACAATGGTCGGCCCATCCCGCGGCCCTTCCTCGTCCTCGCCATGGCCCTCGCCAGCGGGGGTGCGCACGACCACGCGCCGACGCGCCTCCAGGTCGACGACGCAAAGAAGGCGGTCGCCGATCCTGCTCGCACATCCGCTCCCTATTGGAGCGCGCTCGACGTAGCCTTCGGCGCATTCCTCGAAGCGCTCGCGGTCGGGCCTGACGAAGCCAGAAGGTCGGTGGCCTTCGCCGCATGGGCACATGCCGTCGAGCGTGCCGCCGTGGCCGCCTTCAGCTCTGCCACGCTCGATCTCGAGCGGCAGCCCCGCGCCGGTCTCGCCGTCGCGGAAGCCGACCTCGCCTTCCGCCGCCAGCTCCGCGCCATCGCACGCCGTCACCTTCCGGAGGTAGTCGCCACATGAAGACCCCGGCCCATCATCCGACCACAGCGGAGCGCACCTTCGTCGCCCGCCTTGAGCGGTTGGTCGAGCGTGGCGACCGCGGCACGCTCGCCGCGCTGCGGCGCGGTCTCGGCGACCGCGGGGGCGGCTTCGAAACGCTGCTCGCGCTCGGACGTCTGCTGCCTGAGGAGGTGAGCGAGCACGATGAACGCACCTTCACCCGGCTCGGTGCGCTGTTCGCGTCGACGACCGGCGGCCATCGGACGCGCGGGCAACCCCCGGGTGACCTGGGTGCCTCGCTCGGTCGGCTCGTCGCCATCCGCTCTGAAGCGTCGGTCCGTCCGCGCTTCCTTGCTCTCGTCGGCACGGCGGAGACGGACCTCGATCCGCACCTGCGGCGCGTGGTCGCCCTCCTCGACTCCGATGGGATCGGCATCGACTGGGCACAACTCCTCCACGACCTGCGCGCCTGGAACCATCCCGAGCGGGTCGTCCAGCGGCGTTGGAGCCGCTCCTTCGCCCGTAGCCTCGTGCCCCTCAGCGATGGCGATGCCGACCGAGAGCCAGCGTCAGAAGGAGATGCCTGATGTACCTCGACCTCCACATCCTCCAGTCGTTCGCCCCGGCCAACCTGAACCGCGACGACACGGGCTCTCCGAAGGAGTGCGTGTTTGGTGGCGCCCGTCGCGCGCGCATTAGCTCACAGTCGCTCAAGCGCGCCATTCGCGAGGCGTTCCGGGACGAAGCGATCCTTCCGCCCGAGCGGCTGGCCACGCGCACGAAGCAGGTCGTCAAGCTCGTCGCGGATCGCCTGATCGAGCGCGGCTGGGACGAGACCGACGCACGCACGGCCGTCGGGCGAGCGCTCCGCTCGATCGGCTGGAACATCTCCGACGAGGGCGAGAGTGATGCCTTGGCCCTCGTCGCTCACGACCAGGTCGAAGCCCTGGCCATCGCCATCGAACGACATCGGGAAGTCCTGACCGCCACTGAGCCAGCCGCAGCGGCAGCAGCCGAACCTCGGCGTGGCCGGGGCCGTGCCAAACCTCAGGCCAACGTCGAGGTCAGCACGGAGGCGAAGCGCGAGTTCCACGCCGCGCTCGACCTCACCGGCTCCATCGACCTCGCGCTCTTCGGGCGCTTCATCGCGGACCTGCCCGACAAGAACATCGACGGCGCAGCGTACGTCGCGCATTCGCTCTCCACGCACGCCCTCGATGCCGAGACGGACTACTTCACGGCGGTCGACGAGCTACAGATGGCCGCCGAGCAAGGCGCCGGGATGCTCGGCCTCCAAGGCTTCAATGCCTCGCTCCACTATCGCTATGCGACGCTCAATCTGCGAGCGCTCGACGAGCGCCTCGGCGACCCCGAGGCGGTACGTCTCGCCCTGGAGGCCTTCGTGCGAGCCTCGGTCGCCGCGATCCCGTCGGGCAAGCAGCACGGCCACGCCGCGTTCAACCGCCCCGCGTTCGTCCTCGCGGTGGTGCGGGACGATGCGCCAGAGTCGCTGGCGAATGCCTTCCTGCGACCGGTCCACGTCGTCGCCGGCGACGACCTGCTGCGGGCGTCCATCACCGCCCTGGAGGCCGAGTGGCGCGCCCATCGGGGGATGTATGGCGAGGAAGAGATCCGCTGCGTTGCCGTGGCCAGCCTCGCGACTGACGGCCTCGGCGTCCTCGAGCCCCGAACGGTCTCGCTCGAGGCGCTCATCACCGCCGTCGGCGAGGCGGCCGTCTCACCCACCCCGCAGGCGCAGGTCGTGGCATGAGCACGTTGCTGCTCCGGCTCGCGGGCCCCCTACAAGCGTGGGGCACCGGGAGTCGGTTTGAGGTCCGCGGCACCGACCTCGAGCCGTCGAAGTCGGGCGTCGTGGGCATGCTCGCCGCGGCCCTCGGGCGGCCGCGGGAGGCCGACGTCTCCGATCTCGCAGGACTGCGGATGGGGGTGCGGATCGACCGCGAGCCGGTGCCGATCCGGGACTTCCACACGATTCAGAACGTCGCCCGGGTCGCCGGACGCGAGTCACGGGGCGGCGAGGACAGCACCGTCGTATCGGAGCGCTGGTACCTCGCCGACGCTGACTTCCTCGTGGGCCTCGAAGGCACCCTCGTGCTGCTCCAGACCGTCGAAGCGGCACTGCGCCGGCCCCGGTTTGCGCCCACCCTCGGGAGGCGCTCGTGCCTACCATCGCTGCCGGTCACGCTGCCGCCCAAGTCGCCCGACGGACCCGGGATCCGCGGGGACGCGCTCGAGGACGCCCTCGCCACCTACCCATGGCGACCGATCCAGCCGTGGCGTCAGCATCCACCTGCTCTCCGGACGGTCGTCGAGACGAGGTCTGGGGCAGGCGATGGGGTGCGGCACGACCAGCCCGTGGGCGCCGCGTTCCGGACGCGCCGGTTCGTGTCGCGCTGGGTCAGGACTGGACAGGTGCCCACGCCAGTCGCGGAGGTGCCCTGATGTACCTCTCACGCCTCATCCTCAACCCGCGCCATCGCGACGCTCGGCGCGATCTCGGCGACTGCGTCGCACTCCACCGCACGGTCATGTCGGCGTTTCCCGACGTGCCGGCGCAGCCCGCTCGACAGGCTCTCGGGGTGCTTTGGAGGCTCGAGCCGGATCCGCGCTCACAGCAGGTCAGGCTCCTGGTGCAGTCCGCATCGGCTCCGGACTGGTCACGCCTGCCTCCCGGGTACCTTGACCCTGGGAGTGTCACTGCGGTGAAGGAGGTCGACGCGGCTCTTGCCTCTTTGCACGAGGGCATGCGTCTGCAGTTCCGCTTGCAGGCCAACCCTACCCGCAAGATCGACACGAAAAGCAGCTCGGACGGTGCTCGGCGCAACGGTCGCCGGGTGCCACTCCGGGGGGATGAAGAGATTATCTCGTGGCTCGCCCGCCACGCGCCCCCCGCCGGCTTCGAGCTGGAGACGGAGCCGGGTCAGACCGATGCCGCGGTACTGGTGCGGCCGAGCGGCGATCTCGTCGGGCGTCAACACGGCCAGGGTGGCCAGCCGACTCGCATCACCATCCGGGGGTTTGTAATCGAGGGCCTGCTCGTCGTGCGTGACGCGGAGCTGTTCCGCCAGGCGATCTCGCAGGGTATCGGTCCCGAGAAGGCGTATGGGTGCGGGATGCTGTCGGTCGCGCGAGCGGGCCCATGAGACGACTGCTTAGTGACCTCCACATCCTGCCGCAGACCCGAGACAGCCTCTCGTTCCTCTATGTCGAACACTGCCGAGTCGAGCGGGAGGCGCTGGCCATCGCCGTCGTCGACGGGGACGGCCGGGTGCCCGTTCCGGTCGCCACGCTGTCGGCGCCCCTCCTCGGCCCGTTGCCTACGGCTCGTGGTCCGCACGCGCGTGGGGGTGGACCGAGCCATGAGCACCGCGACCCGAAGACGGTCACGTCGTCCCCACGCGCGTGGGGGTGGACCGTAGGCGACGCATTGCGGCGTGTTGCCCTGGTTGGTCGTCCCCACGCGCGTGGGGGTGGACCGTGCCAATCCACAGGCTCGGTCGGGCATGGCTCGTCGTCCCCACGCGCGTGGGGGTGGACCGGAGCTACCGGCGAGCGCCCTCCCGCCTCCCTTCGTCGTCCCCACG